>JBHWSH010000134.1:0-6794 GCA_043427135.1 Marmoricola sp. | reverse complement strand
GTGAATGTTCCCGTCCTTGGCATGGCCGAAGATGATCGACTCTGGGTAATTGTGTTCGCTGAAAAGTTGCTGCAGGTCTTCGCACACCGCGGCGAGGTTTTCGACGGGAACGGCGATGTCCTCCAGCAGGGCTGTCTGGCCTGACTGCCGTGTGCCGGCGACCTTGGCATAAAGGCCATTGCGTAGGGTCCAGATTGGGCCACGCACAGCGGGGGCGTCGGTGAACGTGGGCTTATTGACCAGATCCAGCTCGGAGATGACGGAGTTGCCAGCTGTGACAGCCTCATCTCGTGATTTTTGATCTGGGCAGTGGTACTCGACGAGAAGAGCAGCATCTCCGCTCCCGGGAGCTGGCGGAATGATGTGACCGTGGGCCGGGTCATCGCGGCACAACTGGAGGGACGAGGAATCCATCAGCTCAGTGACGGTCACCCCGGATTTCACTAAAGCTGGTAGTGCTTTGGTGGCAGCGTCAAGAGTGGGGAAGTGGAGCAAGGCGGTGGCCAGGTTTGGCATGATCTTCACGGTGTTCATAACGGCCGAGGAGATGAATCCAAGGGTTCCCTCCGAACCGATCATGAGGTGGGAGAGGATCTGCGCTGGAGTGTCGTAGTCGAGGAAGGCGTTGAGCCCATAACCCATCGTGTTCTTGCGCGAGAATTGGAAAGCGATTTCGTCGGCACGGGCCTGCTCTCGGCATTGGTCTCGTAGTGCCATGAGCGTCTCGACGAGTTCGGGCTCGTCATGGGCCAGTTTGTCCTCACATTGTGGGTCAGCGGTGTCAATGGCGGTGCCTGATGCCAACACAAAGACCATGGAGTCGAGGGTGCGGTAAGAATTGGCGACGGTGCCGCAACTCATACCTGAGGAGTTGTCGGCCAGCACTCCGCCGAGGGTGCATGCCACTGACGACGCCGGGCCGGGGCCGAGTTTGCGTCCGTACCTGGCAAGGACGGAATTGACGGCGACGATCGTCGCCCCAGGCTGGACGCGAACCTTGCGGCCGCCGTCGAGCACCTCAATGCCGCGGAAGGACCGTCGGGTGTCGACCATGACACCGTTCGTCAGGCCCTGCCCCGACAGACTCGTTCCGCCGGAACGGAAATTGACAGCCACGTTGTGGCGTTTGGCTGCCGCCATGGCTGCTGCGACATCGGAGGTCGATCCGGTGCGGACGAGGACACCTGGAGTGAGCAGGTAGTGGGAGGCATCGGGGGCCACCGCAGCCAGGTTGAGAGGATCGTGGCTGACCTTGGTCTCCCCGAGGGCTGCGAGCAGATCGGTGAGAAGTGTGGACGGAATGGACGAGCGCGCACTACGGTTCATAAGCTTCAGAATAGAAGTGGTCGAATATGCACGCTCGCCTCAGGGTGGCCTTAGGTGAAATTATGGAGCCTGATAAAGATCATGCGACTGGATATGCGTAGAAGATGACGCGAGAGTCAAATTCTCCAGTTTTTTTGACGTAATCCCAGCAGATCACGATGGCGGCCTGGGCTGGACCATTGTTGTCGTAAAGAATATTTGAATTAGGGTTGTAGTCCTTGACCATGACCTTGATGTCGTGATCGTAGCGGTAACACACGGTCTGCCCCGCCTTGTCAGTCAGGCGGATAATGTCGCCCTTTTTGATGCCGTTGTTTTTGTCGTAGAGGCGGTTACCAAGAGCCCCGCCCTTGTGGTAAGTATGCGCGGTTAGCACAGCGTTCCCCTTGTCGGAACCGATCTTCGGGCCTTGGTTAAACCAAGCCATTGACGAGGGATCATTCTTTGGCGGTGCTCCAGCGGCCCCAGTCTCATCTACGCCTCGGGATAGTACCTTCGCGGACACCTTCATCCCGTCGATGGAATATTTCACCGGCATGATCGGCTTGGGGGTTTTCATGCAGCCGGCTGGGACCGGGCCTTTTTTCACAGCTGAAGCGGCGGGAATGCCCGATGTGCTAGATGTCGTGGTCGCGGTGGTTGATGATGCTGCTCCACCAGCAGAGTCGCTGTTATTGTTGTGCTGAATGAAGATAACGGCGATAGCGGCGATGATGAGAGCAATGACCACCACGAGCGCAACGATTCGCCACTTCGGACTGCCCGACTGTGCGCTGTCGCCGGCATGGATAGTCGAACTGTTCGACGGGGTTGACCCGGTGGAAGGTTCTTGGCGTCGGGGAGACCGATCGGTCATAACTGTGATGTCCTCCAGGGCTTGCGAGGGTTCAGGCTCGGGATGGATTTCCCGAATGCGGACGGGGTCCGAGGGAACGGATCCGGATATAGGCTACCCTCTTGTACAATAGACCTCCTATTTGTGCTCAACTTCCGTGTTGACGGTGAGCACGGCAAGACCCGTTTGAAAAGGAGGTTGGTTGACCCTTCGGGGTTTCGGGTATTACGCTGGCTACTGCGTTGTGGTCTGTGCGATCTCGGACGGGAGTAGATCGTGCTCGACCCCACGGTCGGGGCTGCGGCGTGTTTCAAGCCATATGACATCAATCGGAGTCCTACTACATGACCTCCTCCACTGAGGCCTCCACCTCGAACCCGGTCGACACCGACCAGCAGAATGCCGCCAACACCGCCGATGGATCCGTGGCGGTTGACGACCTTGGTAGCCCGGAGGCCTTTCTGGCCGCTGTGGACGCCACCATCAAGTACTTCAATGACGGCGACATCGTCTCTGGGACCGTCGTCAAGGTGGACCGCGACGAGGTCCTCCTTGACATCGGTTACAAGACTGAGGGTGTCATCCCGTCCAAAGAGTTGTCGATCAAGCACGACGTGGACCCCTTTGAGGTCGTCAATGTCGGTGATGAGATCGAGGCCCTCGTTCAGCAGAAGGAGGACAAGGAAGGTCGTCTGATCCTGTCCAAGAAGCGTGCCCAGTATGAGCGCGCCTGGGGCACGATTGAGCAGATCAAGGAAGAAGACGGGGTCGTCACCGGTACCGTCATCGAGGTCGTCAAGGGTGGACTTATTGTCGACATCGGCCTGCGTGGCTTCCTTCCCGCTTCCCTTGTTGAGATGCGCCGAGTCCGTGACCTCCAGCCCTACGTGGGTCAGGAGATCGAGGCCAAGATCATCGAGCTCGACAAGAACCGCAACAACGTCGTGCTCTCGCGTCGTGCGCTGCTCGAGCAGACCCAGTCGGAGTCGCGCTCGAACTTCCTCAACAACCTCCACAAGGGCCAGGTCCGCAAGGGCACCGTCTCGTCGATCGTCAACTTCGGTGCGTTCGTCGACCTCGGTGGCGTCGACGGTCTCGTCCACGTCTCGGAGCTCTCGTGGAAGCACATCGAGCACGCGTCCGAGGTCGTCGAGGTCGGCCAGGAGGTCACCGTCGAGATCCTCGAGGTCGACCTGGACCGCGAGCGCGTCTCGCTGTCGCTGAAGGCGACCCAGGAGGACCCGTGGCAGGTCTTCGCCCGCACCCACGCGATCGGTCAGGTCGCTCCGGGCAAGGTCACCAAGCTCGTCCCGTTCGGTGCGTTCGTCCGCGTCGCCGATGGCATCGAGGGCCTCGTGCACATCTCCGAGCTCTCGGGCAAGCACGTCGAGCTCGCCGAGCAGGTCGTGTCGGTCGGTGAAGAGGTCTTCATCAAGATCATCGACATCGACCTCGAGCGTCGTCGCATCTCGCTGTCCCTCAAGCAGGCCAACGAGTCGGTCGACCCCAACGGCACCGAGTTCGACCCGGCGCTGTACGGCATGGTCACCGAGTACGACGAGAACGGCGAGTACAAGTACCCCGAGGGCTTCGACCCCGAGACCAACCAGTGGAAGGAAGGCTTCGACGAGGCCCGCCTCGCCTGGGAGGCCGAGTACGCCGCTGCCCAGGGTCGCTGGGAGGCTCACAAGGCTGCCGTCACCAAGGCCCTCGAGGCCGAGGCTGCGGCTCCCGCCGAGACCGGTGGCTCGAGCTTCTCGTCCGACGTCGCGAGCGGCGCCGGCACGCTGGCCGACGACGAGGCTCTCGCGGCTCTCCGCGAGAAGCTGTCCGGTCGCTGATCGACACACCACACGTCCGAGGGGTCGGAGCCGCAAGGCTCCGGCCCCTCGGCCGTTTCCGCCGCGGACAACGCCGTGGCGGGCCCGGACCGAGACCAGCTCGGGCGGTAACGTTGCGCTGTGAGCAACACGCCCAGCGGCGACGAGCGCGCTGAGAAGACGCCCGGCGCGCGGCGGCGCAGCCTGGTCGCTTACCTGCGGTCGGATGACGGCGACGTACCCCTCACCGAACTCCGCGACCGCGTGGTGGCGAACAACCAGATCCTGCTGACGGCCATCGTCGCCGCGATCTTCCTCTCCGGGCTTGCCGCCGGGTGGCTCGGGAACGCTCCGCAGTTCGCTGCAGGTGTCCTCATCATCGTGGTCGCCGCAGTCTCGAGCCTCGCGGTGCCGTGGTCGCGCCTGAACCCGTCGTGGGTGGCGGTCGTCCCCCTGGTGGACATCCTGGCGATCGCGCTCATGCGCAGCTCCGACGTCCCCGGCGTCGCGCTGCTGTGGGCCTTCCCGACGATGTGGCTCTCTTCCATGGGGCGCATCTGGTTCCTCATCGCCTGCATCAGCGTCATCAGCGCGTACTGGACGACGCTCGCCGTCCTTCCCTCGTTCGAGTTCTCCTGGGCGATCATCGTGCTGCCCGCGGTCATCATCGCGATCGGCGCCTCCGCCTACAACGCGACGAAGCGCTTCGTCGCGCAACGGGCGCTGCTCGACAAGCAGTCCGCGCGGCTCGGCGCCGCCCTGCGTCACGCGAGTCGTCAGGAGCAGCTCCTTACCGAAGTGCTCGACACCGTCGACTTCGGAGTCCTCCGGATCGGCGCGGACGGTGAGGTGACGTTCGTCAACGACGCCCTCGGGCGCTTCCAACAGCGGATCCCCGGGTTCGGCAAGCTCGACTACGTCGGCGAGATGTTCGCCGCAGATGGACAGACCCCGCTGTCCGCCGCGGACCGTCCCCTCGCCCGCATCGCCCGTGGCGAGACCTTCAGTGACATGGTCGTCTGGTACCCCGTCTCCGATTCGCGTCGCGCCGCCATCAGCCTCTCGGCGCGTCGTCTGACGGATGCCGACGGGCAGCCCGCCGGTGTCGTGCTCGTCGCCCGTGACGTGACGGAGGAGCGCACGGCGCTCCGTGCACGTGACAGCCTCGTGGCCTCGGTGTCCCACGAGCTGCGCACGCCGCTCACATCGATCCTCGGATACCTGGAACTGGCGCTCGACGCCGACGACGTGCCCGCGGGCGTCCACCGGCAGATCGACGTCGCCTATCGCAACAGTGAACGGCTGCTCGGCATCGTTTCGGGCATCCTCGCCGCGTCCACGGCATCCCGCCTGTCGGCGGAGATCACCATCTCTCCGGAGACCCACGACATCGCACAGCTGCTGCGCTCCTCGGCATCCGATCTCAGCCAGCTCGCCCTCGAACGCGCCATCCGGATCGACGTCGACGACGTGGCGCCGGCTCCCGCATTCATCGACCCGGCGCGGGTGCGGCAGGTGATCGACAACCTCATCAGCAACGCGATCAAGTTCAACCGCGACGGCGGCACCGTCGTGCTCGGCACCTCGACAGACGGAGTGCACTCGTCGTTCCTCGTCCGCGACACCGGCATCGGCCTGTCGTCCGCCGACCGGGAGCGCGTGTTCGAACGCTTCTTCCGAGCGGAGAGCGGCGTGCCCGGGACGGGCCTCGGACTCGCGATCAGCCAGGAGATCGTCCGGGCGCACGGCGGCGACATCACCGTGACCTCCACGGAGGGGCTCGGCACCACCTTCGTCGTGCAGCTGCCGGTCACGGCCGAGGTCGCGGCATCCGACGGCGCCGCCACCGATGCGGCCACGCGGGTGGCGCCCGATGAGAGGGGCCAGCCATGACGCTCGACCTGCTGACCGTCACGGTGATGACCGCCCTGGTCGCGCTGGTGGCCACGGGGATCTTCGTGATCGAGACGCTCCGCCGACGGGACACGGGCGCGGGACGGCTGTGGGCGGTGGGCTATCTCTGCGGCACGGCGACCACGTTCGCCTACATCTCCTGGGCCGCCGGCATCGGAGGGGCGGCCGCGATCGCGATCGGCAACGCGGCGTTCGCCCTCACCCCGGGCTTCATCTGGCTCGGCAACCGCCGCTACAACGAGCGCAGCCTCGTCTGGTCGTCGCTTCTGGTCGGCGCCCTCGCCGTGGGAACTTTCGCCGCCGCGATGATCCGCGTACCGGTCGTCGGCGCCTGGGGCGGCTGGCAGGTGATGGCGGCGGCCATCGTCGTCTTCTTCGCCTTCGGGGGCGCGGAGTCCCTGCGCCGCCCGATGGGGCGGATCGGCAACGTGCGGCTGTTCAGCGGTGTCCTCTTCGCCGCCGGGGTGTACTACTTCGCGCGACTCATCGTCTTCCTGATCGACGGGGCCGAGGGCGAGTTCTTCAACACCTGGTTCGGCTCGATCTCCGCGAACATCGCGACCGTCATCCTCACGATCGTCGCCGTCGTCGTCACCTCGACACTGCGGGCGGCCAAGAGTGCGACTCAGCGCTACGAGTGGCTCAGTGGGAATGGTGTCGCCGCCGACGGCATCATGCTGGCCCGCACGTACCGTGACGCCATCAATGACATGACGGAGCGCGCCGGGTGGCGGCGCGAACTCGTCAGCGTGACCGTCGTGCACATCGACGGTCTGGAGGAGATGTCCGCCGCGTTCGGCACGGACGCCGTGGACGAGCTCACGACCGCGTGGCGTGCGGCGGTGCGTCGGTACGCGCCCGCGGCCGCATTCGTCGGCGAGGACGAAGACGCGACACAG
>JBHWSH010000133.1:0-5120 GCA_043427135.1 Marmoricola sp. | reverse complement strand
TGGGGGCAGGGAGCGCCGCCGTGAGGTGGCTTTCGAGTTCGAGGCGCATTCGTCGGCGTCGACGTGCGGCGGCACCCATTGGACGGATCGCTCTCTTGACCGTCTGGCGCGTTCGGGACCCCGGTGCCCTGGGCCCGGTGCCTGGGGCCGTTAGCCATGACGTGTCTTCCTGAAGAGGTCGAGGTCGACGTCGTAGCTTGGCTCAGGGCGTTTGAACAGGTACTCGCCGTTGCGGATCGAAGCGAGTACGTCGGCGCGTTGGCGCACGGCCTCGAACGGCGTATCGGCGTTGAGCACGAGGAAGTTGGCATGCTTGCCCTCCTCGATCCCGTAGCGGTCCTCCACGTTCAGGGTCTTGGCGCCGTTGTAGGTGATCAGGTCCAAGCACCTGTCCAGCTCGTCAAAGGACATGGTTTGCGCCAGATGGATGCCGTTGTCGAGGATGTTCATCATGTTGCCGTTGCCGACGGGGTACCACGGGTCGTTGATGGAGTCCTGGCCGAAGCAGATGTTGATGCCGCTTTCCCACATCTCCTTGACCCGCGTGAGGCCGCGACGTTTGGGATAGGTGTCCTGGCGCCCCTGGAGGTAGGCGTTCTCGGTGGGGTTGGCGATGAAGTTCATCCCGGACTTTTGGAACAGCCCCATCATGCGGAAAGCGTAGGCGTCATCCGCCGACCCGAAGGAGCACGTGTGGCTCGCCGTCGAGCGCGTGCCGATCCCCGACGTCGTCACCAGGGCGTTGAGGAGCTCGACGAAGCGGCTCATCGGGTCGTCGGTCTCATCGCAGTGCACGTCGATCAAGACGTCGTACTTCTCGGCTAGCGCGACGGTCCGGCGAACGGATTGCTCGCCGATCTCACGGGCGGATTCGAAATGCGGGATGCCTCCGACGCAGTCCGCGCCCATCTTCAGCGCCTCCTCCATCATCTCGTCGCCGCCCTTGTAGGCGTACATGCCCTCCTGCGGGAAGGCGACGATCTGGATGGTGACGTTGTCCTGGAGTTGTTCGCGGATCTCCAGCATCGCCTTCAGACCGGTCAGCTTGGGATCCGTCACGTCGATGTGAGTGCGGATGAACTGCACGCCATGGGAGACCTCTTCTTGGATGCCCTTCAGCGCACGCTCCTTGGCGTCTTCGAGTGTTTGGGTCTTCTTGACCTCGTGCCAGCGGGCGATGCCTTCGAAAAGGGTGCCGCTGGTGTTCGTGGCGCCTTCGTTGCGGGCGGTGTACACGTAGTCCAGGTGCAGGTGGGGGTCGACGTAGGGCGGGATGACCAGCCGGCCACGCAGGTCGATCTCCTCCTCCGCTTGGGGCAGGCTCTTGCCGATCTGTCTGATCACCCCCTTGTCGACGAGGATCTCGCTCGCTTCGTCGTGCTGTCGGTAAATCCGAGCGTTGGTGAACTTCTTCATGGTTGCTCCTTAAGGGTCGACAGAACGGCACTCAGGAAGAGCGCAGGGTTCGCTTGGACAGCGTCGCGATCATGGCCGCCACGACGAACAGGCCCAGCGACATGTAGACGATGGTCTTGACTCCGGAGTCCGGGAAGTGGGTCAACAGCAACCCGCCTACCGCGGTGGCGACCATGATCGAGAGATTGAAGACGCTCGATTGCACCGAGGTGGCGACGTCCTTGGCCTTCTCGATCTGTTTGCTGACGGCGGTCTGATACATCGTGACAAGCGGGCCGAAGGCCAAGCCCCACAGGAAGAACGCGACATGGGAAACGCCCATCGTTCCCCGGAACCCCAGGAGCAGGGCCATCGAGACGGCACCTATGGCGAGCATCACCACGATCAGGGGGCGCAGATGGGCGTCGATGTATCTCGCGGACACGATGACGGAGATGACCGAGCCGACTCCGAAGATCAGCAACGCCAGGCCGATGCCGCCAGCGAAGCCGATCAATTCCACGAGCAGCGTGATGTAGGTGTAGATGCCATAGTGCGCCGCGACCGACAGGAACGTCAACAGCAGCACGATCCATATCGAAGGCATCTTCAGCACCTTCACCAGAGGTGAGTCGCCCTTGCTGAACTCCTCGCCGTCCACCGAGGGCAGGTAGAAGTACGACAAGATCGCGATCGCCACGACAGTCAGCCCCAAGACCAGGAAAGCGGTCCGCCAGCCGAACGTGATACCGACCGTCGTCATCACCGGCAGACCGATGCTGATGCCGAGGGTGTTGCCCGACATGATGACCGTGATCGCCTTGCCCTGCATGTTCTCGGGCACCAGACGAGTGCCGTAGGCCGCGATCATCGGCCACATCACCCCTGCACAGACACCCCCGAGCACGCGACTGACGACGATGACCGTATAGGACGACGAGATGGCGACCACGAAGTTGGAGATCGCGAAGCCGGCCAGCAGCACCATCAGCAGCGTCTTGCGGTTGACAGCCAAAGTGGCGCTGACCAACGGGATAGCGGCAACCGCTGAAGCCAGGGCATAGACACCGACCAGGAGACCGATCTGGGATTCGGAGACCCCAAGCCCGTCGATCATCTGCGGCAAGATGCCCGACGGGACCAGCTCGGACAGAATCCCGATGAACGGGACACTCGCCATCAGCCCCAAGACAAACCGCGGAAAGTCCTCCCCGGAGCGCTGGTCTACCCGGGAGACCTCGCGTTGCCCTCCGGGCTCAGGCGTTTCGCTGTCGCCGATCGAGTCGGTCACACGTACCCTCCGCCGTCGCAGACCGCGCGACGGGACGCGCCCAAGCCGCCGAGGTACTGATGGCCCCGAAAGAGCCTCACTCGAAGTGCTTTCTCCTGCGCCCCGGTCACTTGAGAAGCGATCACCCCCACCAGAGTTTTGGTTCCACGGCCACCAAGCCGGTCGAGCGCGCGAAGCTCACGCCGCATTCCTAAGGCGTCACGGGCAGCTACTTGGTCCAGCATCTTTAGCGCGAGGAACGATCTTCCGTGCGCATGATCGAACGCGGCGGTGTTGCGGCATGGCGTGCTTTCCGTGTTCCGGGCTGGTCGTGAACTCGGTCTGCTCGACGGGCGAAGGACCATCTCGCTGCTCATCTCTCGGCTGGATTGCACGGACCGTTCATCATCCCTTGTGGCCGTGCCCACCGGGCATGGCGAACATCATCGCCGCCATCATCGCGATGCACAGCAGCGCAGCAACGATGATGCCCGAGCCGGCGACCCCGGTAACCAGCAGCAGCACCACGATGATGGCGACCATCGGAACGCAACAGATCATCATCATCAGCCGGTGACCGCCGCGCTGATGCCCGGCGCCATGCTGGTGCTCCGGCGAGATCGAGTCGGTGACCGGGAAAACATGGGAGTCGGGTTGTCGAATGGTCATGTGACGTCCTTCCCTTCAGTGAGCCAGCACGTGGCCGAACTTCGCGTACAGCGGGCCGTCACCGAGCGCACCGACGACCACGAAGTCGAGACCGACGAGGACCAGCAACTCCTCCAGCACAGCGATGCCCCCTGCTGGCAAGGCCCAGCAGCACCACACCAATGATGGCGGGGGGTGCGCCCACGACCACGCGGAGCGATCCGCTCCGCGGGCGTGATGTTGACGGTCCAGTGAAGTTGCATCTCCACCTCTTCATTTCCTTCTTAGCCTGATACTTGCAGCCGATGATGAAGTCGCTCCGCCGTTCCTGTGAAGGTTCGCTCAAGAAGCCCAACAGCGGCAGCCTCGACGCCGTCCCGGTCGGAATGCTCGGAATCCGAATTGGTGCGGTCCCAGAAACGCCCAAGCTCACCGCACACATGACCGGGTCGGCGTGGAACTGGTTCGCGCATTGGGTGGAGCAGAAGTAAGGCGTCGATGCCGACGAACTCGTCGTCTCCTCACTTGGCCCGCAGCCTGGGCTGGGATGGGTTGCTGGTTGGTCGTCATCGGGTGAGCCCTTTGGATAGGTGTGGCTGCGCTGCCCGAGCCCGGCTCCTTAACCTCGATCATCGCCGATAGCAACGGTTCAGGGTCATCTCCTCGCCTCGGCCGTCGCCACCTCCGACGCGCCTTCCTCGATCGCCGGAGGACGGAGCTCGACTCGTCGCAGCAGCTGGGCGTTGAGGGCGACGACGATTGTCGACGCGCTCATCAACACAGCTGCAGCGGCGGGCGGCATGCTGATCCCGGCCCAGTGGAGTGCACCGGCAGCGATGGGGATCGCGAGCACGTTGTAGCCAGCCGCCCACCATAGGTTCTGCATGCTCTTGCGGTAGGCAGCCTTGGAGAGGCGAATGATGCCGGCCACGGCCCTGGGGTCGGAGCTGTCCAGGATGAGCCCGGCTGACTCGATGGCGACATCGGTGCCGGCACCGATGGCGATGCCTACATCGGCGCGGGCCAGAGCCGGTGCGTCGTTGACACCGTCGCCGACCATGGCCACCTTCAGTCCGCGGGCCTGCAGTTCGGCGACCTTGGCGTCCTTCTGCTCGGGCAGGACCTCCGCCATCACCTCGTCGATGCCGAGATCGGTCCCGATCGCCTCGGCGACCTGGCGTGCGTCGCCGGTGATCATCATCACCTGTCGGCCCATCTGGTGGAGCTCACGGACGGCGTCACGGGCCTCGGGCCGCACCTCGACCTCGAGTGCGATGCCCCCGATGCTCGTGTCGCGCCGCGCCAAGTACAACACCGCAGCGCCACGGTCCTTCCAGCGCTGGGACCATTCGGACAGGTCTGGGGGTTCGGCCAGGGCGCGTTCGCGCAGCAGCGCCGGTCCGCCGACCGCGTAGAGCTCGCCGTCGACCGTTGCCTCGACCCCACGTCCGGTGATTGAGCGGAACTCGGTGGCGACAGCGACGTCGCCGCGTTGTTTCGCCGCATCGACGATCGCCCGCGCCAGGGGATGCTCGCTGTCCGACTCGACCCCTCCGGCCAGGCGGAGCACCTCCTCCACACTGATGTCGTCGGCGCCCCGAACGCCGACCACGTTGTGTTGTCCCTTGGTGAGGGTGCCCGTCTTGTCGAACAAGATCGCGTCGACGGTGCGGCTCTGCTCCAGGGCGAGCCGGTCCTTGATCAGGATGCCATTACGGGCTGCGACGGCCGAGGAGATCGAGGTAGTCAAGGGGATGGCCAAGCCGAGGGCGTGCGGACAGGAGATCACCAGCACTGTGACGACCCG
>JBHWSH010000132.1:0-3057 GCA_043427135.1 Marmoricola sp. | reverse complement strand
GGCTGCTGGCTGGCTGGCTGGCTGGCTGGCCCAAGCGAAACCCCGCCCAGCGTGAATGATGGGCGGGATTCCTCACATCGGGCTTGAGTTCCGTCAGAACACTGACTGGCTGGCTGGCGGTGGCGGAGGGATTTGAACCCTCGGTGGGCTTTCACCCACAAACGCTTTCGAGGCGTTCTCCTTAGGCCGCTCGGACACGCCACCGCGGACGAGGGTACTAGAGAGCAGCGCTGCCCACGAACTCGGGCGTTCTCAGGTCGTACGCCGGCGACGTGCTCCGAAGAAGGCGCGCAGCAACGCGGCACTGTCCTCTTCGAGTACGCCGGCCACGACCTCGGGCCGGTGGTTCAGCCTCGGGTCGGTCAGCACGTCCCACAACGAACCGGCCGCGCCGCCCTTCGGGTCCCACGCGCCGAAAACCAACCGGTCGATCCGCGAGAGCACGGCCGCGCCTGCGCACATGGTGCACGGCTCCAATGTGACGACGAGCGTGCAGCCCTGCAGTCGCCACCGGCCACGCTGTTCGGCCGCCTGCCGGAGGGCGAGCACCTCCGCGTGCGCGGTCGGGTCCTGGTCGGCCTCGCGGCGGTTGTGGGCGCGCGCCATCACTTCGCCGTCGGCATCGAGCACGAGCGCGCCGACCGGCACGTCGGCGTACACCTCTGCTGCTCTGCGGGCCTCCTCCAGCGCCTCCCGCATGGGCACGGCCCACCGATCGAGCAACGGCTGCGGGTCCGTCACGAGACAGCGGTGCCGACGAGGTCGTCGAACTGTGGCCCGAAGCCGAGCCGCCGCGCGATATCGCTGAGCACCTCGTCGGGGTAGAGATCCAGGTCGTCGAGCATCGCTGCCATGTCGATCGCCGAGAGCCCCAGGTCGGCGGCGATCGCGAGGTCGCCGGCAGGCTCCTGGTCCTCATCGTCGTCGGGCACGGGCAGCTCGAGCTCCTCGAGAACCTCCCGCGCGAGTGGCGAGTCCAAGGCTGCGGTCACGTCGGAGAGCAGCAGGGAGATCTCGTCGCCGGCGACGCGGGCGAGGATGAGGTACTCGTCGTCGACCGACACCAATCCGAGCGCCCCGAAGTCGCCCGGCCAGCGCTGCAGCTCGTCGAGCAGGTCGTCCAGCTCGACCGCCACCGCGACGTCGAGCTCCCGCACCTGCCAGCGGCCCTCCTCGCGGTACGCGACCACCGCGAAGTCGACCGCGTCCTCCGCCGACATCGTTCCTCCTCAGTGGGCTCGTCCCGGCGAGGTGCCGGTGCGTCATCTGCTTGATCGTGACAGAGCCGACCCGGCTGCGGCCACCCCATTCGGGCGATGCTCCCCACTGGTCATGTGCCGGATACCGTGACGTCATGCGCGTACACGTCGTCGACCACCCGTTGATCTCGCACAAGCTCACCGCGCTCCGCGACCAGCGCACCGACTCCCCGACGTTCCGCCGGCTGACCGACGAGCTGGTCACGCTCCTCGCCTACGAGGCCACCCGCGAGGTCCGGATCGAGCCCGTCACGGTCGAGACGCCGGTCGCCCCCGCCCAAGGCGTGCAGCTCGCCACTCCCAAGCCCCTCGTCGTACCCATCCTGCGGGCAGGCCTCGGCATGCTCGACGGCATGATGCGCCTGCTGCCCACCGCGGAGGTCGGGTTCCTGGGCCTGGTTCGCAACGAGGAGACCCTCGAGCCCGCGACGTACGCCGAACGCCTGCCCGAGGACTTGTCCGGGCGGCAGTGCTACGTGCTCGACCCGATGCTCGCGACCGGTGGCACGCTCGCGGCGTCAGTGCATTACCTCGTACGCCGCGGGGCCGACCACATCACCGCGATCTGCCTGCTGTCCGCACCCGAGGGCTGTGCCCGGATGGAGCGAGAGCTGTCCGACATCGACGTCCCCGTCACGGTGGTGACCGCGGCGATGGACGAGCGGCTCAACGAGCGTGGCTACATCGTCCCGGGGCTCGGCGACGCCGGCGACCGGCTCTACGGCCTCGCCCACTGACCCGCCGCTTGTCGGTCGACTTTCAGGCATCCAGTGCCTGAAAGTCACCCGACAAGACACACCGGGGGCCGCACGGGCGCGGCGCACCGGCCCACCCCCGGCGCTGCAGCACGACCGCGAGTCGGGCGGCCGTCAGACACGGCTGCTTCTCCGCCTGTCGCCAGCCGAGCCGGAGAGTGATCCGACCGTCGGCAGCCACCTCGAGATCTCGGTCGAGATCGGCCGATCGACGCTCGGCGATCAGGTGCCACCGGACGCCATCCAGCTCGAGTACGACGCCGAAGTCCTCATAGACCGCATCGCGATAGACCACCCCGGCGGCGGTGACCTCCCGCACCTGCCTGGTGGCTGGAGGCAGGCCGTGCCGCCGCTCCACGTTCATCACGAAAGCCCTCTCCAGCACCGACTGCACACCCGACTGCGCATCGAGGAGCACGGCCCGCAACTCCGCCCCTCGGGGGCTCCGATCACGCTCGGACAATGCCGCCGCGAGACGGGCCGGCGTCGTGGCGCGGCGACGGCAGGCCGCCATGAGGACCTCGGCAGCGTCACCCAACGACGGAGCTGCACCGGCCACGTCGAGGACGGCCTCCTCGATACGAAGTCGCGGCGGGGACAGGTGCCAAGCCGCTCTGCGGTCGAGCTCCTGCAGCCGGTGCAGGCGTACGCCGGGCAAGGCGGTGCCGCTGCGGGGATACTCGATCGCCACGTGGATGACGTCGCCGGCCAGATTCAGTGCACTCACGTCGCACAACACCGCACGGTCATGGAACAGCACCGCCGCCCAGGCTCGATTGACCCAGGTCAGAGGACCGGTGTGGTTGACGTAGACCCCGGTGTGGACCCGCACCAGGTCTCGCCGGCGGATGAGGCGGCGTACGTCGTTGTCGGTGACGCCGAGTTCGACGAGCTGGCGCCTGGCCACGACGCCGGACTGTCGGTCGAGAAGGTCACGCAGATCCATCCGACGAGCGTGGCTGCGTGGGGACTGCTTGCCCAGTCCGACCGCGCTACCTGTGGATAACCGCTGTCGGTCGACTTTCAGGCACTCAGTGCCAGCC
>JBHWSH010000131.1:0-11539 GCA_043427135.1 Marmoricola sp. | reverse complement strand
GCCTTCCCCGGTGCAGGCTCGGCCCGCCGACCACCTCGTCGATGCGCTCGGCGTACAACTGCATCTGGGTTACCCCGACTCGCCGTACCAGGACGTGCCGCGGGTCGCCGCTGCGCTGGACGAGCTCGGCGTCCGGCACGTGCGCGACAACCTGAACAGCAACAAACCCGAGCTGTACGACGCGATCGAGCAGGTCGGTGCCCTCGGGATCAAGTTCAACCTGATCATGGCGCGGCCCGCTTCGTGGGACACCCCGCAGCGGCTCGTGCAGACCCTCGCGACCGAGCTGCCCACCGGGGTGGTCGAGTCGCTCGAGGGCGCCAACGAGTGGAACCTCAGCGGCCGTCCGGACTGGGTTGCGGAGCTGCGCCAACATCAGCGCGAGCTGTGGGAGGCAGCCAAGGCCGAGCCGGCGACGCGCGACCTGCCGATCCTGGCGCCCTCCCTGGGACAGCGGCAGGGTTTCGAGGAGCTCGGCGACCTCGGTGCCCATGCCGACCTGGGCAACGCGCACATCTATCCCGGCGGTCAGCGCCCCAGCACGTTCCTGCCGCACCTGCTCAACGCGCAGCGGATCGTGGTGCCGCAGGCGCCGGTCGTGGTCACCGAAGCCGGCTACCACGACGCGATGAACACGACGTCGAGTCACGCACCGACCCCGCGGCACGTGTCGGCGGCGTACATCCCCCGACTGCTCCTGGAGCACTTCGCCGCCGGGACGCAACGGCTCTACGTCTACCAGCTACTCGACGAGTTCCCCGACCCGGAGAGCCCGGACGACCACGAGGCGAAGTTCGGGCTGATGGCCCACGACTTCGCCCCCAAGCCGGCGTACGGCGCGCTGCGACGGCTGGTCGCGCTGACGTCCGACCCGGGGCCGTCGTTCGTGCCCGACTCGCTCGCCTACCAGATCACGCGCGGTCCGGCGGACCTGCGGCACGTGCTGCTGCAGCGCCGCGACGGCACGTTCCTGCTGGTGTTGTGGCGCGACGTGTCGATGTGGGATCGCGACCAGCGTCGCGACCTCGCGGTGCAGCCGCGGGCCGTCCGGGTCGACCTCGGGGCCACCGCCTCCATTCGCGGCTATCGCCCGAGCGTGGGCGATCAGCCGTTCGCGAGCGTGACGTCGCCGTTCGCCGAGCTGGACCTGGGCGGTGACCCGGTGGTCCTGGAGATCGACGACGACCGCGCGCCGCCGGTCGCAGGCCCCGCTCCGCGTCCTGCCGGCGTACCCCAAGCGTTCAAGGCGGCTCCGCGCGACGGCGGCACGCGGCTGCGATGGCAAGCGCCCGCCGACGACGGCGGCTCGGGCGTGCTGGGCTACCAGATCACCGGCCTGCCCGGCTTCCCCTCGCTCGTGCAGGGCAGCGGCGCGCGAAAGGCGACGGTCCGCGGTCTCGTCAACGGCACGACGTACGCCGTGTGGGTGCAGGCGATCACGTCGGCCGGGCCGTCGGCTCCCGCGATGGCATGGGTCCGCCCCGCAGGAACCCCAGGCAAACCCCGCGCGGTCAAGGCGAAACTCATCGCGCCGGGCAAGGTGCGGGTCACCTGGAAGCCGCCCAAGGACGACGGTGGTGCGGCGGTCGACCGCTACCGGATCAAGGACAAGAGCAGCGGTCGCTCGGTGCGGGTCGGCCCGGGTGCTCGTAACGTCGTCCTGCGGCTGCCGTTGAAGCAACGTGCGGCGAAGGTCGTGGTCGCGGCACGCAACGACGTCGGGTTCGGGCCGACGCGCGGAGCCGCCAAGCTGCGGCTGCGCTGAATGGTCGCTCGAGGTCCAGGAGGTCGGTCGTGACGGAGCAGCAGGCGCCGCCTGCCGTCCCCGCGAGCTCTGAGTCGCGCCCGGCGTCCGGTTCGGTGGCGCGCGCCGCGGCGTACACCGCCTTGACCAATCTCGTCCTGCCGCTGACCTCCCTGGCCACGGCCCCGATTCTGGCCCGCGAACTCGGTGTGACTGGTCGCGGCGAGATGGCAGCGGTCGTCGCGCCGATCTTCATCCTGACCGTGATCGCGCACTTCGGGCTGCCCGAGGCGACCGCCTACGCGCTGGCGAAGCTGCGGCAGGACCCCCGTCGGGTGCTGCGCTCGGCGGGCGGACTCACGTTGGTCTACGGGCTTTTCGCCGCGGTGTTCGTCTGGTGGGCGGCGCCGGTGCTGCTGCGCAACGTGCCCGACCTGGTGCCGCTGCTGCGCGGGGTCGCCTGGCTGCTGCCGCTGACGATGTGGGCGATCCTGATGCGGGCCTTGCTGTTGGGCATGCGGGAGTACGCCGCGCCCGCCGTCGAGCGCGTGCTCACGCCGGTGTTGCGGCTGGTTGCATTCGTGTCGCTGATGCTCGCCGGGTCGCTGACCGTGACCACGGCCGTGCTCGCGCACGTGTTCTGTGCCGTGGCCGGCGGGCTGTTCCTGCTGGCCGTGCTCCTCCGCCGCCGGGCATCGCCGGTCTTGGTGGTTGAGCCTGCCTCGGCGGTCGAGCTTGTCGAGACCCCGGTGGTCGAGCCCGCCCACACCCGCCTCACCCGGCAGATCGCCCTCTACGGCCTCCGTGGCTGGGGCGGCACGCTCGGCACGCTGATCACCTGGCGCCTCGACCAGATGGTTCTCGTGATGCTCGTCTCCGCGACCCAGCTCGGCTACTACGTCGTCGCAGTCGCCCTGGCCGAGATCAGCATGATGGCCGTCAACGCGCTGCGCGCCATCATCTTCAGCGAGGCGGCCCACCGCGGCGGGTCGGAGCTCGTCGCGCAAAGCGCACGCATCATCCTCATGATGACCACGCTCGTCGCGATCGGCGGAAGCCTGGTCGCGGGGCCGTTCATCTACATCCTGTTCGGGTCCGACTTCGGCCCGTCGGTCGATCTCGCGCGGGTGCTGCTGCTGGCGAGCATCCCGTTCTGTGTCGATCAGATCCTCACCGCCGGGGTGTACGCCGAGGGTCGGCCCGGGCTGCGCTCCATCTCCCAGCTGATCGGGGCCGCGGTCGCGATCGGCCTGCTGGTGCTGCTCGCTCCGACGATGGGGGCGATGGGGGCCGCCGTGGCCAGCCTCGCGGCGTACTCCCTGACGTGTGCGATCACCGTGCTGCAGTACCGCCACCTGACCGGCACCTCCGCGCGGCAGATGCTGGTGCCGCAGCGCTCCGATGTCGAGTGGGTGCAAGCCCGGGTGGCGAGAGTCGCGGCCAAGGTGCGCCGGTGATGCGGCTGCTCGGCAGCCCGCAGGTCAAGGCACTGCTGCGAACACTCTTCGGCCTGCTGCGACGCATCGCGCCGACGCGCCCGCATGTGGTCGTCGCCGCCTTCCCCGACACCGAGGGCAACGCGGTGGAGGTGCTGCGGCGTCTCGTCGCGGACGGTGCCGAGACCCGATGGTTGGTTTCCTCACTCGACCGCGACGCCGCCGCACGGACCCTCGACCTCGATGCGCTGCCAGCCCATCTCCGCCTGCTGCCCAAGGCGTCGGCGGCCGGGCTGTGGGCGCACCTGACCGCGCGGCTGACGTTCTTCACCCACGGGCTGCACCTCAGCCCGACGCCGCCGGCGCGCAAGCCGGTGGTCAACCTCTGGCACGGCGACGGCCCCAAGGCGCCGCTGCGCGACCGGCGTACGACGCCCCCGCGCGCGACGCTGCTGGTGTCCGGCACCCGGTTGTTCGGCGAGATCAAGTCCGGGTTCCTCGGCGTACCCCTCGACGACCTGCTGGTGGTCGGCAACCCACGCTGGGACCAGCTCGCCCGACCGGCGTCCGACGATGAGCTGCGTGCGTTGGGCATCGACCCGTCGCGGCCGTTCGTGGTGGCGATGCCGACGTTCCGGTCCTCCATCTCCGTCGGCTCGCGGGTCGGCTGGCAGGACACCTCGGGCGGCAGCGCGGCGTACTCCTCCCTCGACATGCTCGCTGGTCTCGCAACCGGTGCCGTCTCATCCGAGGCGCAGGTGGTGGTCAAGCCGCACCCGCTGGACGCGGAGTCGTACTCCGTCCCGGGGGTCGTGCGGGTGACCAACGCCGACCTCGAGCGGGCCGGCGTCGCGGCGTACCGCCTGCTCGGTCGTGCGGCCGCGCTCGTCACCGACTACTCGAGCGTGTGGACCGACTGGCTCGTGCTCGATCGGCCGGTGGGGTTCGTGCTGCACGACTTCGAGGACTACGCCTCCGGCAGCCGCGGCCTCAACGTGCCCGACCTGGCCGAGCTCCTGCCGGGACCGGAGCTGCGCACGCCCGACGATTGCGCGGCGTTCGTGAAGTCGGCGCTGGCTGATCCGGACGAAGGTTCTGAGCAGCGGGCGGCTTCTGCAGAGCGGATCGGCCTCGCCCGCCCGTCATCCGGCGCGACCGACGCGCTCTGGGTGGAGCTCGCCCGTCGCCGCCTCCTGTGACGACAGTGGAGTGTTTGGTCCGCCTGATGAGTCAAGCGCTCCACTGTCGCCGAGTCGGGCCGATCGTCCGGCTATCGCGCACCGGACAGCCGGGGCCGCAAGGGTAGGCGGTGCTGGGCCAGCCGCGGGCCTCCAGCAGTGCGACGATGCGCGACATCGTCAGGCATCCTCGGTCGAAGACCTGCCCCCAGGACAAGCGGATGCTGTCGCGCCCATCGACGCGAAGGGCGAGATCGCGATCGAGGTCTCTGTCGCGCTGCCAAGCTGTGTCGTGGACCAGTCGGCCGTCCAGCTCGACGACCTGCCCGCAGGCGTATTCGACGTCGCGGTAGACGGTCTGTGCGCCGACACGGTCCACGACCTGACGGCGCGCACCGTGTACTCCGTGCCGCCGTTCCAGTTGGAGATAGGCATGCTCGAGTGCGGAACAACTGCCGGCTGCGATGTCGATCAGCACCGTGCGGATCCAGGCTCGTCTTGGCAGGCGGGGTCGCCGGTCGAGCTGCTCCAGGAGTCGCACGGCCGTCGTACGTCGTGACTGCACCGCCCGGGTCAGCGCTGCCACGACCGGCAGGTCTGCATCCGCGGGGCCGCTCGCGGCGGCGTCGAGGACGGCGTCCTCGTAACGCTGGCGGGGCGGACGGGCGTGCCATTGCACGCGCTCGCCGATGTGAGCCACACGATGGATGCGCACCCCTGCCCGCTCAGCGACGCGCCGACGTCGATCGATCGCGATGTGGATGACCTCGTCGGATGCGTCGGTCGGCTGCTCGACCGCCCGGAGGGCCGACGCGCCGTACAGCGCGGCGGGCTCATAGAGCAGTACCGCTCCCCACGCTCGCTGCATCCAGGTGGGCTTCCCGGTGTGGTCGACGAACACTCCCGCGTGCAGTCGCGTGAGCAGCCGACGTCGTACGAGTCTGGCGATGTCGTGCGCGGCGAGTCCCGCCGCTTCGAGTTGACGGCGGCTGATGACGCCGCACTGGTCGTCGAGCAACTGCGCGATCTGCGGGTGCATGTCGTGAGCGTGCGACCGGGTGAGGCGGTCGGCCACCGGCAGCAGCGCGGTTGTGGATGACAGCGCAGACGCTGCATCTGTGGAGAGATTGGCGCACGTCATGCGTCAAACGCTCCACTGTCGGATGCCGCAGCAGCGGTCAGTCAGCGGCGGGGCGGGCGGCGACGGCGAGGAGCGTCCACAGCATGACGCCGAACGCGCCGCGGGTCGTGTCCTGGAAGAGCATGCCGACGAGGAGCGCGACGAGACCGGCGGCGATCGCGGCGTCGAAGACGGTGCCGTGCCGCGAGCGGCGTACGGCGCTGCCGGCACCGAAGGCGAGCGCGCCCAGGAAAACCACCCCGCCGATCGACCCGTAGCGGACGAGGGTCTCCAGCACCCCGGAGTCGAACGAGACGTACCTCGGGACGGTCAGGTGCGACCCGCCTCCGACCAGCGCCGCGCGGCCGGTGCCGCCGAGACCGACCCCGTCGACGTCGGCCAGCACCGACGGCGCGACCTCGGACTGGAACGCCGTCCGCGCCTCGAGGCTGTCGTCGTACGCGCCCTCCAGCAGGGTCTCCTCGATGCGCTCGGACACGCGGTCGAGCACCGGGCTTCCGGTGGCCGACAACGCGACGAACAGCGCGGCGCCGACCGCGGCGAGGCGCCAGACGGAGAGCCGGCGCAGGAGGAGGAGTACGACGATGCCGACGATCAGCACCAGCCAGCCCTGACGTGACTGGGTGAGCCCGAGCCCGGCCAGGCCGGTCGCCATCGCGAGCAGCTGCAGCGGCGTACGCCGTTCGGCGACGAGGACGAGCAGCATCGCCGCCAGCACCTGACCCAGATAGCTGGCGGTGCCGAGCGTCGAGAAGGTCCGGAACTGCCGAGGCTCGGCGGTCCCGAGGTTGCCGACCTGCGAGTCGAGCATCCAGGCCTGGTCCCACGTGGGCAGGACGAGGAATTGGATGACCGCGTAGCCGCCGAGCAGCACCGCACCCCACGCCGCGAAGTCGGCGAGCAGGCGGCGCAGTCGCGCGGTGTCGTCGGGCACGAGCATCAGGAACAGCCCTAGGACGTACGGCGCCACGAACAGCGGCGCGTCCGCGGCGGCGGCCATCGGTCCGTTGCGGACCGCGCCGACCAGCAACGCATAAGTGAGTACGACGCCCGCGACGCCGAACACGATCGCGGCGTCGCGGTGCACCCGCCGCCGGGCGAGGACCACCCACGGGACGGCGAGGAGGCTGACGACCGCCGGCGTCGCGACGATGACGCTGAACTCGTGGTAGCTGGTCTGCCAGTCGACGACCCGGCGTACCCAACCGGACAGCAGCCACAGCACGAGGACGAAGCCTGCGTAGGCGTACCACCGGCGGCGTAGCAGCGACCAGGCCGCGACGCCGACAGCGGCCAACGGGAAGGCAGCGAGCGCCAGAGCTCCGGCACCGAGCGAGACACCGGCCGTCCCCAGGCACAGCGCCAACCCGAGGAGTACGCCGTGCAAGGCGCGGTCCGCGGGAGGTGCGGGAGCGCCGACGGGGGTGGCCGGCCGCTGCGCGGTGACGCTCATCCCACCTCCGTCGGTCGGGCGCGGGCGCGCCACTGCCGACTCAACGGAAGGAGTAGGGGAGAAGTCACGCAGTACCCGCGCCACGGCGTACCCAAACCGGGGCGAACTCGTTGAGCCGCCAGACCAGCAGCACGCGAGCGGGGTAGAGCAAGGGGTTTGCAGATGGACGACGACCAGGTCGAGTTCGGGCCGTCCGGCGTGGCCGCACGGCTGGCCGCGCGATGGCGCGTCCTCGTCGTGTTCGCGCTGCTCGGTGCCGTCATCGCCGGCGGCCGGCTGCTGATGGGCGGCGTCGACCACACGGCGACCAGCCAGGTGCTCATCGGCCAGCCGCTGACACTGCAGGCGCTGACCTCGGCCAACGCCGGCGGCGTCGACCAAGCCCGGCTCGTCGACTACTCCCGTCGCGTGATCGAGGGCGGTGCGGTCTCTCCGCGCGTGCACAAGCGGCTCGGCATCGACCCCGACGACTACGCGCTGTCGGTGATCGCGGCCAGCGCCACCAACGTCATCGGGATCCGCGCCACCACCGACGATCCGCAGCAGGCACAGGAGATCGCGAACGCCTACGCGAAGTCCTACATCGCGTGGATCTCCGCGAGCAACACCGATCGTGCCGCTCGCGCGGTCGAGCAGCTCGAGGGTGAGATCGCCGCGATCGACCGCGACCTTGCGGCGCTCAACCGCCGGCCGGAGATGGTCGCCCAGCGTGCCGCGCTCGTTCAGCAGCGCACCGCGCTCGACGCCCGCCGCAGCCAGGCCGCCCTCGTCGGAGCCGTCGACCCTGCAGGTGGCGCCGAGGTCGTGCAGCCGGCACGCGAAGCCAGCTCCTCCATCGTCGGCATCGTGGGACCGCTCATCCTGGGTGCCCTCTTCGGCGCGCTTGTCGGCGCGGGGGTGGCCGCGGTGCGTGGACTGCGCAGTGAGCGCTCCCGGCGTACGGCGTCGGCGGGGTCTGCGGAGCCCGCAGTCGCCTGATGGCCGGACCTACGTTCCTCGTCGTCGGGGCGGGGCGCTCGGGCACGACGGGCCTGATCGAGGGCCTGCGCGGGCATCCGGACGTCTTCGTCACCCGGCCGAAAGAGCCGCACTACTTCGCCTATCACGGTGCGCGGCCGGCGTTCCGCGGACCGGGCGACGAGCTCGGCGTGAACTCCACCGCCGTCACCGACCGTGCCGCCTACCTCGCGCTCTACGAGTCGGGCGGCGACGCGGTCGCGCGTGGCGAGGGTTCGGTGTCGACGTTCTACCATCACGAACGGGCCATCCCCGAGATCCAACGGCTCGCCCCCGACGCCCGCATCGTCGTACTCCTGCGTGAGCCGGTCGAGCGCGCACACTCGGCGTTCGACTACCTCGCGCAGCAGGACTTCGAGCCCGCGCCGACGTTGCTCGGCGCGATCGCCGAAGAGGATCGGCGGGTAGCCGAGGAGTGGCAGCACCTCTACCACTACACGCGGATGAGCAAGTACGCCGCGGCACTGGCGGCGTTCCAGGACGCCTTCGGTCGCGACCGGGTGGGAGTGTGGTTCTACGACGACCTGCAGGCCGACTACGCCGGCACGCTGCGCGAGGTGCTGCGGTTCATCGGCACAACGGAGCATCCCGGCGAGACCGACCGGGTGCCGGTCGTCAACGTGTCGGGCACCCCGCGCAGCCGGGTGGTGCACGCGGTGTTGACGTCGGCGCGGGAGAGCGCGCCGGTGCGCAGGGCGGTGAAGCGCGTGACGACGTTCGAGCTGCGCGAGGCCGTCCGGCGGCGGCTGCTGGCGCGCAACGAGCTGGCCGCCGAGGTACGCCGCGAGCTGGAGCCGGTGTTCGCCGCCGACCTGGCCGCGTTGCGCGGCCTGGTGCCGGTCGAACGTCACCCCGCCTGGCTGCGGTCGACCGCTGATTAGGGAGGCAGCCCGGCCGCGACAGTGGAGCACTTGGTGCATGGGATGAATCAATCGCGCCACTGATCGGCGGTCGAGCCACGAAGCCTCCGCGGCAACGACCTGCGACGCACGCCGCCCATCAGCTCGACGAACCGGCCGGCCACATGGTCGGGCCGGTAGTCCTCCGCCCGGCGCAGCCCGCCCGCCGACAGCCGGGCGTAGAGCTCGTCGCTGTGCAGCACGGCGACGAGCGTCTCGGCCAGTGCGGCGCCGTCGCCGGAGCGGAACGTGGCGCCGTCGACCCCGTCGCGCACGATCTCCGCAGGCCCGCCGGCGTCGGGCACGACGACGGGCACGCCATGCGCGATCGCCTCGACGACGACCTGACCGAAGGGCTCGGGGATGACCGAGGCGTTGACGACGACGTCGAGATCGGCCAGCACCTCGCCCACGTCCCCGGCGAACGAGTCCACCCGCACCCCGACGGAGCGCGCCCGCCGAACGACCTGGTCGGCGTACTCGTCCTCGCCGAAGAGCGCCGACCCGTACAACCTCGCGTCGACGCGGATCCCCTTGCTCTGCAGGGATTCGACCGCATCGAGGAACACCTGCTGGCCCTTCCACGGCGACAGCCGCCCGATCAGCGCGACGCGCGGCGGGTCGGCCGGCGTCGTCCGAGCGGACACGTCGCGCGTCGGACGGTAGGGGTCGTCGAGGACGTGGTGCGGCACCACGCGTCGTACGACGGGACCGAGCGTGGCGCGTGTCGTCTCGGAGTTGACCAGCACCAGGTCGGGCAGCACGAGCAACAGGAACCGCACCAGGCGCACGACCGCGGTCGGCAGGTAGTCGGGTGCGATGCGGTCGCGGACGTGCCACACGACGGGCACGCCGGCGAGCCTGGCCGCGAGGCATCCGTAGATCCCGCTCTTGAGCGAGTTGCAGTGCACGACGTCGGGCCGGTCCTCGCGCAGGACCCGGCGCAGCTGCAGGACGTAGCGGGCGACGTCGACGATGCTGGTCAGCGGCACGCGAGCCGCGGCGCCGCGGTCGAGCCGGTTGGTGCGAGCGGCGAGCGGGACGACCCGTACGTCGATCCCGGCGTCCTCGAGCGCGCCGACGAGAGGGCCGTCCTCGCCGAGAACGACGGAGACCGTCGCAGGATCGAGGGCCTCGACCAGGCGGAGCAGGGCGATCTCGCCGCCCGACCACGCGGCGCAGTGGTCGAGGAAGGTGATCCGCCGCGATGCGGGCACGCCATCTCCATCTCAGTATGTGACTGACCGTCTCAACATATGAGCGCTCGTTCCGAGTGCTGTCGATCGCACCCTAAGGTCTCCCCATGCTCTCGACCATGCTGACCAAGCGCCGCGCAGTGGACCACTGCCGCGTCCGCTCGGCCCTGTGTCGCATGCCCTGACGGGACGTCCCCGGCTCTTCTGAGCCGCGCGAGCGAACCAGCCGCCCGGCGTCCCGTGCCCCAGGCTCTCCAGCCGCCTGCAGCAATGGCGCATCTGCGTGGTTGTTGCTGTCCCATCCCCGCCTGAGACGACACCAACTGCGCATTCGCGCACCCGTCGCCGCGCATCTTTGAGAGAAGGAACCACATGTCCCGCAACGACGTACTCGTGACCGCCGACTGGGTCCAGGAGAACCTCGACACCGAACGTGTCGTCCTGGTCGAGGTCGACGAGGACACCACCGCCTACGACAAGGGCCACATCCGCGGCGCGGTGAAGCTCGACTGGACGACCGAGCTCCAGGACCAGGTCCGCCGGGACTTCGTCGGCAAGGAGCAGTTCGAGGAGCTGCTGTCGGCCAAGGGCATCGGCAACGACGACACCGTCGTGCTGTACGGCGGCAACAACAACTGGTTCGCCGCCTACGCCTACTGGTACTTCAAGCTCTACGGCCACCGCGACGTCCGCCTGCTCGACGGCGGCCGCAAGAAGTGGGAGCTCGACAGCCGCGAGCTGACCGACGAGCCCGCCGAGCGGCCGCGCACGACGTACGTCGCACAGGAGCAGGACCGCTCGATCCGCGCCTTCCGCGACGAGGTCATCGAGGCGATCGGCGTGCAGAACCTCGTCGACGTCCGCAGCCCCGACGAGTACGCCGGACGCCTCCTCGCCCCCGCGCACCTGCCGCAGGAGGCCGCCCAGCGCGCCGGCCACATCCCGACGTCGGTCAACGTGCCGTGGAGCAAGAACGTCAACGACGACGGCACGTTCAAGTCCGACGAGCAGCTCGAGGCGCTGTACGCCGAGGTCGGGTTCGACGAGGGCAAGGACACCATCGCGTTGTGCCGCATCGGCGAGCGCTCGTCGCTGACGTGGTTCGTGCTGCGTGAGCTGCTCGGCCGTCAGAACGTCAAGAACTACGACGGCTCCTGGACCGAGTACGGCTCGCTCGTCGGCGTCCCCGTCGTCCTCGGCGACGAGCCGGGTGCGGCATGAGCTGCGGCGCGCCCGAGCAGGGCGGCACGCTGACCGGCGTGAACCTCGCCCGCCAGGCGGTCGTGCAAGGCGTCGTACGCCGCGGCGGCGAGCCGGTCAGCCCGGCGTACGTCCGGCTGCTCGACCGCACCGGTGAGTTCACCGCCGAGGTGGTGACGTCGGAGGCCGGCGAGTTCCGGTTCTTCGCCGGTTCGGGGGAGTGGACGGTCCGCACGCTGGCCGCGGGGGCCACCGCCACCGACGTCCCCGAGACA
>JBHWSH010000130.1:0-2845 GCA_043427135.1 Marmoricola sp. | reverse complement strand
GGCACAGGCGCTCAATCCCCTTTGACGTTCACGATCTGCCGCAGGGTGTGGCGGACGGTGACCAGGTCGGCGGCGTCGGCCATCACCTGGTCGATCGGCTTGTAGGCGTCGGGGTGCTCGTCGAGGAACGCGTCCGAGTGCCCCCATGCGATGCCGGCCATCAGCGCGTCGAGGTCCTGGCGGGTGAACCGCTTGCGCGCCGCCGACCTCGAGAAGTTCCGGCCCGCGCCGTGCGGCGAGGACATCAGCGAGGGCACGTTGCCCTTGCCGACCACCACGTAGGACGCCGCGCCCATCGAGCCCGGGATCAGGCCGAGCTGGCCCTCCCGGGCCGAGATGGCGCCCTTCCGCGACAGCCACACCTCGCGCCCGTAGTGCGTCTCGCGCTCGGTGTAGTTGAGGTGGCAGTTGACCGTCTCGTGCCGCTCGACCTCTGCGCCGAGGAACCGGCTGAGCTGGTCGACGCAGCGGTCCATCATCTCCTCGCGGTTGAGGTAGGCGAACCGCTGCGCCCAGCGGAGCGCCTCGATGTAGCGGTCGAACTCCGGCTCGCCCTCGACCAGGTAGGCCAGGTCGCGGTCGGGCAGCGGGATGTGCCGCTTCGCGCACTGCTCCCGAGCGACCTTGATGTGCTTCTGCGCCAGCCGGTTGCCGACGCCCCGGGATCCGGAGTGCAGGAACAGCCAGACCCGGTCCTCCTCGTCGAGGCTCAGCTCGACGAAGTGATTTCCGGAACCAAGTGTTCCGATTTGCTGCGGCCACTGCCGCGCCTCGGCGTCGGCCTGTCCGGCTCCCGGGGTGTCGCGCAGCTCGGCGATCCGCGGCTCGGCACCGGGCCGGATCTTCTGGTTCCGGCCGCCGGCCGACAGCGGGATCGATCGCGAGATCTGCGCGTGCAGCACGGCCAGGTCATGTCCGGCGACGTGTCGGTGCGTGAACTGGGTGCGGACGGCGATCATCCCGCAGCCGATGTCCACGCCGACGGCAGCCGGGATGATCGCGCCGTCGGTCGGGATGACCGAGCCGACGGTCGCGCCCATGCCCAGGTGGGCGTCAGGCATGAGGGCCAGGTGCGGGTGGATGAACGGCATCGAGGCGGTGCGCTCGGCCTGCTCCCGGGTGGTGTCCTCCAGGATCGACGCCCAGTTGAGCAGGCGTCCGTTGATCGTCTCCATCGTCCTTTCGATTCGCTCCGTGTGCGGTCAGGGGTGCTGCGCAGCCGGGGCAGTCAACACGAGCACCCGGGAGCCTGTCCCGCCCCGGGTCTGACGGAGGCTCTCAATCCACGTGAGGATGAGAGTCATGGCGGCACCGAGGAAGTACCCCGACGAGCTTCGGGAGCGGGCGACCCGGCTGGCGGTCGACGCGCGGCGTGACCCGGCGACCCGGACCGGGGCGTTGAAGCGGATCGCCGAGCAGTTGGGCATCAACCCCGAGACGCTGCGCAACTGGGTGATCCAGGCCGAGATCGACGAGGGCCACCGGCCGGGCACGACCACCGATGACGCCACCCGGCTGGCCGAGCTCGAGCGCGAGGTGCGGGAGCTGCGCCGGGCGAACGCGATCTTGAAGAGCGCGTCGGCTTTCTTCGCGGCGGAGCTCGACCGCCCCTCCCGCTGATCGTCGCCTACATCGATCAGCACAAGCTCGAACACGGGGTCGAGCCGATCTGCCGCGTCCTCACCGAGGCCGGCGCGAAGATCGCCCCGAGCACCTACTACGCCCACCAGTCGCGGCCGCCGTCGGCGCGGTCGATCACCGATGCGGCGACCACCGCGGTGATCGAGAAGGTGCACGCCGACAACTACGGGGTCTACGGCGCCCGCAAAGTGCATGCCGAAGTGCGCAGGCAGGGCCATCCGGTGGCCCGCTGCACCGTCGAGCGGCTGATGCGCGCCGCCGGCCTGCGCGGCATCACCCGGGCGAAGGGGCCGCGGACCACGGTGCCCGGCGCCGGCCCGGACACCCGCCCGGACCTGGTCGACCGGGCATTCACCGCGACCGGCCCCGACCAGCTGTGGGTTGCCGACATCACCTACTGCCGCACCTTCTCCGGCTGGGTCTACGCCGCGTTCGTCATCGACGTCTTCTCCCGCCGGGTGGTCGGCTGGCAGCTGTCGAAGTCGCTGCGCACCGACCTGGCCCTCGACGCCCTGGAGATGGGCCTCTGGACCCGCCGCCGCGCCGGCCGCGACGTCAGCGGCCTGGTCCATCACTCCGATAAGGGCGTTCAGTACCTCGCCGTGCGCTACACCCAGCGCCTGGCCGAGGCCGGCGCGGTGGCCTCGGTCGGCTCGACCGGCGACTCGTATGACAACGCGCTGGCCGAGGCGTTCAACTCGCTGTTCAAGGCCGAGCTGGTCCGCAACAAGGGCCCGTGGAAGGGCATCGACGACCTCGAGATCGCCGTCGCCGAGTACATCGACTGGTTCAACCACCGACGACTGCACGGCGAGATCGGCCTCGTTCCCCCAGCCGAGCACGAAGGCACGTTCTACCGGCACAACACCGCGGCGACTACCGTCGCCGCGTCAGTTCCGAGTCTCCACTGAACCCGGGGCGGGACAAGGCAGCGGACCGTTTCGCGGCGCTACTAGAGGGCTGATCCGCGGCCCGAAGTATCACGCGGGTATCACGAAGACCTCAAAGGCCTGAACAGCAGAACACCCCGCGCTCCTGACCTGCAGGAACACCGGGGTGAGGCTGTGTCCGAGGGGGGACTTGAACCCCCACGCCCGATAAAGGGCACTAGCACCTCAAGCTAGCGCGTCTGCCATTCCGCCACCCGGGCAGGGTGTTTATCAGCCTCTCGGCTGGGCACTCCGATACTGTATCCTGCTCGAGG
>JBHWSH010000129.1:0-2511 GCA_043427135.1 Marmoricola sp. | reverse complement strand
CCTGTCGGCTGGCTCATCCCATGGGGCGGACCGATCACCCTGATCGGCGAGACCGAGCAGCAGGTCGCCGAGGCCCGCCGCGAGCTCGTCCGCATCGGCATCGACCGGCTCGCGGGTGCTGCGATCGGCAGCCCCGAGGCCCTGGCCGCCGGCCGCGAGCTTGCCTCCTACCCGGTCAGCGACTTCTCCGGCTTGGCCGCGGCGCTGGGTTCTGACCCGAACCTTGTCGTCCTCGACGCGCGCCGCGACGACGAGCGCGCCGGAGGCGGCGTGCGCGGCTCCCGGCACATCCCGATCCACGACCTGCCCGGCCGCCTCGACGAGGTTCCCGACGGCGACGTGTGGGTGTACTGCGGCTCGGGCTACCGCGCCTCCATCGCCGCCTCGATGCTCGCTCGCGCAGGCCGCCGGCCCGTGCTGGTCAACGGCGGCTACGGCGATCCCGACGTCGGTGCGGCCGCCGTGGGTCTGCACGACGACTCCGCCGCTCGCTGACTCGGCGGCCGTCGCCGGCCGCCACCCACTCCCCTTCTGACGAAAGCGACTCATCCGTGACCACGACGGCGACCAGCCGCCAGCCCGACTCCGTATCCACGTCATTCCGCCCTGGCCCGCTCGGCCGGCTTGGGGTCTGGGTCACCGCCCACGCCAGGACGACGACCGTCGTCTGGCTGCTGCTCATCGTCGGCCTGGGCTTCTTCGCCCCCCGCGTCGAGGCCGCACTGTCCGGAGCCGGCTGGCAGGCCGACGGCTCCGAATCCGTCGCCGCCCGCGAACTCGCCGTCGACCACTTCGGCGGCAACGCCAGCTCGGCCATCCAGGTCGTCGTCCACAGCTCCGACGGCCCGGTGACCGAGGGCGCCGGGGCGGACGTCCTCGCCCGCGCCACCGAGCTCCTCGCCGGCGAGGATCGCATCGGCGAGGTCCTCCAGCCGCAACCCGGCGCGACACTCAGCCCGGACGGCAGCACCGCCGTCCTGCTCGCGGGCGCAGGCGCCGACACGAACGAGATGGTCCGGGCCGCCGACGACCTCAAGGGACCTCTGGAGGCGATGTCCACCGGGTCGGTGGAGGTCAACCCGACCGGCGCTTCGCTGCTGTGGTCGGACTTCAACGAGGCCAACCTCGACGCGATGCTCAAGTCGGAGATGCTGTCCTGGCCGGTGACCCTGGGCATCCTGGTGCTGGCCTTCGGCGCGCTGGTCGCCGCCGGGCTGCCCCTGCTGCTCACGCTCGCCGGACTGGTCGCCTCCGCGGGCTCGCTGGTCCTGATCAACGAGCTCGTGCCGGTCTCCATCTGGGCCATGAACTTCGCGATGATGTTCGCCCTGGCCCTCGGGATCGACTACGCGCTCTTCCTCGTGGTCCGCTACCGCGCGGCACGGATGGGCGCGGGCGCACCACCGGTGCGCGCGATCGCCGAGACCATGGACACCGCCGGCAAGGCCGTCCTGCTCTCCGGCGCGACGGTGCTCGTCTCCTTGTCGGCGGTGATGCTGGTCCCCTCGCCGTCGTTCCGGTCGATGGCCGGCGGCATCATGCTCGCCGTCGTCTTCGTCCTGGCCGCCACCCTGACGCTGCTCCCCCTGGTCCTGTTCAAGCTGGACCTGAAGATCAACCGGATCGCGCTTCCCTGGGTCCGCGCCGGAGAGCACCGCTCCCCGCGCTTCGCCGCGTGGGGTGAGCGCCTGTGGAAGCGACCGATGGTCTACGGCATCGGCTCGCTGCTCGTCCTGCTCGCCCTCGCCGCCCCGATCATCGGACTGAAGACGGCGATGCCCTCGATCAAGGTGCTCCCGGAGGACGCCAGCGCCCGGATCGGCTACGACCAGGTGCAGGAGGCCTTCGGCGAGGGGGCGCCCGGGACCCTGCAGGTCGTCGTGGACACCGCTGACGCCCCGACCGCTGCCGCCGTCCTCGGGGATGACCCCGCCGTCGCGGGTGTGATGCCCCCCATGCCGGCGTCGGACGGCACCGATCTGGCGATGATCCAGGCCGTCCCCACCGTGGACCCCTCGGACCCCGAGCTGTCCACGCTGGTCGACCGGCTGCGCGCCGACCTCCCCGACTCCGCCCTGGTCGGCGGCGCGCCGGTGGAGAACCTCGATCTGAAGGCCCAGCTCGACGAGTCCACCCCGCTGGTCGTCGGCGTCGTCCTGGTGCTGGGCTTCCTGCTGCTGCTCGTCGCCCTGCAGGCGCCGCTGATCTCCCTGCTGGGCACCCTGGCCAGCCTGCTGTCCACCGCCGCCGCCTTCGGCGTCGCCCGGCTGATCTTCCAGGAGGGCTTCGGCGCGGACTTCTTCGGCTTAGAGAGCCAGGGCTTCCTCGACGCCTGGGCGCCGGTGTTCTTCTTCGCGATGATCTTCGCCATCGCGATGGACTACACGGTGTTCCTGCTGGCCAGCGCGAAGGAGCACTACGAGCGGTCCGGTGACCCCCACGAGGCCATGGTCGGTGCGCTGGCGCACTCCGGCCGGGTCATCTTCGCCGCCGGCGCCGTCATGGTACAGT
>JBHWSH010000128.1:0-3241 GCA_043427135.1 Marmoricola sp. | reverse complement strand
GAACTGAGCCTCCAGTGAGGCTCGGCGCCGTCGTCGGTCTGCACGGACTCAGCGAAGCCGCAGCTTCATCACCACGCCGGCGTGGTCCGAGGGCCACAGGCCGGTCGTCGGGTCACGGTCGGACAGGTCGTTGCCGGTCGTCGTGCCCGCGAGTGCCTTGAGACGCCGGTCGTCCTTGCTGCGGGCGAACACCATGTCGATCCGGTGGTCGAACCCGGCGGCCGTCTCGTCGTTCACGGTCTCGGTGAGGCCGGAGGTCCAGCCTTCGTGCGGCTCCCTGATCTGCAGCCAGGTGTCGTGGAAGCGGCCCTTCTGCGAGGTCAGGAAGAAGTACGGCGCCCAGTGCCGCTTGGTGTCGCCCTGGGCGGACTTGATGGTGCCGAGGTGCGGGTCGGAGTTGCAGTCGCAGACGAAGATCGTGTTGCCCTTGTAGGAGCCGGGGCCGTTGACGACCTCCTGCGCCTGCGCGTAGGCGATGTCGGAGCTGAACGCCTCGAAGTGCGAGTTGATGAAGCGGAACTTCGCGGCCTTGGTCTTGCCCTTCTTCTTCTTCTTGACGTCGACCCACTGGTAGCCGCGCCGGAAGTCGAAGGTCTTCCCGGCCACTGGCGGGATCACCATGGCGTCCTTGAAGCTGCGCTCCTGGCTGTCGAGGATCTTCAGTCCGGACCCCTGGCGCATGAGGATGACGTCGCGCATGGTGAGCCGGACGTCGACCGCGCCGGCCGTGTCCTCCTGGCTGGTGAAGGTGCCGTCGTACGCCGGCGCCTCGACGTCGGAGAGCGTGTTGACGTTGACCGCCTTGTACTTCACACCCTGTGCGCGGGCCTCGGCGATCAGCATCTTCAGGAAGTCCCACTGCACGGTTTCGGCGTTGGGGATCAAGATGGCGGGGAGGTCACGGTCCATCGGCGAGGTGCGGTACATCGCGACCTCCTGCAGTCCGACCAGGTCGGGCTTCTCGGCGACGAGCTCGGCAGCCAGCAGCTTCGCGCGGGTGCCGAAGTCGGTCTGGGCGGCGATCTCGTAGACGTCCTTGGTGGCGCCGGCAACCGCATCCAACACCTTCAGTGCATGGCAGAAGTCCTTGCACTCCTCGCTGGGCGGCGGCACCTGCTGCATGGCTTTGATCGGCCGCATGATGTCGGCACCGAGGTACAGGTTGCGCGTCATCACGGTGACGGCGGGCTTCTTCTTGTTCTTCTTCTTGGGCTTCGCGGCGACGGCGCGTGCGGTGTCGGCCGCGGCGACCTGTTTCGAGTCCGGCGCTGCCGGCGCCGCCTGCGCGGTCGTGACGGCGAGCGGTGCGGCGAGCAGGGACAGGCCGGCGACGGCAGCGAGCATCCGGGCGACAGCCGGACGTGACTTCCTCATACGTTCTCCCAGGAGTGTGGTGGTGGACACACCCTCCACCCGCCCCGAGTGGTTGGCAAGCCACCTCACCGGTGACAGGTAGGCCAGTGGCAGGGTTGGACCATGGCCGTGTCGTCCAGCAGTGCGCTGAGGGTCGCCCTCGCTCAGGTCGCCTCCTCCCTCGACCCCGAGGAGAACCGCGCCGCCCTGCCCGCGCTCGCCGAACGCGCGTCCGGAACCGACCTCGTCGTGCTGCCCGAGGTCTTCGCCCGCGACTTCGGACCGCCCGACGACCGGCTCGGGCCCTACGCCGAGTCGCTCGACGGTCCGTTCGTCGCTGCGCTCACCGCGGCCGCCCGTTCCCAGGGCGGCACCTGGGTCGCCGGCATGCTCGAGCACGGGGACGATCCCGAGCGTCCCTACAACACGCTGGTGGTCGTCGACCGCGACGGGCTGCGGGCGTCGTACCGCAAGATGCATCTCTACGACTCGTTCGGCTTCCTCGAGTCCGAGCGCATGACCGCGGGGCCCGCCACCCCCACTCTGGTCGAGGTCGGCGGGCTCACCGTCGGCCTGATGACCTGCTACGACCTGCGCTTCCCCGAGCTGGGCCGCGCGCTGTCCCGCGCCGGCGCCGAGCTCCTCGTCGTACCGGCTGCCTGGGTGGTGGGGCCGCGCAAGGTCGCGCATTGGCGCACCTTGCTCGCGGCGCGCGCCATCGAGAACGTCGCCTACGTCGCCGGCGCCTGCCAGCCGGGACCGCGCTACACCGGGCATTCGGTGGTGCTCGACCCGTGGGGGGAGCCCGTGGCCACGGCGGAGGACGGCGACACCATGCTCACGGCGTACGTCGACGCCGCCACCGTGGCCGACGCCCGGGCGGAGAACCCGTCGCTCGACAACCGGCGCGACGACGTCCCCTGGGACGCTCCTGTGCACGTCACCGCGCGGGAGCCACGCGGGTGAGTCCCAGCACCGACCGCCTGCCCGGGCGACGCCGGGTCGTGCGCGAGCCCGGACCGTTGCGGCGTGCCGGCGAGCTGACCAGTGCGGTCCTGCACGACCTGCGCCTCTGGATGGCGATCCTCGCCGTCACCGTCGTCGTGCTGCTGTCCGCGCGGGCCTCGGCGCAGATGCCACAGGCCGTGCAGGACCTCGCCGCCCTGACGTCGACGACCGCGCTCGGCGTCTGGCTGTCCGTGCGGGCCGGCGGCTCGGCGTACCTCGGCGGGGCGCTGGCGCTGGTCCTGGGCGGGCTGGCGGTGCTGACCCGCGAGGACGTCCTGCTGGTCGGGGTGGCGGTCACCACCGCCGCCGTCGCCGCCGTTCTCGGACTGCTCGCCACCGCCCCGGCCCCGCGCTTCCGCGACGTGGTGCGCGAGTACGCCCTCGCGATCGGGATCGCCCTGGTCGGCGGACTCACCGCCGCGGCGTACGACCCCCCGATGAGCACGGTGCGCGCCTACTATCTCGTCCTCGCACTGTCGCTGCTCACCACCTTCGCCCTCGTCCACCAGCTCGGCGCCGGCCTCCACGGGCTCGGCCGGCGCGGGGCGGTGATGATCGTCAGCGGCACCCTCCTGCTGGCCGTCGTCCTGGCCTACACCTACGCGCTGACCACGTGGGGGTCGGAGGGGTTCCGAGGTGCTGTGCAGGACCTGCACGACGGCGTGCGTCAGACGCTGGGCGCCGTGCCTCGGCCCGGACAGTTCCTGCTCGGGTTCCCCGCGCTCGTCTGGGGCGTCTCGCAGCGCGCTCGCCGCCGCCAGGGCTGGTGGTTCTGCGCCTTCGGCGCGGTCGGGCTGTCCAGCGCCGCGATCTCGGTGGCCGGCCGCGCCGACCTCGGGCCGCAGCTCCTGTCCGTGCTGTACGCCGCGCTGCTGAGAGC
>JBHWSH010000127.1:0-2723 GCA_043427135.1 Marmoricola sp. | reverse complement strand
CCTGTGAGGGCTCCAGCGCCCCGACGACCGCCGACGGCCTCGAGGAGCTCGCCTCCGCCCAGGACGCCGGCGGCGAGGTCACGCTCGCCGCGGACGAGGCGGTCACCACCCGGTACCTCGTGCTGTGGCTTCGGGCCCTGCCCGCGGTGCCCGGCGGCTTCAAGGGCGGGGTCGCCGAGGTCGGCGTCTCGTCGTGACGGGATCGGGCGACCCGCGCGACGACCGTGCCCTCCTCGCCGCGCACCTCGCCGGTGACCCGGATGCGTTCGGGGAGCTCTTCGGTCGGCATCGCGACCGGCTGTGGGCGGTCGCGCTGCGCACCACCGCCGACCGCGAGGAGGCCGCCGACGCCCTGCAGGACGCGCTGGTGGCGGCGTTCCGCCGCGCGGACTCCTACCGCGGCGACGCCGCGGTCACGACCTGGCTGCACCGCATCGTGGTCAACGCCTGCCTGGACCGGCTGCGGCGCGGCCAGGTCCGCCGTGCCGACCCGTTGCCCGAGGACCTGGACCGCCTGCAGAGCCATCCGGGGACGGCCCTCCTGGCCAGAGGCGATGCAGCCGGCGACCCGGCGGTCACGGCCGAGCGACGTGACATCGCGAGGGCGGTGCACCGAGCGCTCGCGGCCCTTCCCGTCGACCAGCGTGACGCCCTGGTCCTGGTGGACCTCGAAGGGCGCTCGATGCAGGAGGCGTCGGAGATCCTCGGGGTGGCGGTGGGCACGGTGAAGAGCCGCTGCTCCCGGGGACGTGCTCGGCTGCTGCCCCTGCTGCGCGACCTGCAGGAGGGCGCGAGCCCGCCGAGCGACGTACGTCACCGGAACCGGAACGCGCCTGCCCGCGTCCTATCCCCAGAGCCGAACGCCACGGCGACCGACGACAGCACGAGCGACAGCCAGGGAGGTGATGCCCGATGAGCACCGACGACGAGCGTGAGCTGACCGCCGCCGAAGAGGCGGAGTACGCCGCGCTGTGGGCCGACCTCACCACCGGCGCCGCCGACCTCCGGGGGGCGGAGACCGCAGCGGCGTCTCCGCCCGACCGCTTGCCGAGCGATGTCGCGGCCCGGCTCGACGGGGTCCTCTCCGAGCTGGTCCGCGAGCGAGGCCCGACCCGTGTGGCCTCCGTCGCAGCGCACCGACGGCGCGCCCGCGGACGCTGGGTGCTCGCGGCCGCAGCCGTCGCGGTCGGCGGTTTCGCCCTCACTCCCCTGCTCACCGGGTCGGGAGGGGACAGCGAGATGGGCATGGACGCCGCGACGAGTGGCTCAGCCGACTCGGCGGCAGAGGAAGCCGCGGGAGGCAGCACCCATTCGGGGTCGGACGGCCTGCTGGACCGTGATTCGGAAAGTGCGCCATCGCCGGGCGCCATCGCCGACGAGGTGGACCCGCAGCGAGCACCGGCGCCGCCCGCGCTCCGTCCCGCTCAACTCGCCGAGGACGTTGCGGCTCTGCTCGAGCTCGGCTCGCCCCCGGACGGCGAAGTGCCCGTCGAGACCGCGGCCGACCGCGCCGATGGCAAGGCGCAGCTCGAGCGGGATGGGCGGATGGCCTTGTACAGCGCCAAGGGATGTCAGGCGCCGCCCGCGGGGACCTGGTGGTTGGTGCGGTACGACGACCGACGGGCCGTGCTGGCCGTCGTACCCTCTGCCCAAGGCGGTGACGCGATCGTCTGGCCGTGCCGCGGCGACGAGCCTCTGGCGCGCGTCTCCTTGGCCGACTGACGCCCGCCACCGCGGACCGTCCGCGATGGGCCACAATGACCGGACGCGGCGGACTGGCCGCGCGGACCTACGGGAATACCCTCATCAGCCCGGCCGTTGTCCCGACGTACGTCGTCCACCAAGGAGATCCATGAGCGAGTCCACGCCCGAGAACCTGCGTGAGGTCATCATCATCGGCTCGGGTCCGGCCGGCTACACCGCTGCGGTGTACGCCGCGCGCGCCGACCTGAAGCCACTCGTCTTCGAGGGCTCGGTGACCGCCGGCGGTGCGTTGATGAACACCACCGAGGTGGAGAACTTCCCCGGCTTCCGCGACGGCATCATGGGGCCCGCCTTGATGGACGAGATGCGCGCGCAGGACGAGCGCTTCGGCGCCGAGCTCATCACCGACGACGTCGTGGAAGTCGACCTGACCGGTGGCCTGAAGTCGGTCACCGACGGTGCAGGCAACGTCCACCATGCCCGTGCGGTGATCCTCGCGACCGGCTCGGGCTACCGCAAGCTCGGCCTGCCCGACGAGGAGCGGCTCTCCGGCCACGGCGTGTCGTGGTGTGCCACCTGCGACGGGTTCTTCTTCCGCGACCAGGAGATCGCCGTCATCGGCGGCGGCGACTCGGCAGTCGAGGAGGCCACGTTCTTGAGCCGCTTCGCCAAGAAGGTCTACCTCGTCCACCGCCGCGACGAGCTGCGCGCCTCCAAGATCATGCAGGACCGCGCCTTCAACGACCCCAAGATCGAGATGGTGTGGAACAGCGCCGTCACCGCGATCCACGGCGAGGAGAAGGTCGCCGGCATCACGCTGACCGACACCGTCACCGGCCAGACCCGCGACCTGCCGGTCACGGGCCTGTTCGTCGCGATCGGGCACGACCCGCGCTCGGAGCTGCTGACGGGCCAGGTGCACCTGGACGAGAACGGCTACGTGCTCGTGGACCACCCCACCACCAAGACCAACCTGATGGGTGTCTTCGCCTGCGGCGATCTGGTCGACCACACCAGCT
>JBHWSH010000126.1:0-4332 GCA_043427135.1 Marmoricola sp. | reverse complement strand
GTCTCGCAGCTCGCGCGCCAGCCGGACAGGGGCCGTCGCCGCCTCGACGTGAAAGGTCACCGACCCCGCGCCTGCCTCGACGTACGCCGGAGCCCAGCGGTCCGGGTCCTCGATCATGAGGTGGCAGTCCATCGGGGTGTCGCTGGCTCGCGCGAGGGACTCGACGATCGGGAGTCCCAGGGTCAGGTTGGGCACGAAGTGGTTGTCCATCACGTCTACGTGGAGCCAGTCCGCATGCGGGATGCGCGCGGCCTCGTCTGCCAGACGGGCGAAGTCGGCGGACAGGATGCTGGGCGAGATCTGGATGGCCATGAGGGCCCCGAGTCTAGGCCTGACCCGACCCTCGGTCGCATTTGAACCGCGGCGCTCGGCGCGGTAACCTAGTTGAAGACTTCTTCATCTCTTCAATCCGACAATCCATCGAGGAGCTCATCGCGTGCCGGTCCCGCTCTACCAGGCCAAGGCCGACTTCTTCAGGACCCTTGGCCACCCCGCGCGGATCCGCGTCCTGGAGCTCCTCGCCGACGGGGACAAGGCGGTCCACGAACTGCGAGCCTCGATCGATGTCGAGGCCTCGAACCTCTCCCAGCAGCTCGCGGTCCTGCGCCGCGACGGCCTGGTGACCCAGCGGCGCGAGCACGGCGAGGTGATCTACTCCCTGGCCTTGCCTACGGTCCGCGACCTGCTCGCCACCGCCCGAGTGATCCTGCGGACCAAGACCGCCGGCCAAGGTGCCCTCGTCGACGACCTCAGCCGGCGGCGCGCGTGAGCACCCATGTTCGCCCGCTGGTCTCCGCTCGGCTCCTCAGCGCCGTACGCCGGCTCCTGCCTCGTCGCGAGGACCTCGCCGCGATGGCCCGGACCCCTCGTCGTGACATCGTCGCCGGAGTCACCGTCGGTGTGGTCGCGTTGCCGCTGGCGCTGGCGTTCGGCATCACCAGCGGGCTCGGCGCCACCGCCGGCCTGGTCACCGCGATCGTCGCCGGCGCGCTGGCGGCGCTCTTCGGTGGCAGCAACGTGCAGGTGTCCGGACCCACCGGGGCGATGACCGTGGTGCTGGTGCCGATCGTCGCTGCGCACGGCGCACAGGGCGTGCTGGTCGTCGGCCTGTTGGCCGGAGTCCTCCTGGTCGTGATGGCAGCAGTCGGAGTCGGTCGCTACGTGCGCCTGATCCCCTTGCCGGTCATCGAGGGGTTCACTCTCGGGATCGCGGTCATCATCGGGCTGCAGCAGGTGCCGGCTGCGCTCGGCGTCGTTGCCGAAGGAGAACGAGTCCTCGTCGTGGCCGCGCGAGCGATCGGAGCATGGCTGACGACGCCGCAGCTGGCCCCGCCCGCCGTGGCGCTGGGCGTCGCCGTGGCCATCCTGGCGCTCGGCCGCCTCCGTCCCAGTGCGCCCGGCGCCTTGCTGGCCGTGGTCGCCGCCGGTGTGACGGCGTACGTCGCGCGGCTGCCGGTGTCCGACATCGGCGCCCTGCCGACCCGACTGCCGGCCCCGTCCCTGCCGGAGGTGGCGCTCGCGGACCTCGGCAGTCTGCTCCTCCCCGCGGTCGCGGTCGCGGCACTGGCTGCGCTGGAGAGCCTGCTGTCGGCCACGGTCGCCGATGGCATGACCGTCTCCGAGCGGCACGATCCCGACCGCGAGCTCTTCGGTCAGGGAGTGGCGAACCTCGTCACCCCCCTGTTCGGCGGCGTCCCCGCCACGGCCGCTATCGCGCGCACCGCGGTCAACGTGCGATCGGGAGCACGCTCGCGCCTCGCCGCCCTCGTGCACGCGCTGGTCCTGCTGCTGGTGGTGCTGACGCTTGCGCCTGTGGTCGCGCACATCCCGCTCGCTGCCCTTGCCGGAGTGCTGATCGCCACGGCGGTCCGGATGGTGGAGGTCTCGAGCCTGCGGGCGCTGCTGCGTTCGACCCGGTCCGACGCGGTCGTCCTGGTCGTCACCTTCCTCACCACCGTGGTCCTGGACCTGGTCACCGCGGTCGTGATCGGCATCGTGGTGGCCGGGGCCCTGGCGCTGCGCGAGGTGGCGAGGACGGCCGCCTTGCATGAAGTACCCCTGCCGAGCACCCGCATCCACAGCGACGAGGACCTGGCGCTGCTGCGCGACCACGTGGTCGCCTTCCGACTGGAGGGGCCGCTGTTCTTCGGCGCCGCGCACGCCGCCTTGGTGGAGTTGACGGAGCTCTCCGACCTCCGGGTCGTCGTCCTGCGGATGTCGTATGTCACGACCATGGACGCGACCGGTGCCGCGGTCCTGATCGACACCGTCCGCCGGCTCGAGGAACGCGGGGTGACCGTCCTCGTCGCGGGGCTCGACCCGAGGTTCCACCGGTTGCTGTCCGCAGATGGTTTCCTCGACGAGCTCCGCAGCCGCAACCATCTGTTCGCGCAGACCCCGGATGCGATCGTCCATGCGCATCGACACGCCCGCCGCGTCGCGACGTCGGCCTGACTCCGGTTGCCTCGGCGTGCGTCCGGGTATGTCTGCTTGGTCGGGACGCAAACGGCCAAGCGGGAGGAAACTGATGGACAACGAGACGATCATCTGGATCGTGGTGGCGGCTGTCGTGGTGCTGGCGCTGCTGGCCTTGGCGCTGGTCGCCGCGCGGAAGAAGAAGGCGCAGCGCGAGGAGCAGCATCGTCTCGACGCCCAGCGGCTGCGCGAGGAGGCTCGCACGCACGTCGACAACGTCGGGCAGGCCAAGGTAGGTGCTGCCGAAGCCGAGGTGCGCGCCGAGAAGGCCCGGCTGGAGGCTGAGGAGGCCCGCCGTGAGGCCGAGGCGGCCAAGGGTGCGCTGGCCGCCGAGCAGGAGGAGTACGAGCAGCGGCTGCGCGAGGCGGACAAGCTCGATCCCGACGTTGACCACAAGGCAAAGGACTACCGCCCGACAGACCCTGCGACGCTCACCTCGACCGAGTCCACCCACGACGGTGCCACCTCGACGACGGGGACGACCGGGGCGACCGCGAGCGATGCGACCGACGGTGACGCCGGCAAGCACGCTCGTTGAGTCACCCGCGGCGCAGCAGCGCCACGAACATGGCGTCCGTGCCGTGCCGGTGCGGCCACAACTGCAGTGTGCCGGGCAACGGTCCGGCGGCATCCGGCACCTGAGGCAGCAACGCCGAAGCATCCTCGAGCGTCACATCCTCCCGGCGGCTCAGGACGGCCGAGACCACCGCCACGGTCTCGGCCAGCACCGGCGAGCAGGTCGCGTACACGACGACGCCGCCGGGTCGCGTCGAATCCAGCGCCGAGCCGAGAAGCCGGCGCTGGAGCTCCGTGAGGTCGGCGAGGTCGGCGGCGGTGCGACGCCACCTGGCCTCGGGTCGGCGGCGCAGTGCTCCGAGTCCGGTGCACGGAGCGTCGACGAGCACCCGGTCGAACTGCTCGGGCTGCCAAGGCGGCGCCGTCCCGTCGGCGACCAGCACGTGTGCGGCCGGAGGCGCGAGGCCCCCCAGCGACCGCGTCACGAGGCGGGCCCGGTGGGCCTGCCGCTCTGAGGCGACCAGGACGGCCCTCCGGTCGGCGGCGTAGGACCCGAGCAGGGCGGCCTTGCCGCCCGGTCCGGCACACAGGTCCAGCCACCACGCGTCCCGGCCCTCGACGCCCGCAGCGAGCAACGCCAGGGCGACGAGCTGGGAGCCTTCGTCCTGCACACCCGCCCTGCCCTCTGCCACAGCCGGCACCGCGGCCGGGTCGCCTCCTGCCACGAGTACGGCCCCCAGCGGAGAGAGCGCGGTCGGCTCCGCTCCCGCCGCGAGCAGCTCCTCGCGGTCGCTGGATCCGGGGCGGGCCACGAGCGTCACGCGTGGCGGCTCGTTGTCGGCAGCGAGCAGCTCCGAGAGCTCGTCGGACCTCTCCCCCAGCGCCGCATGCAGCTCTTCGACCACCCAGCGCGGGTGCGCATGAGCGAAGGCGGCGAACCCCAGCGGGTCGGCAGCGGCGTCGGGAGCGAGACGTCGGACCCAAGAGTCCATCGACCGCGCAACCACCTTGCGCAGCACGGCGTTGACGAAGCCGGCAGGACGGTGCCCGACTTGAGATCGGACCAGGTCGACGGAGGTGGCGACCGCCGCGTGGGCGGCCACGCGCATCCCCAGCGCCTGATGGGCGCCCAGCCGCAGCGCATCGAGCACGGGCGGGTCGATGCGCTCAGCCGGCCGTCCCGCGCACGAGGCGAGCAGGGTGTCGTACAAGCCTCTGCGGCGCAGCGTGCCGGAGACGAGCTCGGTGGCGAACGCCGCGTCGCGGCCGGTGAGCCCATGGGCACGCAGCCGTTCCGGCAGCAACAGGTTGGCGTAGGCGTCGCTGTCGGTCACCGAGAGC
>JBHWSH010000125.1:0-8898 GCA_043427135.1 Marmoricola sp. | reverse complement strand
TTGCCGCGGCGGGTGCTGGACCGCTCGTTCATCCTCGAGGAGGTCTGGGGTTACGACTCTCCGACCACGGCCAACTCCTTGGAGGTCTACGTCGGCTACCTGCGGCGCAAGACCGAGGCGGAGGGCGAACCGCGGCTGCTCCACACCGTCCGCGGTGTCGGGTACGTCTTGCGGGAGGCGTGAGTGCGCTTCCGTGCATCGCTGGCGAGCCGCGTGGCGCTGCTGGCGACCGTCGCGGTGGGGCTGTCGGTCACCCTGGTGGCCGCCGCGGCGTACATGACCGTCCGCCACGAACTGCTCGCCGCACTCGACGACTCACTGACAGACCGGGCGGCTGCGGCCGCGCGGACGCCGGCGCTCGGCGAGCTGACCGAGCAGAACGTGCCGTCGTGGGTGCTCGGCGCCGCCGACGTCCGGATCGCGATCCTCACGGCGGACAACCGCGTGATCACCACCCCGACCGGGCGTGACGACGCCGTCATCGAGCTCGGCGATACCGAGCTGTCGGTGGCGCGCGGCCAGCGCGAGCAGTCGGCACGCACCGCGATGACCGCGGACGGTCCGTTCCGGATCGCGGCGGTCCCGGGCAACGACCCTGGCACCGCGCTGATCCTCGCGCAGTCCCTGGAACCGACGCACGCCGCGCTGAACCGGCTCGGCGTCGTACTGGCTGTCTTCGGCCTTGCCGGCGTCGTAGCTGCTGCGTTCGCGGGCAGTGCGGTCGCCCGCAACGGGTTGCGCCCAGTGCGCCGGCTGACCGACGCCGCCGAGCACATCGCCCGCACCGAGCAACTCGAACCGATCGAGGTCACCGGCAACGACGAGATCGCCCGACTGGCCACGGCGTTCAACCAGATGCTCGCCGCGCTGGCCGCCTCTCGCGACCGGCAGCGCCAGCTCGTCGCCGATGCAGGTCACGAGCTGCGGACACCGTTGACGTCCATGCGCACCAACCTCGAGCTGCTCACCCAGGCGGAGTCGCAAGGCGGACTCTCGCCCGCGATGCGCGGGGAGCTGCTCGACGACGTCCGCTTCCAGATCGAGGAGCTGACCACCCTCATCGGCGACCTGACCGAGCTCGCCCGCGACGAGCCGATCGCCGCCGCGGTCGAACCGGTCGACCTCGTCGACGTGGTCGAGCGGGCGGCCGAGCGGGTACGCCGCCGCGCGGCCGGCTTGACCTTCGACGTCCAGCTCAACCCCTGGTGGGTGACGGGCGAGCCCGCGTCCCTGGAGCGAGCCGTCACCAACCTCCTCGACAACGCAGCGAAGTGGAGCCCGGCCTCCGGGACGGTGACGGTGCGGCTGGCGCAGGGCACGTTGTACGTCGCCGACCAGGGTCCCGGCATCGCCGCCGAGGACCTGCCGCACGTCTTCGAGCGGTTCTACCGATCGCGCGAGTCCCGGACCATGCCCGGGTCGGGTCTCGGCCTGGCGATCGTGCGGCAGATCGCGGAGCGCCACGAGGGCGCCGTCACGGCGGGCGACGCACCGGAGGGCGGGGCCGCGTTCTGGCTCTGGGTGCCCGGCAGCCCGACCCGCCCGGCGGACGCGCCCACATTTGAAGCCACGGACCAGCATGACTTCAGTGATGATTCAGCAACGACGGGAAGGCTGGAGGCATGAGCGACCCGACTGACCCCCGCCCCGAGCAGCCCGAGGGGCCCACGAGCGACGACACCCGGCCGATCCCCTCGCCCCCTCCCTCCCCCGCGCCGCACGGGGACCGCGAGGACACCTCCGTGCTGGCCGACGGCTGGTACGCCCAGCCGCCTGCCCCGCCGGCGATCCCCGCTCAGCGCAAGGGCGGTCGCGGACTCGGGGTCGGCGTACTCCTCGGTGCGCTCGTGCTCGGTGCCGGCGGCGGCTTCGGCGGCGCCGCGGCGTACGACCTCCTCGACGACGACAGCGCTGCCGGTGCCACCACTCAAGGCGAGGTGCGCAACAGCACCGTCTCGACCCGTCCCGACACCCCTGCCCCCGAGGGCAGCGCGGAGGCGGTGGCCGCGCAGGTGCTGCCGTCGGTGGTGAAGATCAACGTGCGCGGGACCGGCTCCGGCGACCCGCTGATTCCCGGCTCGGTCCCGGGCGGCTCAGGCTCGGGCATCATCCTCAGTTCCGACGGCGAGATCCTGACGAACGAGCACGTCGTCTCGCTCGCCGCGGAGGGTGGAGACGTGTCGGTGAGCTTCAGCGACGGCACCACCGCGCCCGCCGAGATCATCGGCGTCGACCCGGTCGTCGACCTCGCCGTGATCAAGGCGGAGGGCGTCTCCGACCTGCAGCCGGCCACGATCGGCAACTCCGACGACCTCGACGTCGGCGAGCAGGTGGTGGCGATCGGCTCGCCCTACGGCCTGCAAGCCACCGTCACCAGCGGCATCGTCAGCGCCCTCAACCGCGCCGTACAGGTCGGCGACGGCGACGACGACGGTTCGACCACCTATCCGGCGATCCAGACCGATGCCGCCATCAACCCCGGCAACTCCGGTGGACCGCTGGTCAACCTGGCCGGTGAGGTCGTGGGGGTCAACTCCTCGATCCGTACGACGGGCAGCGTCCTGGGCGGCGAGGGCGGCTCGATCGGTCTCGGCTTCGCCATCCCGATCACGCGGGTGCTGCCGATCGTCGAGCAGCTGCGCAACGGCGAGGAGCCGACCCACGCGCGGCTCGGCGTGACCGTCTCCGACGCCTCGTCCCCGGGCGGCGACCCGCTCGTCAACGGAGCCGTCGTCGAGGAGGTCAACGCTGGCTCCGCGGCCGAGGAAGCCGGCCTCGAGAAGGGCGACATCGTCGTCCGCGTCGAGGACTACCCGATCCCGGGCGTCGAGTCCCTGGTGGCGACGATCCGCGGCTACCGGCCCGGCGACGAGGTCGAGCTCACCATCGTCCGCGACGGCGAGCGGCAGACCGTCACCGCGACGTTGGAGAGCGACGCCGAGTAGTCGAGCGAGATACTGCTGGACGTTGTAAAGCTCGATGACGTCCATCGCATCCGAGGAAGCATTCGCTGGGTCGAACTGCTCGACGAGGTCAGCGACGCGCGAGACGTACCAACCCGCGGCAAGGTCGTGGACGCCGAAGAAGCGGACCCGTCGCGCGACGTCGTCCTCGCTGCTCACCTGCTCACCTCCCTCGTCAACCCCCAGCGGGATCGTGGTGTACGGGTCCGACACCGTGGGAACGTTCAGCTCACCCTGCGAGTGCGTTTCGCCAAGTAGCGAAGACGCGGTCGATCTCGGCGGGGTTGACGAAGGTGTCGAACGCAAGCTTTGCTCGTTCAACGCTTACCGGGTCACGCAACACCGCCACCGTCCACTCGACGCTCTGGCGAATGTGGGCCCCGACGTCGGGATGAACTAAGAACTCCTCAACCACCCGAGCCGTCTCGCTCGGATCTGCGACCGCCATGAGCCGCCAAAGGTCGCCGAGGTCCTTGTCGCGCACCCGGACCTTTGCTGGGCTCCCTGAACCGTTCGCCGATCTTCGAGCCCTTGGCAAGGATCAGCGCCGGGATCTCGGCTACGTGGATCTCGGTGGACAGGCATGGGTCAGCGAAGTCCGTGATCGTGACGACTGATCGGTTGAATGCCGCGAGCTCGAGGCCGAGAGCGTTGCCGACCGTGAGCTTGCCGTGAGCCGGCTGCAGAGCAGGTACACCACGCTTCGTGCGGCTGGCCGTTCCGGACAGTCCATGTGGCGCAAGCAGATCGATCTTCTCGCGAAAGGATCGCGTGCCATCCGGCTCGTCGTAGGGTTCCCGCCCCCATAGGCCGGGGCGAGCCGTCGTGCGGTGCTCATAGCCCGCGCCCTCCAGCAGCGCCTCGATGCTCGGAACATCGCCAACCAATCCGGGGGTCACGCCGAGGTCGCCGTCGCCGGTCGGCATCCGGGGAACGTCGAGCACCGTCGTTCGCAGCAGAACGGACCAATGTCAACGACTCGGCGTGGACCGCCAGGACATCGACGACGTTGATGATCGCTCGACGGCTCCACTCGATCTCGCCGCGAGGCGCCTTGTAGTCGGTCATGCCACGCGTCGCCCGAGGAGGATCTCGGCCTGTTCTGCCATCCGGTCGATGCCGCCGTACGCGTCGATGATGACCTGGTCACGACCGACGACGGCGATTCCATCGATCGTCGTCCGCCCGACCTCGCTCACACCGTCGAACGGGATCAATGTGATCCGCATGCCGAAGGTCCCCGGTGCCTTCTGCGCAAGCTCAGCCGCATCCGCGGCACGCGAGACGTCTTCGACGTAAAACACCGGCCACACCTCCCCCGCGCTGGAGCGGTAGAGGTTCGCTCCCGCGTCGCCGGTCAGCGCGTACTCGACACCAGCCGAACGGAGGGTGCCGGCCACGTCGTACGCCCTTGGACCTGCCTTGAAGTCGACCGCGCCAGGGCGGCGAGTGAGCCGAGCAGCACGGCCGGCGCGGAAGAGCAGGTCCGCCTCCTTGCCCGGCACGACCCGTCCGTCTTCATCGAGGAGTCCGATCCGCGCCCATCGCTGACGCCAGTTGTCGACCGCTGGCATCACCGGGAGCATGAGCGACGAGTCGAGCGCCGAACGTGCAGCGGCGATCGCCGCAACATCGGCCACGCCGGTGAAGCCGATCGGCTCCCCCAGCACCGTCAGGATCTCCTGCGCCAGATCGAACGACGGGCTCACGGCGCCGGACTCACCTCAAACGGTGTCCACCGAGGCGGAGCGCCGAGCAGCCCGAGCGAAGGTCGCCGCCTACCACGAAGAACAACTGGGCCGACTCGTCGAACATCTGGCTGACGCGATCGATCGGCACCGAGCCGCAGAGCTGGACGCCTTCGACGTCGACGAGGTGGTCTTCCAATACTCCCGCGCAGCCAAGGAGCTGTGGAAGTTCTGCAACCTGGCCAACGCCGAGGTTGCAGCCCGCATCATTGCCGACGAGCCGCCGAACGACTGGTGGGACCGTGGAGCACGTCGTCAGCGCTAGGGCGAGCAGCAGGCTGACTCACCTCGGCCGCGGCGTGACTGTGGAGTCCTTGATGCATCGGATAGGTCAAGGACTCCACTGTTCGACGCGGGCCGCGACTCAGTCGGCGAGGGCGGCGCGCAGCCGGTCGGCCTTCCAACGCGTCTCGGCGTACTCCTCCTCGACCTCCGACCGCACGGTGATCCCGCCGCCGGTCCCCCACTCGTAGCGCCACCGGCCCGGCTCGTCGGCCGCGGTCGCGACGAGCGAGCGGATGACGACGGCGAGGTCGGCCCGGCCGTCGGCGCCGATCCAGCCGAACGCGCCGGCGTACACACCGCGAGGAGTGTCCTCGACGGCATCGATGATCTGCATGGTGCGCATCTTGGGGGCGCCCGTCATCGAGCCGGCAGGGAACAGCGCGCGTAACGCGGCGATCGTGTCTACGTCGTCGCGCAGCCGGCCGCGGATGGTGGAGACGAGCTGATGCACCGACCGGTAGGACTCGACCACCATCAGCTCCGGCACCTCGACGCTGCCTGGCTCGCACACCATGCCGAGATCGTTGCGGAGCAGGTCGACGATCATCAGGTTCTCGGCGCGATACTTCGGATCGTCCGCGAGGCGTTCGCGCTGACGGCGATCCTCGCCGGGGTCGTCGGCGCGCGGGGTGGTGCCCTTGATCGGCCGTGCCTCGATGCGCCGGTGCCGGTCGATCGTGGCGTAGCGCTCCGGGCTGGAGCTGAGCAGGTGCACGCCGTGGTGCTGCAGATAGCCGGAGTACGGCGCGGGGTTGAGCTCGCGCAGGCGGAGGTACGTCGCGACCGGGTCCCTCGACGACTCGGTCTGCTCCCGGTAGGTCAGGTTGACCTCGTAGGAGTTCCCCCGCCGCAACTCCTCCTGCACCCGTTCGAACGCGCCGGCGTACCCCGCGAGTCGGCGCCAGTTCGAGTCGGCGTCCCTGCACAAAGGGCGGCTCGGCCCTGCGGGAGGGGCGGCTCGGGCTTGCGGGAGGGGCGGCTCGGCCGGGCGGCGGTGCTCGAAGACCTGCGGATCGCGGACGCGCATCCACACCGCATCCGGTACGCCGGCAGCAGAGTCAGCGGGACGGCCAGGCAGATCAGTGCGGCAGGCATAGCCGAAGTAGCCGACCCAGCTGATCGACGGGTCTTCCTCGTCGTCCGCGATGTGCTCGCGCAGTGCGTCGAAGATGTCCTCGCCGACGGCCTCGGTCCGGCCGTGCTGGTGGCGGAACACCACGCGGCGTACGGCATCGAAGGTCAGCGAGACGTCCTCGTCGGCCAGCGCTCCGGTCACGGATCGGCGCCCCGACCACGGACGGGCACCGCCGCCGTCGAGCCAGAACATCCGCGGGGATTGCGCCGCCGTACGCCGGAACGCGTCTTCAGCGCTCACGTCCGGCCTTGCAGGAAGTTGCCGACGAGGTCGGCGCCGTGGTCGGTGAGGATCGACTCCGGATGGAACTGCACTGCGCTCTGCGGACGGCTCCGGTGCCGCACAGCCATGACGACCCCGTCGGCGGTGCGTGCCGTGACCTCGAGCTCATCGGGCACCCGCACCGCCGCGAGGGAGTGGTAGCGCACGGCCCGGAACGGCGACGGCACCCCGTCGAACAGGCCGGTGCCGTCGTGGTGGATGTCGGCGACCTCGCCGTGAGCCGGCTCGACGACCGCCACGCGACCGCCGTACGCCGCGACGAGGCCTTGCATGCCGAGACAGACGCCGAGCACGGGGACGCGTCCGCGACAGATGACCTCGCGTCCGACTGCGAAGTCGGCCGGCTCCTCCGGCGTACCTGGACCAGGCGACAGCACCACGTGCGTGTAGGCCTCGAGCTCAGCGGCGTCCGTCTCGTCGTGCTGCACCACGTCCGGCAGCTCCCCGGTGACCTCGCAGATCAGGTGGACGAGGTTCCAGGTGTAGGAATCGTGGTGGTCCACGACGACCACGCGGGGTCGGTTTCCCTGGGTATGCAGACGTCCCTGCACTTCCCCAGGGTTGCAACTCTGGGGAAGTGCATGAGTCTCGGCATACCCAGGGAAACCTGCGCCCCCACCCGTCACGGGGCGAGGAGCTCGAGCACGAGGTCGCGGATGAGCTCGAAGCCGTTTTCGGTGAGGATCGACTCGGCATGGAACTGCACGCCGCGGAAGTGCGGGCCGGCCACGGCATGCACGTCGCCGGTGGACGGATCGGCCGCAACCGAGACGCCGTCGGGGGCGGCGCCGGAGAGCCGGCCGACGAAGGTGTTGTAGAAGCCGACGACCTCGTCGCGACCGCCCAGATCGATCCGCGACTGCGTGCCCTGGAAGACGATGTCCTTGTAGACAAGGGGAATCCCGAGCCGATCGCACAGCACCTGATGCCCTAGACACACCGACAGGAACGGCCGTCCTGACTTTAGCAGCTCGTCGGTGGCGGCGCGGAACGCCGCGATCTTGGGGTGCGAACCGTCCCGCGGGTCCCCGGGCCCCGGCCCGACGAGCACGAGGTCGTAGCCGTCCAGCGCACCGGGACGATAGTCGTCGTACGGCAGCACGGTCGCCTCCATGCCGAGCACGGTCAGGACGTGGCGCAGCATGTTCACGAAGTCGTCCTCGCCCTCGAGGATGACCGCGGTGCGCCCCTGCAACGCCGGCGACGGCGCGGCCCCGCCCTGGTCGGTCAGCCAGAACCGGCTCAACCGTTGGTTGCGCGACGCCAGCGCGATCAGGACGTCCTCGTCCTGGGTCAGCTCCGCCACGCCGTCCGTCGGCCCGGACGGCGCGTCTGCCAGCCCGAACGCAGTCAGGATCCCCCCGGCCTTGGCGTGGGTCTCGGCGACCTCGTAGTCGGGATCGGAGTCGCGCACCAGCGTGGCGCCGGCGGTCACAGTGAGTACGCCGTCCAGGCTGACGTCCGCGGTCCGGATCACGATGGGGCTGTCGACGGTCGGCGACCCGTCGGCGTCGCGGCCGATCAGTGCGAGCGCGCCGCCGTAGTAGCCGCGGCCCTCGGTCTCGTAACGGCGGATGAGCCGGCAGGCGTTCTCCACCGGCGCCCCGGTCACCGTCGCGGCGTACATCGTGTCGCGCAGCACTTCCCGCACGTCGCGGCTGGTCCGACCGGCGAGGAGGTACTCGGTGTGCACCAGGTGCGTCATCGGCTTCAGGAACGGCCCCAGCACCTGGCCGCCCTCGTTGCAGACGTCGCACATCATCTTGAGCTCCTCGTCGACGACCATGAAGAGCTCGTAGATCTCCTTCTCGTCGGCGAGGAACTCCAGCAGGCGGGCCTTGCGCTCCTCCGGCGCGAGACCGCGCAGTCGGAAGGTGCCGCTGATGGGGTTCATCCGGACCTCGTGCCCGTGCGGGCCGCCGTGCACCGAGACGTGCCTCTCGGGGCTGGCGCCGACGAGGAAGCGCTCGCCGGTGAAGAAGCAGTAGGCCCAGTACGCCCCACGCTCGCGCTCGAGCAGCCGGCGCAGCACGGTCAGCGCCTGGTCGGGGCCCCAGCCGGAGAGCTCGGCGCGGTAGTGGCGGCCGACCACGAGGTTGGACCCCTCGCCGTTGCCGATCTCCTCGTCGATGATGCGGCGCACGACGTCGGCGTAGTCGGAGTCGGAGGTCTCGAAGCCGCCGCGGTCGGCGAACTCCAGAGGTACGTCGGGCAGCGCACCCAGCAGGTCGGCGTACGGGATCTCGGTCTCGACGGCGATGTCGACGACGGTCAACGGAGCGCCGTCGTCATGTGCCTCGAAGCCGCGCTCGGCGACCTGACGGAACGGCACCGCGAGCAGGCGGTCGAAGCGGCGGCCGGCCGGGGGCGGGCCGTCCTGCAGGGGTACGTCGAGCAGCGAGTCGACCTCGCTGCGCGTGCCGCCCAGCAGGGACACCGTCGCGGCGTCCTTGTGTCGGATGACCGCCCAGGCCTCGTGTCACCC
>JBHWSH010000124.1:0-3291 GCA_043427135.1 Marmoricola sp. | reverse complement strand
CCTCGCGGCCGCGGGCTTCCGCATCGCGACCAGCGGCGCCTCGGAGCGGCAGGGGATCGTCCAACGTCTCGACGTCGGCACCTCGGGGGTGATGGTGATCGCCAAGTCCGAGTACGGCTACTCACGACTCAAGAACGCCTTCCGCCGGCGCACGGTCGATAAGACCTATCACGCCCTGGTGCAGGGACACCCCGACCCGTTGCGCGGCACCGTCGACGCTCCGATCGCCCGCCACCCCAAACACGACCACAAGTTCGCGGTGATGCCGGACGGCAAACCGTCCATCACGCACTACGAGGTGCTCGAGGCGCACCGGTTCGCCAGCCTGCTCGAAGTCCAGCTCGAGACCGGCCGCACCCATCAGATCCGGGTGCACATGTCCGCACTCAAGCATCCCTGCGTCGGCGATCCGCTCTACGGCGGAGATCCGGTCCTGGCCGCACGTGTGGGACTGGACCGTCAATGGCTGCACGCGGTCAAACTCGGGTTCGAGCACCCGGAGAGCAACGAGTACGTCGAGTTCGAGTCCGACTATCCCGACGACCTGCAGCGCGCCCTCGATGCCGTCCGCGAACTCCACTGACCTCACCCTGCGCCGGGCCGAGCCCGAGGACATCGCTTCTCTGGCAGCGATGTGTCTGGCCTCGCGCCGCGCTGCGTCGATGCCGCCTGTGACACGCACGGAGGCGCAGGTGAGAGAGCGACTCGCGGCCCGTGTCGCCGAGGGCTCGGTCTGGGTTGCGGAGTCAGGAGCCCTGGAGGGGATGCTCGACCTCGCCAACGGGTGGCTGGAGTCGTTGTACGTCGCTCCCGGCCGTTGGCGCCGAGGCGTGGGCAGCGCACTCCTCGACCTGGCCAAGGCCTCGAGCCCGGAGGGGTTCGGTCTCTGGGTTTTCGCCGACAATGAGCCCGCACGCGCCTTCTACCGCTTGCACGGCCTGGTGGAGCTCGAGCAGACCGACGGCGCCGACAACGACGAGGGCGTTCCCGACGTACGCGTCGTGTGGCCCGGACGCGACCCGATCGGTCACCTGCGCGGACTCATGGACGAGGTCGACCGCGACCTCGCCGCCGTCATCGCTCGCCGGGTCGCGCTGACGCGGGCGATCCAAGGGTTCAAGGACGTCTCGGGGCATGCGGGGCGCGACCCGAGCCGCGAGGCGGAGATCGCTGCACGCATGGCGGCACGGGCGCCGGTCCTCGATCACGAGGCGTGGCAGCGGATCGTGCACGAGATCATCTCGGTGACTTTGGATCGACTCGATGAGCCCGAGGGGCACTAGGGTGCGTGGGCATGACCCGAAGCGCTGACGGCAACGTGGACACCGCGACGTCCGACCCGGGTGCGTTGCCGGTCTCAGTGCGTGCCGGATACGGCATGGGTTCGGTGGCGACCGGCGCGTTCGGCACGGTGCCCGGACTGCTGCTCCTGCCGTACCTGACCGACACCCTCGGCATCGGTGCCGCCGTCGCCGGCCTGATCGTCTTCGCTCCCAAGGCCTGGGACGTCGTGCTCAACCCGATCGCCGGTCGGATCAGCGACCGCAGCACCGACCCACGCGGTCCCCGACGCCCGTTCCTCCTGCGCGCCGGCATCGGCCTCGCGCTGCTGTTCGCGCTGATCTTCGCCGGGCCCGACCTCGGCTCGCAGGTGCTGGAGGCCGGCTGGGTGCTCGTCACCTTCCTGGCCTGCGCCACGGCGTACGCCTTCTTCCAGGTGCCGTTCGTCGCAATGCCGGCGGAGATGACCGACTCCTACGAGGAGCGGACCCGGCTGATGACGTGGCGGGTGGCGCTGCTCGCCCTGACGATCCTGCTGACCGGTGCCAGCGCCCCGGCGATCCGGGACGCCATCGGAGGACGAGACGGCTATCGGGTGATGGGCATCGTGGTCGGCCTCATCATCCTGGTCGGCGTGATCGGCTCCTACCGAGGCACCCGCGGCGCACCGACCGGGACGGTCCATGCCGGCAGCGGTTCGCTGGGCGAGCAGCTGCGCTTCGTGGCCCGCGCCCGCGACTTCCGCATGCTGCTGACCACCTTCGTGGTGCAGGCGCTCGCTGTCGGCCTCATGCTGGCCGGCGTCGACTACGTCGCTCGTGTCGTCCTGGAGAGCAAGGGGGCCTCGACTCTGCTGTTCGTCTGCTTCGTCGGGCCGGCGCTGGTGTTCACACCGGTGTGGGAGCGGGTCGGCGGCCGCGTCGGCAAGAAGCAGGGCTACGTCGCGGCAAGCCTGGTCTTCCTCGCCGGCGCCGTGCTGCTCGGCCTCGCCCAGGTCGTCCCGATCGGTTTCGTGTACGCCGCGGTGACCCTGGTCGGCGTGGGGTACGCCGGCGCGCAGGTCTTCCCGATGGCGATGCTGCCCGACGCGGCGGCGGTCGACGCGCATCGCACCGGCGAGAACCGCGCCGGTGTCTACACCGGCGTCTGGACGGCGGGGGAGACGCTCGGCTTGGCGCTCGGTCCCGGGATCTTCGCGCTGGTCCTCGCGCTGGGGGGCTACCGGTCCTCCACGACCGGCACCATCGACCAGCCCGACTCCGCCGTCGCGGCCATCACCATGGGCTTCTCGCTCATCCCTGCGGCGTTCGTGCTGCTGTCGCTGTGGTGGCTGCGCAGATACACCCTCACCGCGGCCGATGTCCGCGCCGCCACCACCCGAGGAGCAGCATGACCACCGCCGACGACGTCCTCGCCCGGCTGCGCGAGCTCCAGGCGGGCGACCTGCCCACGAAGGGCGGCACCACGCTGGCCTACGTCTACGACAGCGGGTTGGCCGCCGCCGACGAGGTCGGACGCACCGCCGTCGCGGCGTTCGCGGACTCCAACGGGCTGGACCCGACGGTGTTCCCGTCGATGCGCACGATGGAGAACGACCTGGTCGGGTTCGCTGCGGACCTGCTCGGTCCGCCCGAGGGCGTCGTCGGCTCGGTGACGTCCGGGGGGACGGAGTCGGTGCTGCTCGCGGTGCAGACCGCCCGTGACTCGCGTCCCGACATCGCACGACCGCGGATGGTCCTTCCCGACACTGCACATGCCGCGTTCCACAAGGCGGCGCACTACTTCGGCGTCGAACCGGTGCTGGTCGAGGTGGGCGACGACTTCCGGCCGGACCCGGCGGCGATGGCAGCCGCGATCGACGACGACACGGTGCTGGTCGTCGCCTCTGCGCCGTCCTACGCCCACGGGGTGGTGGATCCGGTCCCGCAGATCGCGGCGGCCGCGCAGGCAGCCGGGGTGCGCTGCCACGTCGACGCCTGCATCGGCGGCTGGGTCCTGCCGTACGCAGGC
>JBHWSH010000123.1:0-2823 GCA_043427135.1 Marmoricola sp. | reverse complement strand
AGACTATGTCGGTCTCCAGCGGGATCTCGCCCTTGAGCAGGTCACGGGCCTGGACCTCGAGCAGGTTGTCGCGCTGCTGCGGGCCGGTCGGCGCGAACGGGTAGAACGTGCCCTGCTTGTAGAGGTAGACGATCGCCAGCGCGCGACCGCTGGGATCGGCGAACGACACCAGCGAACACAGCAGCGCCGGGCCGAACCCCTGCATCTCCAACGAGGTGTTGACCGCGTGCAGGTCGGTGACGAGGTCGGACATCTGCTCCTGCTGGGCGACCAGCCACGTGTAGCCGAAGCGGTCGGTGTGCCGCTCGACGTCGGGGTCGTCGTCGTTGTCGAGGAGTGCGACGACCTCGTCGATCGTCTGTGCCATCGCCGCACCCTCGGTGCCGCGGAAACAAACGCCGCCGCGGCCGGTCATGGTGAAGTTCGCGGCCGTCTGCAGCGTGATCGACGCCTGCGGCAGGGCGAAGAGCGCGTCGAGCTTGGCGGCGACGGGCTTGCGCCGTCCGGTCAGCGCGTCCCAGAAGCCCATCAGAGTCCGGGGGGTTGGGTGAACCCGCCGTCGAGCGGACGACCGAGCTCGTGGGCCACCTTGGCGAGCTGTTCGAGCCGCTGCTCCAACGACGGGTGCGTGGCGGTCAGCGTCCGCAGCGAGGCGCCGCTGACGGCCGGGGCGATGAAGAAGGCGTTCATGCTCTGCGAGGCGCGCAGGTCGCGCTGCGGGATCGCCGAGATCTCTCCGGTGATCTTCGTCAGAGCGCTGGCGAGTGCCGACGGCTTGCCGGTCAGGAACGCCCCGGCGCGGTCGGCGGCAAGCTCGCGGTAGCGCGACAGCAGCTTGATGGCGAGGAAGCTGACGGCGTACACCACGATGCTGGCGACCAGGACGACCAGCCACACCGGGAGGGCGTTGCGGTCGCGGTTGCCGCCGAGGAAGCGCAGGCCGCCGTACTGCGAGCCCCGCAGCACCATGCCGGTGATGATGCCGGCGGAGGAAGCGAGTGTCATGACGAGTACGTCGCGGTGCGCGACGTGCGACAGCTCGTGGGCCATCACGCCTTCGAGCTCGTCGAGCGTGAGCCGGTCGAGGATGCCGGTGGTGACGCAGACGGCCGAGCGGCGCGGCGAGCGGCCGGTGGCGAACGCGTTGGGCATGTCGGTGTAGGCGATCGCGACCCGCGGCTTGGGCATGTCGGCCATCGCGCAGAGCCGGTCGACCATGGCGTGCAGCTCGGGCGCCTCGTGCGGCTCCACGACGCGGGCGCGCATGGCCTTGAGCGCCAGGGTGTCGGAGTTGTACCACTGGAACCAGACGATGCCGAGGCCCACGAGGCCGATGATCATCGCCAGGCCGGGGCTGCTTTGACCGACGATGCCCATGAGCCCGACGATGACGACGACGAACAGCCCGCCGAGGACGAACATCGTCAGCGTCATCCGGGCGGTCAGCCCGTGGTCCTTGACGAAACGGGTGCTTGCCATCAGTCCGGGATGAGCCCCTCGTCGGTGAGGAGCGCCCGCACCTCCTCCAGGGTCGCGTCGGCCGGGGGCAGGATCAGGTCGGACTCCTCCAGCGAGTCGTCCTCGAGCCGGTCGCCCTGCTGGCGCACGCAGTCGAGCAGGGCGTGCATCTCGATGCGGAACTGCCGCTCGTCACCCTCCTCGACGGCCTTCTCCAGCGCTGCGTCGAGGGCGTTGAGAGCTTCGAGGTGGTGGTCCTCGACGTCCCACTGCCCCTCACCGAGGATCCGGATGATCACGACTGCTCCTCCTGGGTCGGCGTCTGCTCGCTGCCTTGCCCGCCGGCGGCGTCGATCGCCTTGGGCTGCTCGCCCTGGGTGAGCGCGCCACCCGACGTACCGGCCTTGAGCGCGGCGAGCTCCTGCTCGACCTGGGAGGTCGACGACAGGGCCTGCAGCTCGCGGGCGATGTCGTCGCCGGAGTTGATCGCGGTGGCGTCGTCGAGCGCGCCGGAGGCGATCAGCTCGTCGATGGCACCGGCGCGGGCCTGCATCTGGGCGGTCTTGTCCTCTGCACGCTGGATGGCCAGGCCGACGTCACCCATCTCCTCGGAGATCCCGGAGAACGCCTCGTTGATCCGGGTCTGGGCCTGGGCGGCGCTGTAGGTCGCCTTGACCGTCTCCTTGCGGGTGCGGAACGCCTCGACCTTGGCCTGCAGCCGCTGCGAGGCGAGTGTGAGCTTCTCCTCCTCACCCTGCAGCTGGCCGTGCTGGGTCTGCAGGTCGCTGATCTGCTGGGTGAGAGCGCTCTTGCGGGTCAGCGCTTCCCGGGCCAGGTCCTCGCGCCCGGCGCCGAGCGCCTGCTGCGCCTGACCGGTGAGCTTGTCGGCCTGCTGCTGCAGCTGGTTCATCTGCAGCTCGATGCGCTTGCGGCTGGTCGCGACGTCGGCCACGCCCTTGCGGACCTTCTGCAGCAGCTCGAGCTGCTTCTGGTAGCTGTAGTCGAGGGTCTCGCGTGGGTCCTCGGCGCGGTCCAGGGCCTTGTTCGCCTTGGCGCTGAAGATCAGGCGGATGCGTTGCATGAGGCTCATGGGGTGGCAGCCCCTTTCGTCGTCGGGCCCGGGTGTGCTGCCCAGCCTGGGGGGCGGGCCTACGCGGCCGATAGCGGCAGGACCCCGGATAGGCTGGGCCCGGTCGCCCGCCCGTCTCGTCCGACTCCCTCGAAGGTTCGCGTGTTCCGTCGCTCAGGCTCTTCTGCACCCACCTCCGACTCGTCGGTCGGCCACGCCACCGGCGACTCCCCGGCCAAGCCCGGCGGCAAGGGCCGCCCCACGCCCAAGCGGCGGGAGGCCGAAGCCGCTAGTTA
>JBHWSH010000122.1:0-5437 GCA_043427135.1 Marmoricola sp. | reverse complement strand
GATGTCGTACAGGTCGTCCATGATCCGCTGGGCCTCGGAGCGCAGCACCATCGAGCGCACCGCGACCCAGCCCTCGCGATGTAGCGGCGAGACGGTCGGGCTCTCGATCCCGGGCGTCAGCGCGACGGCTTCCTCGACCCGGTCGACGCGGATGTCGTAGTCCATCATCACGTAGGAGCGCGCCACCAGCACGCCCTGCAGCCGGCGGCGGAACACCTCGAAGCCGGCCTGCCCGGCCAGGTTGCCGCGCCCGATGAGGACGGCTTCGGAGTCCATGATCACCTCGCCGGTGACCTCGAGCCCGGCCTGGCGCAGCGTGCTCCCGGTCTCGACGACGTCGGCGACGACGTCGGCGACACCGAGCTGGATGCTCGTCTCGACCGCGCCGTCGAGCCGGATGACGGTGGCCTCGATACCGCGCTCCTCGAGGTAGCGGCGCACGATGCCGTCGTAGGAGGTGGCGATCCGGCTGCCGGACAGGTCGCCCAGCTCCCCCACGGTCCCGGGCCGCGCGGCGAACCGGAACCGCGAGCGCCCGAACCCGAGGCCGGCGATCTCCTCGGCCGCGGCACCGGAGTCCCACAGCAGGTCGCGGCCGGTGATGCCGACGTCGAGCGTGCCCTCGCCGACGTACACGGCGATGTCGCGCGGGCGGAGGTAGAAGAACTCCACGCCGTTGCGGGGGTCGGTCAGCACCAGCTGCTTGGGATCGGTGCGCTGGGCGTATCCGGCTTCGCGAAGGATCTCGGAGGCAGCCTGGGACAGCGCGCCCTTGTTGGGCACCGCGATCCGCAAGGTCGCCGCAGGGGCGCCGTTGGGGGGGGTGTCGGTGTCTGTCGTCATCGCTTCAGCTACTTCGGGGAGTGGGGTGGGCGTGCGGGACGCAACCGGGCCGGCGGGCGAGTGCACCAGTGCTTACAGATGGGCGTAGACGTCCTCGAGGCTCACGCCGCTGGCGAGCATCAGGACCTGTGCGTGGTAGAGCAGCTGACTGATCTCCTCGGCCGCACGTTCGGGGCCCTCGTGCTCGGCGGCCATCCAGGACTCGGCGGCCTCCTCGACCAGCTTCTTGCCGATGGCGTGGACGCCGGCGTCGAGCGCTGCGACGGTCTCCGAGCCGTCGGGCCGCGTCCGGGACTTCTCGGCGAGCTCGTCCCAGAGCTCCTCGAACGTCTTCATCTCCACGCTTCCTGTCGTCCAGCGGCCCGCCCCAGCCTACGGTCTGGGGCTCTCACTCCGTCTCGTAGGGCTTGCGGATCCGACGCAGCGTGGACGCAGTCACCAGTGCGGCAGAAGCCGCCTCGTAGCCCTTGTCCTCCCGCGACCCCGGGAGTCCGGCGCGGTCGAGGGCCTGCTCCTCGTTGTCACAGGTGAGCAGGCCGAAACCCACCGCGATGCCATGGTCGAGCGCCACCCGGCTGAGACCGTCGGTGGCGGCGTTGCACACGTATTCGAAGTGGGGGGTGCCGCCACGGATGATCACACCCAGCGCAATGACGGCCTCGTAACCCTTCTCCGCGAGGGCTGCCGCCACCACGGGCAGCTCAAAGGATCCCGGCACGCGTACGACGCCGGGTGCCTCCACCTGGAAGTCCTTCAGTGCGCGGCGGGCGCCGGCGATGAGGCCGTCCATCACCTGGTCGTGCCAGCTGGCGGCGAGCACGGCGGTCCGGACGTCGTGACAGTCGATCGGTTGCGCCTGGAACTGCGGGACCGGCGATCCTTCTCCACTCACAACTGCTCTCCCTCGGTGATGTCGACGGTGCTATCGATCGGGGCCACGGGCAGCCCGCCGCCGGGAACGAGCACGGCCAGGTCGGGCAGGTCGTGACCCATCCGGTCGCGCTTGGTGCGCAGGTAGGCGATGTTGTGGTCGTTGGGGTGCGGTGTCAACGGGACGCGCTCGGCCACGTGCACGCCGTACGACTCCAGGCCGTGCGACTTGGCCGGATTGTTCGTCAGCAGGCGGACGTTGCGCACGCCCAGGTCCTTGAGGATCTGAGTGGCCGCGCCGTAGTGCCGCGCGTCGGCCGGCAGGCCGAGGTCGAGGTTGGCGTCGACGGTGTCGCGACCGCCGTCCTGCAGCTGGTAGGCCTGCAGCTTGGCGAGCAGCCCGATCCCTCGGCCCTCGTGGCCACGCAGGTAGATCACCACTCCCCTGCCCTCCTCTACGACGCGCTCCAGCGCCTCGCCGAGCTGCGGGCCGCAGTCGCAACGACTGCTGCCGAACACGTCGCCGGTGAGGCACTCCGAATGCACCCGGGTCAGGACCGGACGGTCGTCGTGCAGGTCGTCGAGGTCGCCGTAGACCAACGCGATGTGCTCGGAGTCGTCGATGTCGATGCGGTAGCCGACCGCGGTGAAGTCGCCGTACTGCGTCGGCAGCCGGGTCTCCGCGACCCGCGCGACGTGGCTCTCGGTGGCGCGTCGGTAGTGCACCATCTGCTCGATCGAGATCAGCTTGAGCCCGTGCTCGTCGGCGAAGTCGCGCAGCTCCTGACCGCGCTTCATGGTGCCGTCGTCGTTGACGATCTCGACCAGCACGCCGACCGGGGAGAGCTTCGCCATCCGGACCAGGTCGACGGCCGCCTCGGTGTGTCCGCGCCGCACGAGCACTCCGCCGTCGCGGTAGCGCAGCGGGAAGACGTGTCCGGGCCGGGTCAGCTCCCACGACTCGGTCGCGGAGTCGGCGAGCACCTTGACGGTGCGGGCACGGTCCGCGGCGCTGATGCCGGTGGTGACGCCGTCGCGCGCATCGACCGAGATCGTGTACGCCGTCCGCATCGGATCGCGGTTGTGCGGCGTCATCAACGGAATCTCGAGGCGGTCCAGGATCTCCGAGGTCATCGGTGCGCAGATCACCCCTGAGCTGTGCCGGATTGTGAACGCCATCAGCTCCGGGGTCGCCTTGCTGGCGGCGAAGATGATGTCGCCCTCGTTCTCGCGGTCCTCGTCGTCCACGACCACGACGGCCTTGCCGGCGGCGATGTCGGCGATGGCCTCCTCGACCGAGTCCAGTCGGATCTTGCCCTCCCAGCTCACTGGTCCTCCTCTGATGCGTCTTGTGCGGAGCCCGAAGCCGGGCGGTGGGCGAGCATGCGCTCGACGTACTTGGCGATCACGTCGACCTCGAGGTTGACGCGCTCTCCGGGCCGGCGCGTGCCGAGCGTCGTGCGCGCCAAGGTCTCGGGGATGAGCGAGACGCTGAAGGTCGACGCCGCGTCGTCGACGTCGACCACCGTGAGGGAGACGCCGTCGACGGTGATGGATCCCTTCGGCACGAGGTAGCGGATCAACGTCGCAGGCACCTCGATGGTGACGATCTCCCAGTGCTCGCTGGGCTCTCGGGCCGCGACGGTGCCGGTGGCGTCGACGTGCCCCTGGACGAGGTGCCCGCCCAAGCGGGTGCCGGCGGTGACCGCACGCTCCAGGTTGACCACGTCACCCTCGGCGATCCCAGCCAGCGAGGTCTTGTCGAGGGTCTCCTGCATGACGTCGGCGGTGAACGTCTCGCCCGCTCGCTCCGCGACGGTCAGGCAGCAGCCGTTGACCGAGATCGAGTCGCCCAGGGCGGCGTCGGACACCACGAGCGCGCCGCGCACCGTCAGCCGGACAGCGTCGCCCTGGTCCTCGACGGCGGCGACGACGCCGAGCTCCTCGACGATTCCGGTGAACATCTCAGGCCTCTTTTCGTGCGGCAGGTGCGGGGTAGCGGGGTGTCAGGACCAGGCGTACGTCGCGCTTTCCGCCGGCACCGAGGACGGCGACGTCCTCGACGTCGAGCCGGAGGGCATCGGCGATGGTGCCGATGGTCAGCCCTTCGACCGCGTGGGTGCCGCCACCGAGCAGGGCCGGCGCGACGTAGGCGACGACCTCGTCGACCAGTCCTGCTTGGAGAAACGCTCCGGCGAGCCGGGGACCGCCCTCGAGGAAGACGTGACGCCGACCTGCTTCATGCAGCCGGGACAGGGCCTCGTGTGGTTCGCGGGAGCGCAGCAGCAGCGAGGGCGCTGCTCCATCCAGCACGCGGCGATCGGTGGGGATCTCACGAAGACCCATCACCGCACGCAGTGGCTGCCGCTCGTAGGGCAGGGGCGCGTCGATGTCGTCACGGACGGTGAGGTGCGGGTCGTCGACAAGCACCGTGCCGGTGCCGACCAGGACCACGTCGCATTCCCCGCGCAGCCGGTGAGTGTCGCGCCGAGACGCCGCGTTGCTGACCCATCGACTGGTGCCGTCGGCTGCGGCGCTGCGACCGTCGAGGGAGGCGGCGAACTTCCAGGTGACGAAGGGGCGTCCGCGTTCCACGGCGAACGACCAGGCGCGGTTGAGTCGCCGTGCCTCTGCGGCAAGAAGACCACCGACGACCTCGACCCCCGCCGCTGCGAGAGTGGCTGCGCCGCCCGCTGCCTCCGGGTTGGGATCGGACTGCGCGTAGACCACGCGGCGTACGCCGGCCGCGACGAGCGCCTGGGCGCACGGCCCGGTCCTGCCGACGTGGTTGCACGGTTCGAGCGTGACCACGGCGGTCGTCCCTGCGGGGTCGGCCCCGAGTCCACGCAGCGCCGTGAGCGCCTCCAGCTCCGCGTGCGGGTGTCCGGCACCGCGGTGGAACCCCTCGGCGAGAACAGCACCGTCGCCGTCGAGCAGGACGCAGCCGACGCGCGGGTTGGGTCCGAGGGGTACGCCGGGCGCCGCGGCGATGCGCAGGGCGCGATGCATCGCGGCCACCTCTGCAGCCGGGAACTCCGGCTGCGTGGCCGTCCCGATCGCTGAACCGGTCACGCCTACCTCTCGTCCGTCTCGCGGACCCAGGGCCGGGCGTGCACCATCACGATGTGGTCGACGCCGACGCCCGGTGGACGACTGCGCCGAGCCATCGCGTGCGCTTCCCATCCGGACTCTCACCGTCGGTCCAGGAGTTGCGCCTGGTCAGCCGGCCGCTGGCTGCGGCCGGGTCGCGGACTGTCACCGCCGGCTCGGAATTACACCGACCCCAGAGCACGCGAGTTCGTTCAACTCGTCGGGGACAAGCCTGCCACATCGCTCAGAGCACCGGCTGCGCCGCCTCCGCCAAGGCGCGCAGCGTCTCGATCATGGTGTCGGGGTCGTCGGCATTGAACACCGCCGATCCCGCGACGAACGTGTCGGCGCCGGCCTCGGCGCAACGCTCGATGGTCTCGGCGGACACTCCCCCGTCGACCTGGAGCCAGAGCTCGAGGCCGCGACGGTCGAGCATCTGGCGGGCGCGGCGGATCTTGGGCAGGCAGACGTCGAGGAACGCCTGACCGCCGAAGCCCGGCTCCACCGTCATGACCAGCAGCATGTCGAGCTCGGACAGAAGGTCTTCATAGGGTTCGACCGGCGTCGCCGGCCGCAGCGCCATCCCGGCCCGCGCGCCCAGCGCCCGCAGCTCGCGCGCCAGCCGGACAGAGAC
>JBHWSH010000121.1:0-17659 GCA_043427135.1 Marmoricola sp. | reverse complement strand
GGCTCCGACGTCGGTCCCACCACCTCCTGGGTGCGGGTCGGTCTGGCCGCACTCCTCTCCGCAGCGGGCATCGCGTGGGTCGTCTACTACCTCCTCGAGGTGTACGACGACGGCACCCCCGCCTGGATAGGCCAACTCGGCGCCTGGAACTGGGTCATCGGCTTCGGCCTGATCCTCCTCGCCCTGACCATCGCCGCCCACAAGAGCACCCCGTTGGGTCGCGGCCGCGGCGTCGTCGTCGGGATGCTGGGCTCGTTCCTGCTCGGCCTGCTGTGGATCGTCGTCTACTACGTCACCAGCCAGGACGCGTCCGTCCCCCTCATCCGCGAGCTCGGCAACTACAACCTGCTCGTCGGCATCGGCTTCATGGCCGTGGGGTTCGTCTACGCCACGAAGTGGGAGTGACCCGCCCCTCTTCGCCGGTCCTGTCTGCCGAGTCCTGTTAGCCCCTCACCGCCAACGGGTGCGATCCCAGTCACCACATGACTGAAGATCAACCCGTTGCAGCCTCCTCCGCGGCGATCACACAGCGCGGACCGCACGGGTGCTCCTCCTCCGCCCAGCCGCGAGCCGTCAGGACTGCTGCAATCTGGGAGGCCGTGTGGCACGGCTGGCGATCGACCTGGCGCCAGCTGAGCCGCAAGACGACACGTCCGCCTGCCGCCACCGCGAGGTCGCGCTCGAGGTCGGCGGACCGCCGATCAGCGGTCTCGTGCCACCGCCACCCCTCCAGCTCGACCGCAACACCGAAGTCCTCATACAGCACGTCGCGGTAGACGACGCCGGCGTCGGTGGACTCGCGGACCTGCCGTCGCCCACGCGGCAGTCCGTGGGCGCGCTCGATCCTGAGGACATAGGAGCGTTCGAGCACGGATTGGACTCCGGCTGCCGCGTCCGCCAGCACTGCGCGAAGCTCGGCCCCGCGTGGCATCCGCGCGCGTTGCTCCAGTGAGGCGAGCAAGCGTTGAGGCGTCGTCCGGCGCTCTCGGCACACCGTCATCAGCACTTCCGCCGCGTCCGCCAGCGATACAGCATTGCCTGCGACGTCGAGAGCGGCGTCTTCGAGTTTGAGCCGCGGCGGGGTGGTATGCCACAGCGCCATGCGTTCCAGGTTGCGCATCCGGTGCACCCGTACGCCGGGAAGCCGCGAAGCGGTGCGGCGATGGTCGACTGCGACGTGGATGACATCTCCGGATTGGTGCAGGGCGCTGACGTCGCACAGGACGGCATCGCCGTAGAACAACACTGCCGCCCACGCCCGATTGACCCAGGACAGCGGACCGGTGTGATCGACGAAGACGCCTGGATGGACGCGGGACAGGTCGCGACGGCGTACGAGCCGGCGAATGTCGTTGTCGGAGAACCCCAACTCGACCAGTTGACGCCGAGCGACGACCCCGGACTGCAGATCGAGCAGTGCGGGCAGGTCCATGCCGTGAGCCTGGCAACCCCGACGGTGGACCGCATACCCCCAGCGGACGACCTGTGGAGAACGGCAACGGGTCGGCCTTCAGTCACCACATCACTGAATACACGCCCATTAGCTTGCCCTGGGACGTGACGTCGGGCACATCGGCGGGTCTGGGCGTGACCCGGTCGGGTACCGGTTGTCGGACTGCCGCGTTCACCGCGGCAGCCTGCCCGAATCACACCGCTGTAGTTCTCCACAGCAGTTATCCCCACTGTGGACAACCGTCCCGCCGGGCAGCTGTCAGGTCGCGAGCATCAGGGTGCGGACGACGTACGCCGCCATCAGCAGGGCCGCGATCGTGATCACCCCGGCGACCTGCCACAGGGTGCGATTGCGTCGCGGGCTGTAGACGAGTACGCCGGCCAGGGCGAGGCCGCCGACGAAGCCGCCGAGGTGGCCCTGCCAGGAGATGTAGCCCGCGCCGATCACGGTGATCACGACGTTGATCGCGACCAGGGTCATCAGCGACTGCACGTCACCCCGCACCCGGACGGCGACGATGAGCAGCGCGGCCATCAGGCCGAAGATCGCCCCGGAGGCGCCGACGGTCTGGGAGTTGGTGGCCGAGAGCCAGTAGACGGTCAGACTGCCGGCGAGCCCGGAGAGCAGGTAGAGCGCGAGGAAGCGCCACCTTCCCAGCAGCGCCTCCAGCTGCGGGCCGAGGATGTAGAGCGCGAGCATGTTGAAGCCGATGTGCCACAGCTCGACGTGGGTGAACATCGCCGTCAGCAGTTGCCAGACCGCTCCGTCGGCCACGCCGCGGACCAGGATCGGCATGCCGGAGGCGTCGAGGGTCCCGGCGGTCACCGGCAGCAGTGCGAACAGGTCGACCAGGCGGCTGCTGCGCCAGCCGGTGACCACGATGAGCACGAAGACCGCGACGTTGGCCGCGATCAGCGCCATCGTGACGCGCCCGGGCACCGCGGGCCGGAGTCCGCCGTACGCCGTGCGGCCCTGGCGGGTCTCCTTCGCGCCCTCCCGGACGCAGTCAGGACATTGGAAGCCGACCGAAGCCTGGTGCATGCAGTCGGGGCAGATCGGCCGGTCGCACCGCTGGCAGCGGATGTAGGTCCCCCGGTCGGAGTGCCGGTAGCAGGTCGGCGTGGTCGCGGCGCCGCTCACCTGGCCCTCGGTCGGCTGGTCGGTCATCGGCGGGAGGTCAGCGCTCCTCGATGGTGACCGACTCCATGACGACCGGCTCCGCGGGACGGTCCATCGGACCGGTGCGGACCTTGGCGATCTTGTCGACGACAGCCTGGCTGGCCTCGTCCTCGACCTCGCCGAAGATCGTGTGGCGCATGTTGAGGTGCGGGGTCTTGCCGACGGTGATGAAGAACTGCGATCCGTTGGTGCCGGGGCCGGCGTTGGCCATCGCGAGCAGGTAGGGCTTGTCGAACTTCAGCTCGGGGTGGAACTCGTCCTTGAACTCGTAGCCGGGTCCGCCGGTGCCGGTGCCCTGGGGGCAGCCGCCCTGGATCATGAAGCCGTCGATGACGCGGTGGAAGGTCAGCCCGTCGTAGAACTTCTTGCCCACCTTGGAGCCGTCGGCGAGGCCGACGAAGTTCGCGACCGTGGTCGGCGCGTGGTTGGGGAACAGGTGGATCACGATGTCGCCGTGGTTGGTCTTCAGCGTCGCGTACGTCTCGGCCACAGGGGCTCGCCTTTCGCAGGAGGTGGGAGGGGGCTTGCTGCGTCCTCGATCCTCCCATGCAGACCCAATGCGCGGCGGGCCAGGTTTGCCTCCCTTGACGTGCCGGGAAGGCTCCTCCAGAGTCCCGAAGAAGCCACCACCCGAGCCACGGCCCGGGAAACCACCCGGGAACGACCCGAGAAACGACAGAGGGAGAGACGATGAGGCGGAAGAAGTCCGCGACGAAGCTCGAGCAGGTCAAGGATCAGGCCGCCGACCTGGCGGAGAAGGTGACCAGCGCCGTCTCCGAGCACACCCCTGACACGGCTGACCTCAAGAAGAAGGCCGCGAAGAAGGCGGCCAAGGCGAAGGGCAAGGCCGAGAAGGCCGCAGCCGCCGCCGCGACGGTGGCGACGACCAAGAAGGCCGCCAAGGCAGCGAAGAGCGACTCCGACGACGGGTCGAAGGGCGGCGGCAAGCTCAAGAAGATCCTGCTGCTCGCCGGCCTCGGCGCGCTGATCGGTGTCGTCGTCAAGAAGAAGCAGGACAAGAAGGCCGCGGAGACCTGGCATTCCGCGACGACCCCGCCGTCGCCGAGCGCGTCGCAGGCGGGTGCCGCTTCCGCGGCGGCCGCCGGCTCGGGTCTGTCGACTCCCGCCACCGACGACAAGACGCCGATCACGCCGTCGGCAGCCGGCATCGAGCACCCCGACGACGCGGCGGCCGCCAGCCCCGACGAGGCTGCCGCCGACAACAACGAGACGCCGCACAGGCCGACCACACCCGACGACCCGGCGCAGACGGTCATCCTGCCCGACTGACGGATCAGGCGCGCTCGCGCGCGCGGCGTACCCGCGTGGGGAGATCGACCGGCCGGTTCTCGGTGATCCACCGGTCGATCTCCTCCCACCGGGAGTACAACCAGTCGATCCTCGCCTCCCGGGAGGCGGGGATCTCCTCACGTCCGACGCGCCACCACCGCATCACGATCTGCTTGTCCATCGGCAGCTCTCGCCACACGTCGGCCACGGTGAGCAGGTGGTCGAGCCCGGTGTGGGCGACCAGGAGGACGTCGGCGTCGGGGGCCTCGTCGAGTGCGGCGAGGAGACCGCCCGGGCGCGGCGCCAGCACGTTCTCCATCGCTTCGGCACGGTCGGCCATGGCGTGCAGACCCAGGGCACGCAGGCGCGCGATCGCACGGTCGCGCCGCGCGGGCGTGAAGTTGCCGCCCTCCGGGAAGATCACGAACGCGTCGTTGCCGTCGAGGCAGCGCGCGAGCTCACCGACCTGCTGTTCGAGCTCGCCCGGTGCGCCGGCGCCAGGGCTGACGAAGCGCGCCGGCAGCCGGTTGAGCACCACGCTGATCGCGGGATCCCAGGCCAGGGTGTCCTTGAGCACCACGCGGGGCTCGCGCTGATACCAATGCATCAGGGCGTACATCAGCGTGAACGAGTCGCCGGGTCCCGCGTGTCGGCAGACCACGAGGAGCGGGTGTCCCGGATGGGCGTCGGGACGCGGACCCTCGGTCACGATCCGCAGCCGCAGCACCCGTCGTGCCTCGCGGAAGAAGATCACCAGGTAGCCCTTCACCAGGGCGTAGTGGATCCGCTGGAAGTACGGCGACCGGATCTTCCAGCCGAAGCCGCTGAGCACCCACAGCACCAGCATCACCACGAGCAGGACGCTCTCGAGCACCATGTGGAGCAGCGCGATCGAGGCCAGGCGCAGCGGACGGAACCGTCCCGGCACCAGCGGAGACAGCACGACCGCCACCAGCACCCACAGCGGCAGCGTGACCAGTGCCAGCACGGTCGCGGCCACCATTGCAGGAGCGACCACAAGACGCTGCACCAGGAGGTAAGCGAGCTGGCGTCTGCTGCGGCGGCTCACAGGTGCTCCTGCAGGTAGACCCTGCTGGCGTCGTACGCCGCGTGGATGCGTTCCTCGACCTTGCTGAAGTCGCGGAACGCGCGCAGCGAGTCGTCCTTGGCCGAACCGCCGCCTGTGGGCAGCACGTGCACCTCGACGTCGGTGGGCACCTCGTTCATCTCGCGATGGAACCTGTGCCGGCGGGCGATCTCGAAGGCGACCCGCGCCACCTCCCACGGGTAGCGAGGCACGCTCAACGGACGGTCCACCCGCCCGACCTGCAGCACGAAGACACGCTCGGCGCGCAGGTCGACCGCGCGTCCGACCGGGATGGAGTTGACGATCCCGCCGTCGAGGAAGTGCTCGACCGGACCGTCCTGACCCGCCGGTGGGCCGATGCGCTGCGGCGCGAACAGTCCCGGCACCGCCGCCGAGGCGAGGACGGCTTCGACGACGCGGCCGCTGCTGAACCAGTGCTCTCCCGCTCGCTCGATGCTCGCCGCGCAGCACTGGAACGGCACCGCGAGCTCCTCGAACGTGGTCTCGCCGAGCTCGGCCTCCAGTCGCTCGCGCAGGGGACGGCTGGAGTAGAGGTGGGTGCCGGTCCGCAGCGCGCGGCGTACCTGCCGGACGGGATTGTCGGCGTACAACTCGCTGTCGCCGGCGCTGCGCCACAGCTCGACCAACCGGTCGACGACGTGCGGCGTCGGGTCGAGTGCGAGCAGGGCTCCGTTCAGCGCCCCGACGGAGGTGCCGAGGACGAGGTCGGGGCGTACGCCGGTCTCGAGCAGTGCGCGGAGCATGCCGACCTCCACCGCCCCGAGCACGCCACCGCCGCCGAGGACGAACGCCGTGCGAGGTGGTGTCGGCACGGCACCGAACCTACGTCACGACGTGTTTGGATGCGCAGGTGAACGACGCGCCAGTGACCCCTGCCGCTGCCCCGAACCGGACGGTCGATCGTGTCCTCTCCTGGCTGCTGGTCGGCGTGCTCGCGGTCGGCGTCATGCTGCTCGGCTTCTTCTCGCTGTTCTCGGCGTTCGCCACCGACTCGTGCGGCCTGACGTCGGAGCCGGAGCCACGGATCTGCGACAGCGACTTCCTGGGCGTGCTGATGATCGGCTACTGGCTGGCGCTGATCGCCTCGCTCGTCGGGGCTGCCCTCGGCGTGGCGATCGCAACCGTGCGCGGACGACGCTCGTGGCCGTGGCCGGTCGCGGGCATCGCGACAGCGCTGAGCGCGACCGGGGCCTTCATCGCGCTGCTGTTCGCGTGACGCCGCCGCTCTCCTCGGCCTCGATCTGCACCCGCACGCGCTTCGTCGCGCGGTGCTCGGCCCAGAACGACAGGATCGGGACCGTGCCCATGAGCAGGGTCGTGAGCGTGAAGGTCAGATCCCACCGGGCTTTCCGGGACAGTTGGAAGGCGACGATGAGGAAGATCAGGTAGAGCCAGCCGTGGGCGACACCGAGGTAGGCGGAGATGGCGTCGCCGATCCGCTCGCCGGTGCTGCCGACGGGGAACCACGCGGGGTTGACCAGGTGCGCCCAATGCAGCGGCAGGCCGATCAGGCACAGCACCACCAGCAGGACGCCGACGATCATGGCCATGACGCGGTAGCGGGTGAGGGCGGCTCTCATGTGCGGACGACTTTCGAGTCGGGGGCGGGGTCGCTCTGGGCTGGGTCGCTCTGGGCCGGGTCGCTCTCGGCAGGCCCGTCCGGGCCTCCGGGGCGGTCGGGGTCGGGTACGTCGGGGTCGGGCTCGTCGGGGTGCGCCCCGGCGCGGGCAGACAGGACCTCGTCGCGGGCCCATCGGTACCAGAGGAACGCGGCGAAGCCGGCGAAGACCCACCACTCCAGGCCGTAGAGGAAGTTGCGCAGCCCCGACAGCGGCGGCGGGTCGGGCCAGAAGTCAGGAGTCACCGCGACCAAGCCGTCGCGCGCTGCGGCCGGCTCGTCGAGGATCACGTAGGCGCCGTACAGGTCGCGGTCGACGCGCGGCAGCAGCTCCGGGATGCGGACGGCGGTGAGGACGTCGTCACTCGGGTCGGGGTCGGGCTCGCCGGAGGACTCCGGCGGCTGCAGCCAGCCCGTCACCTCGGCGGACCCCGTCGGCGGCTCGTGGGGCGCGCCGGTCGAGGGGAGCCAGCCGACCACGACCGGCATCGCGGAGGCGTTCGCGCACCCGCTCGACGCATCGTCCTCGCAGACTGCGAGGGGCGTCACGAGCCAGGCCCCGAGCTCGTCGTCGTGCAGCCGGTCGGAGATCAGGACCGACGACTCCGGCAGCCACTGGCCCGCCATGGTGACCGGTCGGCCCACGCCGTCCCGCGGGAACGGGTCGTCCGCACCGATCAGCTCGCCGACCGGGACAGGGTCGAGCTCGGCGATCTCGGCGGCGCGGTCGATGCGGCTCTCCTGCCAGGAGTCCAGCTGCCACAGCCCGAGTGCGACAGCCGTGCTGATCGCCGCGATGCCGAGCAGGTGGAGCAGGAGCATCCGTGGTCGGACCAGCACCCGCAGCGTGCTGGGGGCGTCCTCATCCACCCGGCCAGGGTACGTCGCGGGATCCTGCTCGCTGCCGGCCGGTGTGCCAGGATGCCTGCGTGACGAGCCGGATCCACCACCTGAACTGCGGCACGATGCGGCCGCCGGCAGCGCGCGTCCCGCGGTTCATGCCGCCCGAGCTGGTCGCCCACTGCCTGCTCGTCGAGCAGGACAGCGGCCTCACCCTGGTCGACACCGGCTTCGGTGCCGACGACGTGCACGAGCGGGCGCGGCGTCTGGGCCGCCCGTTCGTGCTGATGGTCGGGCCGACGCTGGATCCTGCGGAGACGGCCCTCACCCAGCTGCGCCTGCTCGGCTACGACCCGCGCGACGTACGCGACATCGTGCTGACCCACCTCGACCTCGACCACGCCGGCGGGCTGGCCGACTTCCCCGAAGCGCGGGTGCACGTGCACAGCGCGGAGCTGGACGCCGCGCTGCACCCGTCACTCGCCGAGCGGCAGCGCTATCTCGCCGCCCAGTGGGCACACGGACCGGAGTGGGTCGAGCACGCTCCCGGTGGGGACGACTGGCACGGCTTCGAGTCCGTGCGGGCGATCGGCGACGACGTGGTCCTGGTGCCGCTGCACGGCCACACGCGCGGGCACAGCGGGGTCGCCGTACGCCGCCCGGACGGCGGGTGGCTGCTGCACGCGGGCGACGCCTACTTCCACACCGGCGACCTGACGCAACCCCGGTCGTGCCCCCCGGGGCTGCGGGTGTTCCAACGGATGATGTGCGTCGACAACGAGGCTCGTCGGGCGAACCTCGCCCGGCTCCAGGAGCTGCATGCGTCCGCGCGCGACGTCACGGTGTTCAGTGCACACGACGCGAGCGAACTGCAGAGGCTGCGCGCGGCGTACGCCTGATCCTGTCGTCGGGTCAGGTGTTGCGAGCCGCGTCCACGGCGGTGGTGCCCGCCTGTCCTGCGACATGACATCCGATACATGGAACAATCCACAACTCGTTCGAACTGTTCGAGAATTGTCGGAGAGTGTCTCTAGAGTCGTTTCATGGAGGCAGAGGAGCGACCCGATGAGCAGGAGCAGCCTGATGCTGCAGCTGCTTTGGAGTCGCGCGGGCCGACGCCGCTCGGTGAGCGGTCGGTGCAGGTGCATTGGTTCGCTGGCCGGCTGCATGGGGTGATCGATGACCTCGTCGACCCGCTGGTCGCGACCGCGGGTCTGGATGCGGCTGCTGCGGCGGAGACGATCGTGGAGCTGACCGCGGGGATCGCGCGGATGGAGGCACTGCGCGCCGCAGTCCTCACCCGCGCAGACACCCTGGACGTCGCGGCGACCAAGGGTGCGACCTCGACCACCGCCTGGCTCGCCCACGCCACCACCACGACCCACCGCGACGCCCGTGCGGCGGTGAAGCTCGCCGCCGCGTTGGACCGGCACGAGGCCACCGCGACCGAGCTCGGCGCCGGCAGGGTGGGTGCCGACCAAGCGGCGGTGATCATGTCCGCCGTGGACGCCCTGCCGTCCTGGGTGCCGGAGGCGGATCGGGAGCGGGCCGAGAAGCACCTCCTCACCGAAGCCCGGGTGCATGACGCCCGGGCGTTGAAGGTGCTGGGGCGGCGGCTGTTGGAGGTCATCGACCCCGACGCCGCCGACGAAGAACTCGCCAAGCAATTGGACAAGGAAGAACGCGACGCCGCCCGCAAGACCTCGTTCTCGATCTTCGACAACGGCGACGGCACCTGTTCTGGGAAGTTCAAGATCTCCAACCTGAACGGCGCCATGCTCCTCAAAGCGCTGCATGCCCTGGCCTCACCCGCCCGCGGCACCGACGCCTACCAGCGCGAGACCGTCGATGAGGTCGAGGTCGACGAGGACGGTCAACCGGTCATCCGCAGCAAAGTGTCCGCTGAGCTGTTGGGAGAGGCGTTCAGCGACTACATCGAACGCTTCCCCCTCGAGAAGATCCCCACCGCCGGTGGTGTCAACGCGACCGTCGTGGTCACGATGGACCTCGATGTGTTGACCGAAGGCCTGAAGGCAGCCGGGCTCGACACGGGGCAGGCGATCACCGCAGCCCAGGCCCGCAGGTTGGCGTGTCAGGCCGGGCTCATCCCGGCCGTCCTCGGCGGCAAGTCCCAACCGTTGGACCTCGGCCGCAAACGACGCCTCCACACCCCCGCGCAGCGGATCGCGATGGCGCTACGTGACGGCAACGGCTGCACCGCCGAAGGCTGCGACCGCCCCGCAGGCTGGTGCCACGCCCACCACGACATCCCCTGGGGTCACGGCGGCCCCACCGACCTCGACAACGGGCGGCTCCTCTGCTCCCGACACCACACCCTGGTCCACCACCCCGGCTACGAAACCGCCATCGTCGCCAACAACCGCGTCCGGATCACCAAGAAAACACTTAGGCGCCAATAGGAGCTCGACCGCCGGGGCGCTGTATCCCCAGTCCGACGGCGGGAGGTTCCCTGGAGCACTGCCCAGCCGATAGATTCACGCGCGCCCATGCCGCACGCTCGACGGGGGAAGTCGATGGCAGTACACCGCGTCGCAGTCACCGTTGTGGCGCTGTCTGCCCTCGTCGCGTGCTCCTCCGAGGAGCCGATCGCGCCCGCTCCGCTCGACTCGACGAGCCCGGAGGCGACCGCGTCCGCGACGCCGACCGAGCCGGCTGGGCCACCGCCCATGCCCGACGAGGCCCGCGGCACCGGCCGCAAGGCCGCGGTTGCGTTCGTCCGGCACTGGATCGAGCTACTGAACTACAGCACCTCGTCAGGAGATACCGATGACTTGGCGGCGATGAGCTCGGAGTGCACATCCTGCATGGCCATCACCGACTTCATCAGCGACGTCTACAACGAGGGGGGATCTATCAGGTCGGACGGATGGATCGTGGAGGACGCTTGGATTGCAAGCTGGGATCGCCGTCGGACGCAGGTAGTCGCGCAGGTCGAATCCACCGGTCAGGTCGTGGTCCGAGCGGATGGGGATCGCGAACGATTCGGCGGTGGTCCTGGCATCAAGATCTACACGCTTTCGCCTGGGACAGAATGGTCCATCGTCGAGTTGGACCAGTCGTGAGTGCCATCGCTGTCCTCTCGGTTCTAGTCGTCCACGCCATCCCAGGGGCGGCGACGGACAGGCCTGACATCGAGGGAGGCGCAGACAAGGACGTCTTTACTGTCGTCGGTAATCAGTCTCAGAGCGGCACGGAGAGCGTCGACTCCTCACCGGGCCAGTCGTCCAACCCGCAATCCGCTCCCTACGTGCAGTACCAATGGGTCTCCGCGTGCGCCAGTAGTCCGACGACCCCCACACAAGACTTAGATTGTGCTCGGGCTTTCAGTTGTGCGCAGCAGACCGAACGACGGTGGTACCTGTGGGGCCGATTGCCAGATGGGCAGTGGATTGTCCTATCCAGCCGCTGCGCGGTGGACGAACCGGAGGCGGCGCAGCCACAGGTGACCCCGGGGCTGGTGCTTGAGGCACTGCGCCGAGTGGGCCTGCCGCCGCTGACGGTGCAGACGCAGCCGAAGACCAAGACGCTGGTCAACCTCGACACGATCTTCTACGCCGACCCGTCCGAGGTGCGCCGGACGCTGACGATCCTGGGGCAGTCGGTCGAGGTCGTGGCCACGCCGTCGGCGTACCACTGGGACTTCGGCGACGGCACCCGGTTGTCCACCCGCGAGCCGGGGGCGCCGTACCCGAGCAAGGAGATCACCCACCGCTACCTCAACGCGCATGTGACGGTGCGGCCGCAGGTGGCCGTGGAGTACGCCGCTCGGTTCCGCGTGGCGGGCGGACCCTGGCAGGAGATCGGCGAGACCGTGGCGATCACCGGGCCGGCAGGCGAACTGCGGGTCGCGGAGGCGACTGCAGTCCTGTCCGGCCAGCACGGCTAGAGCGTCAGAGGACCTCGCGCACGTCGAAGTGCTCGGCGTGCTCGGAGGCGATCCGGTCGACGACCTTCTGCCGGGTCTCCTCGTCGATCTCGACGCCGGCCTCGCTGAGGGCGTCGTCGAGCTCCTTGCGGACGACGTCCTCGGTGGCGCTCTCGTGCCAGGAGGTGACGCGGTCCACCACGGCCTGCAGCACGGCCACGCGGGGGTCGTCGTCGTTGTGCGTGTGGTCAACTTGGCTGTCGCTCATGGCGGCACCGTTCCCCGCCGGAGCGTGCTTCACTCGCGCCGTAGGGTGACTCACATGGCGAAGTTCGTCGACGTGCACCCGGTCAATCCGCAGCCGCACCGCATCGGTCAGGCGGTCGCACTGCTGCGTGACGGCGGGGTCATCGCCTATCCCACCGACTCCAGCTATGCGCTCGGTTGCATGATGAACGCCCACGCCGCGGTCGACCGGATCCGAGCGATCCGCGGGCTCGACGAGCGGCAGCCGTTGACGCTGGTGTGCGCCGACTTCGGCCAGCTCGGGCAGCTGGTGCACCTGGGCAACGCGGCGTTCCGGGCGATCAAGGCTGCGACTCCGGGTCCCTACACGTTCATCCTGCAGGCGACGAAGGAAGTGCCGCGGCGGCTCTCGGAGCCCAAGCGACGCACGGTCGGCGTACGCATCCCGGACCATCCCGTCGTCCACGAGCTGCTCTCGCAGCTCGGCGAGCCGATGGTGTCCAGCACCCTGCAGCTCCCGGGCGAGGAGATGCCGATGACCGACGGCTGGACGATCAAGGAGGAGCTCGACCACCGGATCGACGCCGTCATCGACGCCGGCGAGTGCGGCACCGAGCCGTCCACGGTCATCGACTACAGCGATGCGGTGCCGTCGGTGGTGCGCGTCGGCGTGGGGGATCCGTCCCCGTTCGAGTGAACGGCGGTGATCGAGCCTGTCGAGATCCAGCCGTGGTCTCGACGGGCTCGACCGACGGGGGCTCGACCGACGGGGAGCGCTCGACCGACGTCCTCAGGCGTGGCGGCGGGCGGCGGTGACGACCATCCCGCCGAGGCGTCCCATGCGCCCGTCGGCGATCGGCTGCACCCGGTTGCCGAGGCGGTTGCTGACGAAGGCGAACGACAACCCGGTCTCGGGGTCGGCGAATGCGCCGGAGCCGCCGAAGCCGTAGTGGCCGACCGACCGTCGGGGTTGCTCCTCGAGCCGGAGCCAGGCCGGGTGGTAGCCGAGGCGCCAGTTGACCCGGATGCCCAGCACGTAGTCACGTGCCCGGGTCTGCACCTCCATCAGCTGCCGGACCGTGTCGGGCGAGAGGTACTCCTGCCCGTCGAGGCGTCCGTCGTCGGCGAGCGGGGAGTACATCCGCGCCAGCGACAGCGCGTTGAACACGCCGTTCCACCCTGGCATCACGACGTCGTGGGCTCGGGTGCTGCGGGCGAGCTCGTCGAACCCCTCGGACATCCCAGCCTCGGAGATGCCCCGCAGGACGGGCACGCGGTCGAGCAGGCGGCTGCTGGTCTCCCACGGCAACCGCGTCGGGTTGAGCTTGGGGAACACCCGCGCGATGCGATGCCGCTGGTCGCCGGGGACGTGGTACCAGTACTCCGCCATCCCCATGGGCTGCACCACCTCCTCGTCCAGCAGGTCGAGGAAGTCCCGCCCGGTGGCACGTGCCAGCAGCTCGGCGACCAGCGTGCCGTAGGTGACCGCGTGGTAGCCCGGTCCGCGTAGCCGGCGAGGGTCCGGCGCTGCGGCGGCGAGCGCTGCAGCGACCGTCTCGGTGTCCAGCAAGCCCTCGCGCCCAGGCACGATGTCGCGGACGTTGTGCAGTCCGGCGCGGTGCGACATCAGCTCGCGGACGGTGATCCGTTCCTTGCCGGCGGCGGCGAACTCCGGCCAGTACGCCGCGACAGGCTCGTCGTAGTCGACCACGCCGCGGTCCGCGAGCCGGTGCAGGACCGTGCTGGCCACGCCCTTGCCGGTGGAGAAGCACAGCGTGACGGTGTCGGCGTCCCACCGGTGCGTGGGGGAGGACCAGCCCGCCCAGACATCGAGCACCTTCTCGCCGTGGAGGTACGCCGCCATCGCCCCGCCGCCCTGTTGCGGCCGTTGGAAGACCTCGAAGAACCGATCTGCGACCCGGTGGAAGCGCGGGTCGACGGTCATCTGCCTGCTCATCTTGCGTCCTCGTTCTCGGTGACGATGCCCAGATCGCTTTCCAGCTCCGCGAGTGCCGCGTCGAGCAGCGGCACCAGTTCGTGTACGTCGGGCATCGAGGTGTCGGAGGCGATCAACCCGAAGCACACGCGGTCGGCGTACGAGCAGACCGTGACGTTGAGACCGATGCCGTCGAAGACCACCGAAGCCGGGAAGAGCGCTTCGATCCGGTTGCCGTTCCAGTAGCGGGTCTCGCGCGGACCGGGCACGTTGGAGATCGGCAGGTTGAAACTCGGCGGGACGGGCGTCTCGACCGGCAGCATGGGCAGCAGGATCGTGGGCACGAGACTCGGTGCGGCGACCGCCAGTGATCCGAGCGAGCCCAGGCGGGCGACTTGGCTCTTGGCTCGATCCATCGAACGGTGGATCAGGTCGAGTCGATCGAGCGAGTTCTCGACGTCGGTGCCCAGGACGCACACCGCGGTGCCGAAAGCGTTGCCCTCCTCGGTGGTCCCTGCACGCGCGTCGGTCGGGCGGCGTACGGACACCGGACAGATCCCGACCAGGCTCTGCGGCGGAAGCTCGTCGTGCTCGAGCAGCCAAGTGCGCAATGCGCCCGACACCATCGCGGTCACGACGTCGTTGCCGGCGACGCCCGCCGCCTCCTGCACCGCGCGCAGACGCTCGCGCGGCCAGCTCTCAGCCGCGAAGACCCGCTCCTTGCCGAGGGGTCCGTTGAGTCGCGTGCGCGGTGCCGCGAACGGGAGCGCGGCGTCGTCGCGGATCAGCCCGCCAGCCCAGTTCTCGATCTGGCCGCGAGCAAGCCGTACGCCGAGGCCGGCGGCGCCGGTGACCAGCCGCAGCAACCCGGCGGCCGAGCCTGTCGAGACCCCGGCGGTCGAGCCTGTCGCTTGTCCTGAGGAGGGAGCGAAGCGACCGTCTCGAAGGGAGACCCCGGCGAAGAACGGCGGCAGGTCCTTGCGGTCGGGGTCCGCGGTGGTGCTCTCGGCGATCATCCGGAGCCCGGCGATCCCATCGACGACGGCGTGGTGCACCTTGACGTACAGCACGAAAGACCCGTCGGCGAGGCCGTCGATGAGCCAGGCCTTCCACAAGGGCCGGTCCTGCGGCAACGGCGCCGCGTGCAGGACCCCGATCAGGTCCCAGACCTCCTGCAGGCTGCCGCCGCCCAGGGAGACGCGCTCGAGGTGCTGGCGGAGGTCGAGGTCCGGCTCGTCACGCCACGCGTACAGGCCACCGGTGTCGAGGCCGCGGTGCGGACGCTTGCGCAGGCGCGGGTCCACCTCCGCGCCCGAGGCGACCGTCGCGTCGTACAACCGGTCGAGGTGATCGGGAGCGGCGTCCGCCGGCGGCCGCAGGAGCAGGACGGCGCCCTCGTTCATGGGGTTCCCCAGGCTCTCGGCGATCAACATGATCGCGTCGAGCGGGTCCATCAGCGCCACTGCGTCACCTCGCTCGCCGCGGCACCCCCGTGCCGTCCTGCCGCACGCTACCCACTTCGCGGACGAACACGGTCCGCGTGTGGCGAGGACCTCAGCGTCACCCATCGGTGCGGCGCAGTGCCTACGACCGTCGCACGGGCGAAGATGTCGCCCTCCTCGACGCAGTTTCGGGCACATTTCTTCACCCGGGAGCGGTTTCTCGGTGGAGCCAAGGGGACTCGAACCCCTAACCCCCTGCTTGCAAAGCAGGTGCGCTACCAATTGCGCCATGGCCCCTGATCGGATCACGCTGCGGTACGCCGCGCGCGACCCACGTGCGTCAGCGTCGGGTGACGTCGTCGGTGACCTCGGCCCAGAGGGCCTTCTCGTGCTTGGCCTCCTGTGCCTTCTTGGCGGCGACGACTGCACCGAGGGCGCCCAGAGCGACCAGGACCAGCTTCTTCATGGGTTCTCCTCGGGAGTTGCGGCCAACTGACCAGCGCAGTCTAGCCGTGCCGGACGGGCACGCAGCGTGGGCCTGGGTGCTCAGCGGACGGTGACGTTGACGCTGTTCCACCCGGTCGACCCGTCGGGAGCGATGGGCGCGCGCTGCGAGTTCTGGGTATAGCCGGACCGGTCGGTGGCCCGCACCTCGAGCTGGTGGTTGCCGGGGGTGGCGTCCCACGTCCAGACCCACTGCCGCCAGGTGTCGATGTTGTCCTCGGCGGCGAGCTCGGCGCGCTGCCAGGGACCGCCGTCGACCCGGACCTCGACGCGGTCGATGCCCCGGGACTGCGACCAGGCGACGCCGGCCACCTGCACGGAGCCGGCGTCCACGTCGGCGAAGCTGCGCGGCACGTCGATGCGGCTGGAAGTCTTGATCGGCGCCTCGACGGCGTACCCACGCGGCGTCCAGTAGGCCTCGAAGTCGGCGAACCTCGTGACCTCGAGGTCCACCAGCCACTTCGTCGCCGACACATAGCCGTAGAGACCCGGCACCACCATCCGCACCGGGAAGCCGTGCTCGAGCGGCAGCGGCTCGCCGTTCATCCCCACGGCGAGCAGGGCGCCGCGCTCGGGATCGGTCAGCGCCTGCAACGGCGTGCCGGCCGTCCAGTCGTCGGCGCTCGTCGACTTGACCGCATCAGCGCCAGGGCGCACGCCCGCCTCCTCGAGCAGCTCGTGGAGAGGTACGCCGAGCCAGGTCGCATTGCCGACGTACTCCCCGCCGACAGGGTTGGAGACGCAGGTGAGCGTGATGCGTCGCTCGACCAGGCCGCGACTCAGCAGGTCCGCGAAGTCGAGGTCGAGCTCGCGCTCGACCATGCCGTGCACCCGCAGCCGCCACGACTCGACGGGAACGTCCGGCACGCGGAAGGCGGTGTCGACGCGGTAGAAGTCCTCGTTGGGGGTGAGGTACGGCGTGAGGCCGGGGACGTCGAGGGTCATCGCCTCGGTGAGGGGCTGGGCCGGGCTGGTCGGGCGCGGGAGTCGCAGTCCGGCACGGGAGGCGGTCGCGGCGAAGGTGCCGTAGATCCGGGCCAGTGCACCGCTCGCCAGCGTGACTCCGGCAGCAGCCGCGGCGAGCAGCAGGAACCCGCGGCGGTCGGTCGCAGCCGGTGCGGCGCGGTCGGTTGCGCCGACGACGCGGTCCAGGAGGAGCCGGGCGAAGGTGACGGCCACGACGATCAGGACCACCACCGGCACCAGGCGCAGCACCGGGCCCGCGGTAGCGGGCCGGTCGGTGAGGGCGGCTGCTCCGGCGATCACCCCGAGGAGGACGAGGACGGCGATCAGAGCGCTCGCTCGGCCGCGCCGGGCGGCGTACGCCCCGACCAGGGCGACCACCAGCGCCACCACCACCAGCACGCCGCCGATCAGCACCGGCTTGTCCGCGGCGCCGAAGGTCGCGATGGCGAACTCCTTGAGCGGTGCGGGCGCCTCGTCGACCGCGCGGTTGCCCACCGCCAGCACGGGAGAAGTGACCCCGGTCAGCAGAGCCGCGACCGCTTCGCTCGCGGCGAGTCCGGCGGCCGCGGCCAGCAGGCCGCTGAGCGCACCGAGGAGTCGACCGCCACGCACGCGGGGCACGGCAGCCTCGGTCGCTGACCGGGGATGGCTGGCGGTGGGCATGTCAGGTGTTCGTCGCCCTCGACGCCGCGGATGGGGGTGGGTGGGCCTAGGAGGACTTGAACCTCCGACCTCATCCTTATCAGGGATGCGCTCTAACCGTCTGAGCTATAGGCCCGCGCGCGACGGGATCCGCAAGGAGTCCCGAGACGACGAGAGAGGTTACCGCACCGCGCAGACCCCTCCCAAACTGGATCGGCTCGGCCGGATCAGCTCGCCGAGGACCGGTCGTCCTCGGCGAGGGTGACCTCCACGCCGCCCAGCAGCGCGGCGGCGAGGTTGTAGAGGAACGCGGTCAGCGCGGAGAGCACCGTCAGGAGGACGACGTCGAGCACTGCGACCATCATCGTGAAGCCCATGACCCGGCTCATTCCGAGGTAGTCCTGGATCTGGAAGCCGTCGCTGGACTCGTTGCCCAGGACGTCGCCGACCGCGCGGTCGATCGACTCCCAGACCCCGGCTGCCCCTAGCACCGTCCACACGATGGCGACGGCGACCACCATCACGATGCCCACCGCGATGGACAAGTCA
>JBHWSH010000120.1:0-8797 GCA_043427135.1 Marmoricola sp. | reverse complement strand
ACTGTGGGATCTCGCTTGACGATTGGCCTACCGCCCGTCGGTTCGTCGAGGGGCACCTGGGATCTTCCGTCAGTCCTAATGCCGTCTAGCTCCGCTGCTGAGTTCCTGACAAGAGACGGGCAAGACGACAGCGGAGAAGATCACGCGCCCGGTGCTGTTCGGTGAGCGGGGCGCGCCGTCAGTGTCCTATGAGATCGACGCGTTTCACGACGAACTCGGTGTTGCTGTGGAGGTGGAGGCAGGGCGTGCGGCCTCCAACAACGCTGACTACCGCGACATCGTTCGCACCTCGCTCATTCTCGACGCGAACTTCCTGGCGCTGCTCGTGCCCGTCACCTACCGCTCCACCCAGAGTGTGCAGGTCTACGAGAGGACAAGGGCGCAGATGGAGGGGATCTATGCGTCGGATCGGCTGAAGCTTCCGTTCGCTGGCGTCCTCGTCGTCGGTTACTAGCTGACGAGCGGGTGGAGCGACGCCGATGAGGTAGACGCCCGCAGCAACGATCGGCTACCGAAGTAGGCGTACTCGAATCGGTAGATCGAGCTCGGCCCAGGCGCGATCAGCGGTCAACACTTCGGCGGGTGTGCTGCGAACCGTCAGCGCCAAGCAGCACCGGTCACCCAATGAGAGAGACGTGCCTCCGGGGAGCGATCTCAACGCGCCTGCCAGCTCCGCGTCTGCTTCAGTGACCGGTTCGACGACGACCCCCGCGGTGTTGAGCAGTGCTCGCACCCGCCTCACGTCGACGCCGGCATCGGTGAGTTTGCCTAGCACTTCGGCCAGGTTCGCTGCCCCCAACGACGCTGACGGGAGTGCATCGGCCACGATCTCCGCACCGGCTTCATCGTGCACGAGAGCCAAGACCGCCGATGCGTCCAGGACCGTCATTCGCCAGCCACTGCCGCAAGCCGCCGCTCCTCGAGCAACTCCTCGACCAGGGACCGCCTCTTCGGCACCCCGGAAGCCAAGCCTCGAAGTTCCGCGACGGCATCCTCCGGACGCTCCAGGATGAGGCTGCGACCGTCGACGCGCAGATGCAACCTTTCCCCGGCGGAGAGCCCCAGAGCGCTGCGAACCTCTGCGGGGATGACCAGCCGACCTTGCTGACCCAATGTCAATGTGGCATCCATAGAGAGATCATGCCACTACGAGAGGGGTCGTGCCACTCTGCCTTCAAGAACCGTTCGGACAGGCAAAGACGTGCTCATGGGGAGGTGAAGGACTTGCGGACATAGGGCGCCTGTCCGTTTGGCCCAGTCGCTCGGTGTCCGGGTCTGTCCGGGATCGGCCGGACAGGACGTCAACGACGATTGAGTGACCGCATGCGTGGACTCTCCCGACCCAGCCGTGCCCTGTCGTTTCTGGTCGCCCTCAGCGTGGCGGGGGCCCTCGGGTCGCCCGTCCTTGCCTCTTCGGCAGGTACGACCGACGCTCCTTCCCGCGCTAAGCCCGGATCGAAGGCGGCGCGGTACGTGGAAGCGGATCGTTGGCTCACCGACGGTCGCCCACATGCGATCGCCGTCGCCCCTGACGGCTCGGTGGTGGTGACGCAGGCGATCGACGACAAGGTCAGCCGGTTCGACAGACGCGGCAAGCTCCTCGGCACCTTTGAGCTCGCTACCGATTACCCGTACGGCGTGGGTGTGGACTCCAACGGGCAGGTGCACGTGACGCAGTACTCCGGGTTCGACTCCACCGCCCAGGTTCACATCTACTCCACGGCGGGGCAGTTCCTGGCGAGCTACGGCGTCCCTGAGAGCGCTTCCACGCAGTTCAGCCCCTGGGGGATGGACTTCCACTCCGACCAGACCGCGTTCATCGCGAACGCGGTCGGCGACGACGTCCAGCTCGTCCGGCCCGATGGCTCCTGGGGAGGCGGTTGGGAGGTCCTGGGTCTGGCCCGGGGCAGTTCGACGGCCCTCGTGACGTGGCGCTGGGCAACGGAAGCGTCTACGTCGTGGACACCGGCAACCGGCGCGTCCAGCGCTTCGATCCTGCCACCGGCGAGCTGCAGGCGGTCTGGGGCCAGTCCGGCTACGGCAAGGGTCAGTTCGCCAACCCGCAGTCGATCGACGTCGCGCCCGACGGGCGTGTGCTCGTCCTCGACCGCAACGGGCCGGAAGACGCGGTGCTCAACGAGTTCACGCCCAAGGGCTCCTTCCTGGGAAGGACGACGCTGCCGCTGACTGACGCGTTCGCCCTCGCCGCGGGCGACGCCGGCACGGTGTACGTGACCGGGCACGTCTCCTATCCCAAGGGAGGCTGGGGAGTGCTCAAAGTCGTCCGCTCCGATGGTTCCTCCAGTGCCTCGAAGGCGCGCGTGAAGTCCAAGCGCATCGACGCGACCGCCCGACGCCACCATGCCCCCGTCAAGGTCGCCTGCTCCGCGGGCCCCACCCGGTGCTCGGGCACGATCACCGTCGCTCGCGACGGCAAACGCCTGGCCCAGGGCAGGTACGGCGTTGCCGCCGGCCGTACGACGACGGTGACGCTCCAGCTGACGAAGCGAGCACGAGTGCTTCTGCGTGCCCAGTCGTCGGTGGCGGTCCGCGTGCGTCTGAAGGCAACCTCAGGCCGCGGTGGGACGACACAGACCACGTTGACGCGGTGACCCGGCTGACGCGGTGACGGGATGACGTACGCCGCCCGCGGCCTCAGGATGACTACATGGACAGCCCCGACCTGTCTCTCGAGGACTGGGACGACGTGTCGGCGTGGCTTCGCCGGCGGCGTACCGACGTCGGGATGCCCACCTATCGCGATCTCGTCCGACGCGTCCGCGAGATCCGGGTCGCCCGCGGCCAGGGCACCCACGGTGCTCCAGGCAGAGGGACCGTCTACGACTGCTTCAAGCAAGGCCGCCGGCGGATGGATGTCGAACTGCTCGCCGACCTCGGGTGCGCACTCGGGCTGGACGAGGGCGAGGTTCGCGACTGGGAAGCAGCCTGCTTCGCCGTCCAGAACCGAGTCGAGTCGGCCAGGGTCGTCTCGGTGGCCGAGCAAGTCCCGCACACGCCGTACTTCGTCGGCCGGTCGACCGAGCTGAGCGAGCTCACTGCGCATGCGCAGACCTGGGTGATCAGCGGGCTACCCGGCGTCGGCAAGACGCAGTTGGCCCTGCGGGCCGCCCAGTCCTGGGTCCATCGCGGTGATGCCCGCCGGATCCTGGTGGCAGACCTACGTGGCTACCACCCCACCAGGGCGCCGGCTGACGGTGAAGCCATGCGCGATGAGCTCCTGCGGGTGCTGACGGGGAGCGCCGCCGCTCGGACCGAGACCCCGCAACGGCGGCGCGTGCTGCTGGCTCGCGAGCTGGACCGGCAACGGTGCATCCTGGTCCTCGACGACGCCGGGTCCCGTGAGCAGGTCACCGACGTGCTGCCCCTGGCGACCGGTCTGCCGGTGCTGATCACCACCCGGCATCACTGGGAGATCCCAGGCGCCGGAAGTCTTCGGCTCGACCCCTTCCCGGACGACGAAGCGATCGACCTGCTCGACGCTCTCGTCGGCGGGTGTCTGGTGGCTCGAGAGCCCGACCAGGCTCGCGGCATCGTCGCTCGTCTGGGGAACCTGCCGCTCGCCATCGATGTGACGGGTCGTCGCATCGCCGACACCCCCGGATGGACCCTGGCCGACCACGTGGAGGCCCTGGACCGTCAGGCCGAGTTGCTGCGGGGTCCGGAGCCCGTGACCTCCGCCCTCTCACTGTCTTATCGACGGCTCGAGGTGCCCGCGCGACGTCTGCTGCGAGTCCTGGCAGGCCAACCCGGTACGTCGTACCCCACGGCAGCGGTCGCCGCCATGCTGGGCGAGGAGCCGGACATCACTCTGCAGACGCTGAGCAAGCTCGAGGACGCCAGCCTCGTCCGGTTCGACGGCGATCGAGTCGAGCTGCACGACCTCGTCCGGGTACACGCGGCCGCGCTCTCCCTCGACGAGGACCCTCCCCGGCTACGACGGCAGGCTCGGGGCCTGCTCCTCGACTACTACCTGGACTCGGCGGCACACGCGGTCGTGGCAAGCGGATTGGCCCCGCTGGTCTCCCGCGAGGACTTCGACCCTCCCCCGGCGTCGATGACCGCGGAGGTTGCCCTGGCCTGGCTCGAAACCGAACGCGACAACCTGCTGGCGCTCGCAGACCCACGCGAGTGCTCCCCCAGACCCGGTTTCACACACGCGCTCTCGGCGTGTCTGGCGAAGTATCTGGAGGTGCAGGGGCTGTACCGAGATGCCGTGCGGCTGCACCAGCTTTCGTGGTCGGTGGCCCAGCACACGGCCGACCCCCGCGCGCGGGCCAGAGCCGACATGCTGCTGGGACAGGTGCTCTTCCGCATGGGGGAGCAGCAGGCCGCAGCCGAGCATCTGCACGCGGCTCTGGACCTGGTCGACACCACCACCGACCCCGACACGCATGCCTCGGCGGAGAACTCGCTCGGCGTACTCGCCTGGCAGTCCGGCGAGTACGCCGAGTCGAAGGCACACTTCGACCGCGCGTTGGAGATCGTGAGCACCCACGACACCACGCGTCGAGCAGCACCGATCCTGGGCAACCTGGCTGTGCTTGCCGAAGCGCGCGGCGACTACCGGGGCGCGCTGACCACCCAGCAGCGTGCCCGGGACCTGTCACTGGCAGACGGCGACCGGGCAGCGGCATTGGTGGCACAGAGCAACATCAGCTCACTGCACATCTCCCTGCACGACTACGACGAAGGCGAGCGCGCAGCGCGTACGACGCTCGAGGAGGCGAGAGCTCTCGGCGCCCGCGGCGTACTGGCACCGGCCGGCATCAACCTCGGTGTCGCGCTCACCCGGCTGGGACGCATCGACGAGGCCGAAGAGGTGCTGGCCACCATCCTCGAGGAGTCACGGACCAACGCCGACCGTCATCACGAACTCGGAGCGCTGATCGCACTGAGCGAGCTGGCGCTCGTCCAGGACAGGACTGCTGCGGCGCGGACCAGTTGCCAGGAGGCCGGAGCCATCGCAGCAGAACTGCAGTTGCCGTTCTGGGTTGGCCGGCATCACCAGGTCCTGGCGGAGATCGCCGAGCGCCTCGGTGAGGAATCGACTGCTCGTGAGGAGTGGACGCGGGCCCACCGGCTCTACGTTCAGGTCGAGTCGCCGCTGGCCCACGACGCAGTCCGCGCCCTGGCTCGGATCTGACTTGTATGGCAGCCGCGGCCTGATCGCCTTATCGGTAGGATCGGCTCATGGCGGCCCAGCAAACGTTCGAAAAGGTGAGTCTCACAATCGAGGCCGATGTCCTTCATCGGGTCCGTGACCGCGTGGAGCCTGGCAAGGTCTCGGCGTACGCGACTCGGGCCCTGCGGCGTCAGCTCGAGCGCGACGGACTCGACGACTTGATCGACGAGCTGGTCGAGGTCAACGGACCCCTCGATGCCGATGCCGTCGCGCGGTACGTCGACGAGTGGCGCTGAGTCGGTGTGGCGCGGGTTCTGATCCTGGACACCGAAGCTGTCTCGGCCTTGGCGGGGAAGCGCAAGGGCATGGCAGAGCGGCTGGCGGCGGCCCAGCAAGCCGACCATCGGGTGCTGATCCCCGCGGTCGGATTCGACGTGAAGGTTTCGGAGGTCTGAACTAGGCCCACAGCGAGAACCGTTCGGACAGGCAGGGTCGTGTTCGGGCGGGCTTTCCCGGGCCCTCCGGTGTGGGTCTGCCTGTCGGATTGGTTCGGCGTCAATACTCCCCGGCGGGTTGCGGCGGACGCCGTGCGCGCGGCGGGGGCGGCAGGATCCGCGGTACGTTGCGGTGCCGCCCTGCGGTCCTCGCCCTGACAGGAGACCTCATGCCCCACGATTCGAGCCAGTCGAAGGCCCCTTTCACCCGCAAGTCCACCGTGCAGGAGCTGGCCGCCACGATGCCCGGTCGCGCGTTCAAGGCGATGATCGTGCGCCGACTCCCTCCGGTGGCCACCGAGAAGGAGCGGCAGGAGCTGGAGGAGCTCACCGTCAACCTCCCGCTGGAGACCCTGGTGGAGGCGTCGGAGGGCAAGCTCACCTGGGGGATCGCCGACACCCTGATCGACCTGGCGAACCGCAAGCCGCAGAGGGTGCTCCGCCGCGCTGTCGGCGCGGGGGCGGCAGCGGTGAAGAAAGCGCGCGCGGCACGACGCTGATCTCTCAGAACGCCCCGGCCGTGGCGTAGACCGCGCCGCTGCGGGCACGCTGAACTGCAGCCGTCACCGCAGTGAGAGCAGGGACTTCATGGTCACGATCGCCCAGAACATCGTCGACAACCTCGCCGCCAACGGGGTCAAACGGATCTACGGCATCGCCGGGGACTCGCTCAACGGGCTCACCGAGGCGATGCGCACCTCCGAGCTGGACTGGATCACGGTCCGCCACGAGGAGGCAGCGGCGTTGGCCGCATCCGCCGAGGCCGCAACCACCGGTGACCTCGCCGTGTGCGCGGGATCGGCCGGTCCGGGCAACCTGCACCTCATCAACGGCCTGTACGACGCCCAGCGGTCCCGGGTGCCGGTCCTGGCCATCGCCGCGCACATCCCGAGCGCCGAGATCGGCTCTCAGTACTTCCAGTCCACCTCTCCGGAGCTGTTGTTCCGCGAGTGCAGTGTGTGGGTGGAGGTCGTGACCACCGCCGAGCAAATGCCCCGGGCGTTGCGGATCGCGATGCAAGAAGCCGTGAGCAGACAAGGGGTGGCGGTGCTGGTGCTGCCCGGGGACGTGGCCCTGCAGGACTCGCCTTCGGCTGCTGTGAGTCGGATCCAGCGCGCCCGCCCGCGGATAGTGCCGGCAGAAGCAGAGCTCGAGCGGGCGGCGTACCTGCTCAACGACTGCAGCAAGGTGACGATCCTGGCCGGCGCCGGGACGGCCGGTGCGCACGCGGACGTGATGGCCCTTGCAGACATCCTGGCCGCCCCGATCGTGCACGCGATGCGCGGCAAGGAGCACATCGCCTACGACAGTCCGTACGACGTGGGGATGACGGGACTGCTCGGGTTCGCCTCCGGCTATCGCGCGATGGCCGAGGCCGAGACCCTGCTCATGCTGGGCACGGACCTGCCGTACCAGCAGTTCTATCCGTCAGAGGCGACCGTCATCCAGGTCGATATCCGAGGGGAGAACCTGGGCCGGCGCGTCCCCCTCGATCTCGGTCTGGTGGGGGATGTGGGAGAGACCGCCCGGGCGTTGCTGCCCCGATTGCGTGCCAAGGACCGCAGCCATCTGGACGACTCGGTCGCGCACTACCAGCGCACCCGCGAGCGGCTGGACGATCTCGCGACACCAACCCCTGCCGGGCGTCCGATCCGCCCGCAGTACCTGACCCGGGTCGTGGACGAGCTGGCTTCCGAGGACGCCGTGTTCATCCCCGACGTCGGCTCGCCGGTGGTCTGGGCGGCCCGCTACCTCACGATGAACGGACGGCGGCGGCTGATCGGGTCCTTCACCCACGGCACCATGGCCAACGCGCTCGCCCAGGCGATCGGCGTCCAGATCGCCCATCCGGCTCGGCAGGTCGTGGCGCTGGCCGGGGACGGCGGCCTGGCGATGCTGCTCGGTGAGCTGCTCACCGTGGCGCAACACAAGGTGCCGGTGAAGGTTGTGGTCAACAACAACTCGTCGTTCAACTTCATCGACCTCGAGATGAAGGCGGCCGGCTTCCCGCCGTTCGCCACCGAACTGGTCAACCCGGACTTCGCCCAGGTGGCCGAGTCGATGGGCATCGAGGGCATCCGGGTCACCGACTCGGCGGACCTCGCCGACTCGGTGCGCCAGGCGTTTGATCACCCGGGGCCGGCGGTGCTGGATGTGGTCACCGAGCCGAACGAACTCACGCTTCCGCCGGCCGTCACGGCCGAGCAGGTCAAGGGATTCACCTTGTACATGATCCGCACGGTCATGTCGGGGCGAGGCGACGAGCTGATCGACCTGGCTCGCGCCAACCTGCGTCAGATATTCTGAGCATCCGTCCTGTGGAACCGTCTGACGCCGGTCCGCGTCCCATCATCGACAGGGGGCTCACATGGGAGTACGACGATGGGTGCCGTTCACGGCCGCGCTGCCGTTGCTCGCCGCGTCGGCGGCGTGCGGAACGCAGAGCACGGTCGGATCGGTCAGCGACGACCTGCCGGTACTCCTGGCCGACGGCGAGGTCATGGTGTCCTGCGGAGGTGACGCGCACTGGCCGCCGTCGGTGATGGCGGAAGGCGTCCCGGCAGTGCTCGACGACGACGAGGCGCGGCGTACCTTCCAGCACCTGCTCGACGACCCGCGCACCGGCCCGGAGGCGGAGCTGTCCCTCTTCCCCGACGGTGTCGATGTGCCGTGGCGCGTGCTGCACGACGACGAGGACGCGATCACCATCGGGCTCGGCGAGTGGACCGAAATCGGTCCTGCCGACGGTGCGATGTACCTGAGTCTGGAGCGTTCGGCCGACACCTGGGAGGCGATCGGGTGGGGCGACTGCCAGCTTGCTCCGGTCCTCAAGCCAGATGTCGAGTGGGCCGAGGCCACCACTGTGCGCGCCGACGGCGCCACGCTGACGCTGCAAGTCAACGAGCGGCAATGCGCGAGCGCTCGCGACCCCGAGCCCTACCTGCACGAGCCGGTCGTGGTCGAGACCGATGACGCAGTGACGATCTACTGGACGACCACCCCTGTGGTGGGCGGCGCGGACTGTCCGGGCAACCCCTCGGTCGAGCGCACCGTCGAGCTCGACGCACCGCTGGGTTCGCGCGCGGTGTTGGACGGATCGACCTACCCGCCGCGTCCGGTCGACGGCGGGTAGCCCCCGGACGAGACTGGTTCCGTACTC
>JBHWSH010000119.1:0-5092 GCA_043427135.1 Marmoricola sp. | reverse complement strand
GGCATCTGGCCACCCTCGAAGGCGGGCGAGACCTGCTTGCGCGCGCCGGTGCCCTTGGTGCCACGGCCGGCGGTCTTGCCCTTGGAGCCCTCACCGCGTCCGACGCGGGTCTTGGCGGTCTTGGCGCCCGGGGCGGGACGCAGGTGGTGCAGCTTCAGTGCCATCTCAGGCCTCCTCGACTTCCTCGACGACCACGAGGTGGCGCACCGTGTGCACCATGCCTCGGACTTCGGGACGGTCCTCCTTGACGACGACGTCGCCGATCCGCCTCAGGCCGAGCGTCCGCAGCGTGTCGCGCTGGTTCTGCTTGCACCCGATCGTGGACTTCGTCTGCTCGACGCGCAGTTGCTTGACGCCGGCCATCAGGACGACACCTCCGCACGAGCCTTGAGCAGCGCCGCCGGAGCGACGTCCTCGACCCGCAGGCCGCGGCGAGCAGCGACCTGCTCCGGCTCCTCGAGGCCCTTCAGGGCCGCGACGGTCGCGTGCACGATGTTGATCTGGTTGGACGAGCCGAGCGACTTGCTCAGCACGTCGTGGATGCCGGCGCACTCCAAGACCGCACGCACCGGGCCACCTGCGATCACACCGGTACCAGGAGCGGCCGGGCGCAGCAGGACGACGCCTGCGGCCTTCTCGCCCTGGACGGGGTGCGGGATCGTGCCCTGCACACGGGGGACGCGGAAGAAGTGCTTCTTCGCCTCCTCGACGCCCTTGGCGATCGCCGCGGGCACCTCCTTGGCCTTGCCGTAGCCGACACCGACCATGCCGTCGCCGTCGCCGACGATCACAAGGGCGGTGAAGCTGAAGCGACGACCACCCTTCACGACCTTGGCGACCCGGTTGATCGCGACGACGCGCTCGAGGTAGGCGGTCTTCTCCGCTGCCTGCCCGCGACGGTCGTCACGGCCACCGCGGCGCTCTCCACCGCCGGTACGGCGCTGGGATCCGCTCATTCGAACTACCTTCTCTCTCTTGTCCGTCGGGCGATCAGAACGCGAGCCCGCCCTCGCGGGCACCGTCCGCGAGGGCCGCGACGCGGCCGTGGTACTGGTGGCCGGCGCGATCAAAGACCACGCTGTCGACGCCGGCTTCCTTGGCGCGCTCGGCGAGGAGCTCGCCGACCCGCTTGGCCTTGGCCGACTTGTCGCCGTCCAGTGCACGCAGGTCGGCCTCCATGGAGCTCGCCGACGCCAGAGTGCGGCCGACGGTGTCGTCGACGACCTGTGCGGTGATGTGGCGGGCCGAACGCGTGACGACCAGGCGCGGACGCTCGGTCGTGCCGTTGATGCGCTTGCGACCCCGCACCTGACGGCGCAGGCGCGACGCAGTGCGCCCGGTTGTGTTCTTGCTCTGCTTGAGTGCGATGGCCATCGTCACTTACCAGCCTTTCCGACCTTGCGGCGGACGACCTCACCCGCGTAGCGGATGCCCTTGCCCTTGTACGGCTCGGGCTTGCGCAACTTGCGGATGTTCGCGGCGACCTCGCCGACGAGCTGCTTGTCGATGCCGGAGACACCGAGCTTGGTGGGTCCCTCGACCGTGAACGTGATGCCCTCGGGGGCGTCGAACACGATGGGGTGGGAGTACCCGAGCTGGAACTCCAGCTGGGTGGGGCCCTTGGACAGGACGCGGTAACCCACGCCCACGATCTCGAGCTTCTTCTCGTAGCCCTCGGTCACGCCGGTCACCATGTTGGCGATGAGCGTGCGGGTCAGGCCGTGAAGCGAGCGGGACTCCCGCTCATCGTCGGGACGGTTCACCGCCAGGGTGCCGTCCTCGACCCGCTCGACCGTGATCGGGTCGGCCACGGTGTGGCTGAGCGTGCCCTTGGGGCCCTTGACGGTCACGACGCTGTCGTCGAGGGAGACCTCGACGCCCGACGGGACCGGGATGGGGAGCTTGCCGATGCGCGACATTGCTGTTTCTCCTCTCGGTCCCAGATCACCAGACGTAGGCGAGGACTTCCCCACCCACGCCCTTCTGGTTCGCCTGACGGTCGGTGAGCAGGCCCTGGCTCGTCGAGATGATCGCGATGCCCAGACCGCCCAGGACCTTGGGAAGACCGGTCGCCTTCGCGTAGACCCGCAGACCCGGCTTGCTGATGCGGCGGATGCCGGCGATCGAGCGCTCGCGGTTCTGGCCGTACTTGAGGGTGACGGTCAGCGTCTTGCCGACGACGCCTTCCGTGGGCTCGTCGACCTGGTAGGAGGTGATGTACCCCTCCTGCTTCAAGATCTCCGCGACGCCGGCCTTCAGCTTGCTGTACGGCATCGTCACCGCGTCGTGGTACGCCTGGTTGGCGTTGCGCAGACGCGTGAGCATGTCTGCGATCGGGTCAGTCATTGTCATGGTTGTGTCAGTTCCTTCTCGTCGCGGTTTCCCGGCAGGGACCTGCGACGTTCGGTGGTCGAGGGGTGGGGCTGGGTCACCAGCTGCTCTTGGTCACTCCGGGCAGCTCGCCTCGGTGCGCCATCTCGCGCAGGCAGATCCGGCACAGGCCGAACTTGCGGTAGACCGACTTGGGTCGGCCGCAGCGCTGGCACCGGGTGTAGCCGCGGACCGCGAACTTCGGCTTGCGAGCCGCCTTGACCTTCAGAGCTGTCTTGGCCATCTCAGTTGCCTTCCTTGAAGGGGAACCCGAGCTGCTTGAGCAGCGCGCGGCCCTCGTCGTCGTTCGTCGCGGTGGTCACGATCGTGATGTCCATGCCGCGAGAGCGGTCGATCTTGTCCTGGTCGATCTCGTGGAACATGACCTGCTCGGTCAGCCCGAACGTGTAGTTGCCACGGCCGTCGAACTGGCGGTCGGACAGACCGCGGAAGTCGCGGATGCGGGGCAGGGCCAAGGTGAGCAGCCGGTCGAGGAACTCCCACATGCGGTCACCGCGGAGGGTGACGTGGGCGCCGATCGGCATGCCCTCGCGCAGCTTGAACTGGGCGATCGACTTGCGGGCCTTGGTGACCTGCGGCTTCTGACCGGTGATCGCGGTGAGGTCTCGGACCGCACCTTCGATCAGCTTGGAGTCGCGGGCAGCCTCGCCGACGCCCATGTTGACCACGACCTTGGAGACGGCCGGGACCTGCATGACGTTGGCGTAGCCGAACTGCTCGTGCAGGGCCGGCTTGATCTCCTCGCGAAACCGCGTCTTGAGCCTGGGTGCCACCCGGGGCGACTCGGTGGTGGTTGCCTCGGTCATCAGATCTCCTCACCGGTCTTGCGCGAGATGCGGACGCTGCGCTCGGCGGTGTACGTCGAGCCGTCGGCCCGGCGCTTCTCCACCTCGACGCGCTTGAACGCCACGCGTGTGGTGCCCTTGCCTTCGACCAGCATCACGTTGGACACGTGGATGGGCGCTTCCTGCGTGATGATCCCGCCGGTGTTGCCGGCGCGACCGCCCTGCTGCATCACCTTGGTGTGCCGCTTGATGCGGTTGACGCCCTCGACGATGACGCGGTCCTCGTCGCGCAGCACGGCGATGACCCTGCCCTCGACGCCCTTGTCCTTGCCCGCGATCACCTTGACGGTGTCGCCCTTCTTGATCTTCATCTTCCCTGCCATGGCTCAGAGCACCTCCGGCGCGAGCGAGATGATCTTCATGAACTTCTTGTCGCGCAGCTCTCGTCCGACCGGACCGAAGATGCGGGTGCCGCGAGGCTCCCCGTCGTTCTTCAAGATCACGGCGGCGTTCTCGTCGAAGCGGATGTAGGAACCGTCGGGTCGACGGCGCTCCTTGACGGTCCGGACGATGACGGCCTTGACCACGTCGCCCTTCTTGACGTTGCCGCCCGGGATGGCGTCCTTGACGGTGGCGACGATGGTGTCGCCGATGCCGGCGTAGCGTCGACCCGAGCCGCCGAGAACACGGATGCAGAGGATCTCCTTTGCACCGGTGTTGTCGGCGACCTTGAGTCGCGACTCCTGCTGGATCACAGTTTTCTCCTGGTTGTCGTGCCGGTTCTCGTGCCTCCGCCGGGGAGGTCCGAGCCTGGCCGAACTGGTTGGGGGCTAGAGAGGCCGGTCGGGGGCCCCTCGGGCGACCGAGACGGACCCGACGCTGCTACTTGGCCTTCTCGAGGATCTGGACGACGCGCCAGCGCTTGGTGGCGGACAGCGGACGGGTCTCCATGATCTGGACCCGGTCGCCGGTGCCGCACTCGTTCTGCTCGTCGTGCGCCTTGAGCTTGCTGGTGCGCCGCATGACCTTGCCGTAGAGCGCGTGCTTCACGCGGTCCTCGACCAGGACGACGACGGTCTTGTCCATCTTGTCGCTGACGACGACACCTTCACGGACCTTCCGGCGGCCCCGCTCGGCAGTCTCGACACTCACGTTTCCATCCTCAATGTTGCTGGCCTCGCTCATGCGGCACCACTCTCGGTCGAGCCATCGGTCGGGCCCTGCCGGATGCCGAGCTCGCGCTCACGCACGACGGTGTAGATGCGGGCGATGTCTCGCTTGACCGTCCGGAGACGGCCGTGGCTCTCCAGCTGGCCGGTGGCCGACTGGAAGCGGAGGTTGAACAGCTCCTCCTTGGCCTCCCGGAGCTTGGTCTCCAGGTCGGCATTGGTCATCTCGTCGAGCTCGTGGGCCTTGCTCGTGCGGGTAGCCATCAGAAGTCACCTGCCTCACGGGTCACGAAACGACACTTCATCGGGAGCTTGTGCATCGCGCGGCGCATCGCCTCGCGGGCGACTTCCTCCGACACACCGGACAGCTCGAACATCACGCGGCCCGGCTTGACGTTGGCGACCCACCACTCCGGGGAGCCCTTGCCGGAACCCATCCGGGTCTCGGCAGGCTTCTTGGTCAGCGGACGGTCGGGGTAGATGTTGATCCACACCTTGCCGCCTCGCTTGATGTGACGAGTCATCGCGATACGCGCAGACTCGATCTGACGGTTGGTCACGTAGTGACCCTCGACCGCCTGGATGCCGAAGTCGCCGAAGGCGAGCTGCGTGCCACCCTTCGCAGCACCCGAACGCTTAGGGTGGTGCTGCTTGCGGTGCTTGACCCTGCGGGGCATCAACATGGCTCAGGCCTCCCCAGTGGTTGTGCCAGTGGTAGTGCCGGCCGGCGCGGAGCCTGCCGCAGGT
>JBHWSH010000118.1:0-9105 GCA_043427135.1 Marmoricola sp. | reverse complement strand
ACCTCGGCTGGGTTCTCGGGGTGGGCCGCTACTCCGGCGATCTGCTGGAGTTCTTCCGCATCTTCTCGGTCATACCGCGACCGATGGTCGCCCTAAGGCGATCGGACCTGTCATACGACGGGCAGCGCGAGCCGGAGGGCGCGGAGACCCACTCGTTGTACGCCGACCACGTCATCGTCCGCTGCAACACCGGCAAGGGGCCGGTCGAGCTGGCGATGACCCCGGACGCCCTCACCGGCTTCCTGGCCTGGCTCGAGGCCGCCCCCCCGGGACGCGGCCCCACGCCGTACTGACGCCGGTGGACGAGCCTGTCGCCCCGCTGGTCGAGCCTGTCGCCCGCTGGTCGAGCCTGTCGAGACCTACCGCTCTCCGCCGGGCTTCCAGAGCACGTCGCCGACCTCGGTGTTCGCGTGCCGGGCGAGGATGAAGAGCAGGTCGCTGAGCCGGTTCAGGTACTTCAGCGTCAGGTCGTTCATGGTGTCGCCGTGCTCGGCGTACGCCGCCCATCCGGATCGTTCGGCCCGGCGCGCCACCGTCCGCGCCACGTGCAGCAGCGCCGCCCCCGGCGTACCTCCGGGAAGGATGAAAGAGCGCAACGGCGCGAGCTCGGCGTTGTAGTGGTCGCACCACGTCTCGAGCCGGTCGACGTACGCCTGCTCGACGCGCAGCGGCGGGAACTCGGGGTCCGGTACGACGGGCGTGCTCAGGTCGGCGCCGACGTCGAAGAGGTCGTTCTGCACGGTGCGCAGCACCTCCTGCACGTCCTGCGCCAGCTCCCCATTGGCCAGAGCGAGACCGATGTGGCTGTTCAGCTCGTCGACGTCCGCGTAGGCCTGCAGCCGCAGGTCCCTCTTGGTGGTCTCGCTGTTGTCGCCGAGTCGGGTCGCGCCCGCGTCCCCGGTGCGCGTGTAGATGCGAGTGAGATTGACCATGCCCCTCACTCTAGGCGTGGCTCGTGGGATGTAACGCGGGGTTAGCGCCGCGCCAGACCCCGCACAACGCGCACTCAGTGACAACAGCACCGCACGAGAGGACGCGACAAAGCTGCCGTCCCGACACACCGGCCTGACCACGAAGGCAACCTTCGCGACGTGTGCTGCGTCATAGTGAGCATGAGGCACACGGACGGGACGGCAATGGACACTGTGCGGCAGCAGCCGATCGCCCAGCAGCCCATCACGCTGCGCGGCGAGCTCGACGGCCGCCGCAGCGCCGAGCTCCGTGAAGCGATCTACGACCACATCGCCTCCCATCCCGACGCCGACGTCGTGCTCGATCTGAGCGAGGTCGAGTCGTTGGACCGCACGGTCCTGCAGATGCTGGCCGCGGTGGCTCTGCGCCTCGAACGCGCCGGACGGCACCTGGTCCTGCGCGGATGCCCGCCGCCGCTGCGGCGGATGCTGGCGATGCGCCGCTGGCACGGGGTCTTCCGGTGGGAGCGGCACTCGGTCTGACCCACCGCGCGACTGGCGTGTCGGACTGCTCACACGAGGGTTACCGCCGGGTGTCTTCGGCTCTAGGGTGTGCCCTTATGAGCGACACGCCCGCCGCACCGACTTCGACGCCGCCCGCCAACCTCCCGGAGCGGGACCGCCCCTGGGTGATGCGCACGTACGCCGGGCACAGCTCGGCAGGCGAGTCCAACGCGCTCTACCGCCGCAACCTCGCGAAGGGTCAGACCGGGCTGTCGGTGGCCTTCGACCTGCCGACCCAGACCGGCTACGACCCGGACTCCCCGCTGGCGCGAGGCGAGGTCGGCAAGGTCGGCGTGCCGATCCCGCATCTGGGTGAGATGCGCCGGCTGTTCGAGGACATCCCGCTGACGGAGATGAACACCTCGATGACGATCAACGCCACGGCCATGTGGTTGCTGGCGCTCTACCAGGTCGTCGCCGAGGAGCAGGCCGGTGTCTCCGCGGACTCGCCCGGCGAGCGGACCGCCGAGATGGAGGCCGTCCACAACAAGCTGGCCGGCACGACGCAGAACGACATCATCAAGGAGTACCTCTCCCGCGGGACCTACGTGTTCCCGCCCGAGCACTCGCTGCGGCTGACCACCGACACCATCGCCTACACGGTCAACCACATCCCGAAGTGGAACCCGATCAACATCTGCAGCTACCACTTGCAGGAGGCCGGCGCGACGCCTGTGCAGGAGCTGGCGTTCTCGCTGTCGACCGCCATCGCGGTGCTCGACGCGGTCCGCAACTCCGGCCAGGTCGACGAGGCCGACATGCCCAAGGTGGTCGGGCGGATCTCCTTCTTCGTCAACGCCGGCGTCCGGTTCATCGAGGAGACGTGCAAGATGCGCGCATTCGTCGAGCTGTGGGACGAGATCACGCGGGAGCGCTACGGCGTCACCGACGAGAAGATGCGCCGCTTCCGCTATGGCGTCCAGGTCAACTCTCTTGGCCTGACCGAGGCGCAGCCGGAGAACAACGTCCAGCGGATCGTCCTGGAGATGCTGGGTGTGACGCTCTCGCGCAACGCCCGCGCACGCGCCGTACAGCTGCCGGCCTGGAACGAGGCCCTCGGCCTTCCCCGGCCCTGGGACCAGCAGTGGTCGCTCCGACTGCAGCAGGTGCTGGCCTACGAGTCCGACCTGCTGGAGTACGCCGACATCTTCGACGGCTCGCACGTCATCGAGGCCAAGGTCGCCGAGCTCGTCGCGGGTGCCCGCGAGGAGATCGACCGGGTCGCGGCAATGGGCGGAGTGGTCGCCGCGGTCGAGTCCGGCTACATGAAGCAGGCACTGGTCTCCTCGCATGCGGCGCGCCGCGCGCGCATCGAGAACGGTGAGGAGATCGTCGTCGGCGTCAACAAGTTCGAGACCACCGAGCCGTCGCCACTCACCTCGGATCTCGACGCGGCGATCCAGGTCGCCGACCCCGAGGCCGAGCGCGCGGCTCTGCGCAGCGTCGAGGACTGGAAGGCCCAGCGCGACCAGGGCGAGGTCGATGCCGCGCTCGAACGGCTCGCTGCCGACGCCAAGTCCGGCGCCAACCTCATGGAGGCGACCCTCGCCGCGGCACGGGCCGGTGCCACCACAGGTGAGTGGGCCGGGACGCTGCGCGAGGTGTTCGGCGAGTACCGCGCACCCACCGGGGTCTCCGGTGCCGTCGGCGTGGCCGAGGCGGGTGCCGAGCTGAGCGAGGTCCGCGAGCTGGTCAAGCGCACGGGGGAGGAGCTCGGCGGCCGGCTCCGGCTGCTGGTCGGCAAGCCCGGTCTCGACGGTCACTCCAACGGCGCCGAGCAGGTCGCTGTCCGGGCTCGCGACGCCGGCTTCGAGGTGATCTATCAGGGCATCCGCCTGACCCCGGAGCAGATCGTCGCCGCGGCCGTCGCCGAGGACGTGCACTGCGTCGGGCTGTCGATCCTCTCCGGGTCCCACATGGAGCTGGTGCCTGCGGTCCTCGAAGGCCTGCGCGAGCAGGGCATGGACGACGTCCCGGTGATCGTCGGCGGGATCATCCCGGCCGCCGACGCCGCCCGCCTCGAAGAGCTGGGTGTCGCCGCGGTCTACACGCCCAAGGACTTCGGCCTCACGGAGATCATGGCCGGCATCGCCCGACAGATCCGCGCGGCCAACGGCCTGGACTGATCGGCTCTGGTCAGGACGCCGGGTAGGACGGGGGCACGTTCTGCGGGCGAGTGCCCCATGAGGGGTTCGCGTCAGTGGTGGTCGTCACCGTGAGATTGCGCGGGCGCCGGCCGGGACCGAGGTCCAGCCACGTTGCCTCGTGGGGCGCACCGTCGACTTGCACTGCGCCGACTCGGGCACCGTCACCGACCCGCCGGATGCGAACGACGCTGCCGTCCGACGAGCGCACCACAGCGCGCGCGAACGCCGGCGTGGAGATTCCCGCGACCGGCGTACCAGGGATGAGCGGATAGAGACCGAGGCTCGCCCACACGTACTACGCAGAAACGGCGCCGAGGTCGTCGTTGCCTGGTAGTCCGCCCGGGGTCGTCGAGAACAGCTCCGCGCGAGCGCGCGCCACCACGTCCTGTGTGCGAGCGGGTCGTCCCAGCCACAGGTATGCCCAGGGCGTGGCGAACGACGGCTGGTTGCCCAGCCACGCGTGCGGGCTGCCCGAACCGGCGTTGAGTCGGGTGTGGAACTCGTCGAGGCGAGCGACCACCTCGGCGGTTTCGCCGAGCCGGCGCAGCAGCCCGGCCATGTCGTGCGGGACGCTCCAGGTGTACTGCGCGGCATTGCCTTCCTCGAAGCCGGTGCCGCGAGACGGGGTCCAGTCGGTGCCGGGCAGGGAGCCGTCGGCAGCGCGCGGCGCCAGCACCCTGCGCTCCGCGTCGAGGAGATTCGCCCAGGACCTGCTTCGCCGGTGCAGGCTCTCCGCGATCGAGCCGTCGCCCACCAGGCGAGCCAGGCGGGACACGGCGAAGTCGTCGACGGCGTACTCCAGCGTCATCGACGCGCCGTGAGCTGCTCCGGGTGTGTCCGGCGTCCGGGTCGGGACGTAGCCCAGGCGCGCGTAGTCCTCGCCGTACGGGCGAGCGTCCAGAGCCTGCCGGACGAGTCCACGCGCGACCGCCCGCAGCGGCACGTCGTGCGCGCCGAAGGCATGGGCCGAGGCGATCACGGGCGCTGCCGAGTCGCCCTCCATGACCTCGGTGTCCTCGGCGACGATCGGCCAGCGCGGGTAGCGGCCGCCCTCGCGAGCAGCTCGGTGCAACGACCGTACGACGTCGGAGGCGACGTCGGGCCGCAGCCAGGCCAACATCGGCATCTGTGTGCGGTAGACATCCCAGCCCGACACCGTGGTGTAGTGCCTGCGGCCACCGGACAGGCGGTGCACGCGGCCATCGAAGCCGGGGTAGCGGCCGTCGGCGTCGCTGAGCAGCATCGGGTGGAGCATCGCGTGGTAGAGCGCGGTCGTGAAGGTCCGCTTCTCTTCGGCGTCACCGCCGTCGACGCTGATGCGCCCCAGCTCGGTCTGCCACCTCCCGGTCGCGCGTTCGCGCAGCCGGCTCACCGACCAGCCCAGGTCGGCGGCATCGAGATTGCGCCGCGCGCCTGCACGCGAGACGAAAGAGACACCGACCTGCACCTTCACTGTACGACGGTCGAAGCGCGGCCAAGCTCCGACGGAGTCTCCCCTCCCGCCGGCGGCGCCCCGGCCGTCGTCGGTCGGGCTTCCCCAGAAGCCCGTGCGCTGGGCCGGTCGGTCGAACCGCAGGACGACATGCACCCGGTAGCTGTTCGAGCGGCCGCAGAAGCCTCCACTGTCCACTGTCACGGCTACTTCGGACGGGGACCGAAGCCGGATCGCGGAGCGCTCTGTGCCCGCGAGACTGCCGGACGCCTTGACCAGCACCGTCGCCGGCGCGCCTTCTGGGAAGCGAAGCCGCGCCATTCCCGATCGCTCGTCAGCGGCGAGGTCCACCGAGACTCCGTTGCCCAGCCGGGCGGCGTACCAGCCGGGGCCGGCACGCGCGCTGTCGGTGTCGATCGGGACGGTGGCCGTCCCCGGGTCTGCCGGGAGCGCGCCGACGAACGGCAGGAACGGGGCGTCGCCGAACGTGCGGCAGCCCGCGCCTGAGACGTGGGTGGGGGAGATCCCGCGTAGGAGCGTGTCGCTGTGCCCATAGCCGGAGGGGTACGCCGAGGGCGATCCGGTCTGGCCGTCGGTGGTGGTGTCCGGGCCGACCTGCACCATCCCGAAGGGGGTGGCGGCCGCGGGGGTGGTGTGCCCGGCGAACCGGGCGGGTTGCCGTCGGTGCCGACGAAGGGGGCGACGCGGTCCGTGAACGACTCGGCCGCTACGGCAGCTGCCAGGCCGCCGGAGGCGAGCAACGTCAGAGCAGTGAGTCCGACGCCGACCACGCGGGCTGTGCCCATGACCCCAGTCTAGGAAGGAGCGAGTCCTCAGGAGGCGCGACTGGCAGACTCGTGCCATGGCACGCGTGATCGTCGTGGGTGCGGGGGTGGTCGGGCTGACCTGCGCCGTACGCCTGCTCGAGCGCGGCCACGACGTCGCCGTACTGGCCCGCGATCTGCCGCTCGAGACGACCTCGGCGGTGGCGCCCGCGCTCTGGTATCCCCATCGCGCCTACCCGTTCGAGCGCGTCACCGGCTGGGCGCGCACCAGCTACAACACGTTTGCCGAGTTGGCCACGGATCCCGAGACCGGCGTGGTGATGCGGGAGGGCACCGAGTTGTTGCGTACGCCGGAAGTGCGCCCGTGGTGGGCAGAGGCCGTCCCCGAGCTGGCGCCGACGCAGGACGTCGCTTCCGGGTACGCCGCCGGGTGGAGCTTCAGCGCACCGGTCGTGGAGACCCCGGTCTATCTGCCCTGGCTGCGCCTCCGCGTGGAACAGCTCGGGGGCACCGTCACCCGGATAGCCCTGCCCGCGATGCCCAGCGGTGCCGACCTCGTGGTGAACGCCGCAGGGCTCGGTGCCCGGTTGTTCGGCGAGGACCCGTCGGTCGTGCCGGTGCGCGGACAGGTCGTGGTGGTCGAACAGGTCGGCCTCGAACGTTGGTGGCTCGATGCCAGCGGACCGACGTACGTCGTGCCGCGCTCGCGGGACATCGTCGTGGGCGGCACCGAGGACGAGGACGGCTGGGCGCCGGAGCCTGATCCCGCTGTGGGGGAGGAGCTTCTGGGCCGGGCCACCCAGCTCGTGCCGCAACTGCGCGGCGCGAGGGTGCTTGCCCACCGCGTGGGGCTACGGCCCGCACGGCCTTCGGTCCGGCTGGAGGCCGCTGTCTCCGCGGACGGGCGGCGGGTGATTCACTGCTACGGCCACGGCGGCGCGGGGGTCACGCTGTCCTGGGGATGCGCCGACGAGGTCGCCGACCTCGCGGCCGCCGGCTGAACCGACCTGAGGAGAGCTCTCGATGCACCCGCGCCGCGCTCGCCTGGTTGCGACCGGAGCGATGGTTCTCGCGGCGGTCAGCGCGTCCGGCTGCGCCTCGGAGGTCGACGACGACCGGCAGTTCGATGCCGCCCGTGTCCGTGCGGCCACGGCGCTTCTGAAGGTCGACCCCGCCCTCGAGGCGGGACCGGCTGAGACCATCGCGCGAACGGCGGTCGAGAGCAGCTCGACCCCGGCCGCGACTCTTGCGCTGGCGGCATTCGAACCCCTCGACGGGGGCCAAGGGTGGGAAGCGGTCGTCCGAGTGGAGGTCGAGCACGACCAGCTCTTCGGCGGCCCCACCACGCTCGAACGCTGCTACGCCTACGTCATCGAGGAAGTCCTGCAGGAGGGTCTGCAGGTGCCGCACGGAGAGGTGGAGTGCCCCTGACGTGCCGTCGCGCGCTCAGAAGAGTCGGGCGGTCGGGTCGTCCATGCCACGTAGCGCGTCGTAGTCCACGACTGCACAGCTGATCCCTCGGTCGGTGGCCAGCACCCGTGCCTGAGGCTTGATCTCCTGGGCCGCGAAGATCCCTCGCACCGGCCGCAGTGACGGGTCGCGGTTGAGCAGCTCGAGGTAGCGGGTGAGCTGCTCGACACCGTCGATCTCCCCGCGGCGCTTGACCTCGACGGCTACCGCCACCCCGTCGGCGTCGCGACACATCAGGTCCACCGGCCCGATCGCGGTCGGGAACTCCCGGCGTACGAGTGTGAGTCCGTCGCCCAGGGTCTGCGGGTGCTCGGCGAGGAGCTCTTGCAGGTGCTTCTCGACGCCGTCCTTTTGCAGACCCGGGTCGACACCAAGGTCGTGGCTGGTGTCGCTGATGATCTCCTGGATCAGGATGCGCAGCGCGCCGCCGTCGGGTCCGTCCTTGCCGTGCACGACCCACTCGACGGTGCCGTCCTCGGTGACCCCCTCGCGCAGCTTGGCAGGCGGCGACATCCAGTTCAGCGGCTTGTAGGAGCCGCCGTCGGAGTGGACGAGGACCGATCCGTCGGCCTTGACCATGATCAGCCGCGTCGCCATCGGCAGGTGAGCGGTCAGCCGGCCGGCGTAGTCGACCTGGCAGCGAGCGATGACGAGACGCACGCCCCGGAATCTACCCGGCGCCGCTCGGAGCCGCGGAAGTGGCCAGTCCCACAATGCGAACGACTGTTACTCCCCAGTAGCCACGTGCCACGATACGGCGCATGGCTGAGATCCACGACGTCCTGGTGCTGCCCTACCTCAACCACGCCGTGCGGATGTACGAGCAGTCGTACGCCACGCGTGACGACATCGACGCCGCCATGCGGTTCGGCTGCGGCTACCCCGAGGGCCCGCTGGCGACTCTCGACCGCCTCGGCCTCGACACCGTGCGCGACGCGTTGGCCGACCGCTACGCGGAGAGCGGCGACAGCCTCCACCAGCCCGCCGAGCTGCTGGAGAAGCTCGTGGCCGAGGGCCGCCTGGGCGCGAAGTCCGGACGCGGCTTCTACACGTACGCCGACGGCGAGCTCACCGCGGACGACGAGTCCCCTTCGGCCGACAGCGCACCGCAGCTGCGCCACGAGATCGCCACCGTCGGCGTGGTCGGCACGGGCACGATGGCCAGCGGCATCGTCGAGGTCTTCGCCAAGGCCGGCTACCCCGTGGTCTACGTCGGACGCAGCGAGGACAAGATCGCCGGCGTACGCGCCAGCATCGAGAAGTCGCTCGACAAGGCGGTCTCCCGGGGCAAGCTCGAGGAGTCGGCCAAGGAGGAGATCCTCGGCCGGTTGACCGGCGCCACCTCGCGTGACGCGCTGGGCGAGGTCGACCTCGTCGTCGAGGCCATCGCCGAGGAGCTCGAGGTCAAAACCGAGCTGTTCGGCGACCTGGACCGCATCTGCAAGCCGGGCGCCATCCTGGCGACGACCACCTCGAGCCTGCCGATCACTGCCTGCGCCGAAGCCACGTCCCGCCCAGAGGACGTCATCGGCATGCACTTCTTCAACCCGGCGCCGGTCATGAAGCTGGTCGAGGTCGTCACCACGGCGAAGACCGCGCCCGAGGTCGACGAGACCACGAAGGCACTCTGCGCGAAGGTGGGCAAGGTTGCAGTCTCCTGCGGAGACAGGGCCGGCTTCATCGTGAACTGCCTGCTGTTCCCCTACCTCAACGACGCCGTGAAGCTCGCCGAGTCCGGCGTGAGCCTGGAGGAGATCGACTCCGCCATCAAGGAGACCGCGAAGTTCCCCATGGGG
>JBHWSH010000117.1:0-3061 GCA_043427135.1 Marmoricola sp. | reverse complement strand
CGATGTCGAAGCTGCCCTTCCAGGCCAGGTAGACCCCGACCGAGACCGTGCGGACGTTGAAGTACTGCACAGTCGCGAAGTCGGTGAGGGTCTCCATCATCACCAGCGCGAGGCCGGCCACCAGAGACGGTCTGGCGAGCGGCAATAGGACCGTGCGGAACGCCCGTCGGCGCGAGGCTCCCAGGGTGCGCGCGGCGTCGTACGCCGACGGGGCCAGCTCGGTGAACGCGGCTCGCACGGTCAGGTAGACGTAGGGATAGAGGGTCAGCGTCATGACGACGACGGCGCCGCTGAGCGACCGGACCGGCAGGGGGCCGAAGCCGTCGCCGAGCTGGGACCTCAGCGCAGTCTGGACCGGCCCGGCGAAGTCGAAGGTCGACAGGAACACGAACCCCAGGACGTAGGCGGGCATCGCCATCGGCAACACCAGCAGCACCTCGAGGACTTTTCGCGCCGGGAAGTCGTAGCCGGTGACCAACCAGGCAAGGGCGGTGCCCAGCACGCCGGTGCCGATGCCCACGCCCACCAGCAGGCCGAGCGTGGTCACCACCATGCGGCCGATGCCGCGGGGGAGATCCAGGCCGCCTTGCCCCAGCGCATAGACGGTCACCGCGACGACAGGGCTCACCACGAAGGCCGCGATGAGCAGCACTCCCAGGGACCAGGCACGTCGGCCCGCCCCCGGCGCCCTTCGCCGCTGCTCCGGGACCAGCTCCGCAGCGAGGAGCTCAGTCATGAAGCGTGCGCGTGGTCACCGATACCCGGCTTCGTCGAGGACGGCCACGGCCTCGGCGTTGAGGGAGCCGTACGCCGCGGCGTCGACCGTCATGCGCTCGAAGGGGCCGAAGCTGCCGGGGAGCTCCGCGGGCTCCACGTCGGGGTTGACGGGGAACTCGTTGTTCCCGTCGACGAAGTCGCTCTGGCCGTCGGTCGCGAGCCACTCGATGAGCTTCTGCGCGTCCGCGGCCGCATCCGACCCCTCGACCACGCCGGCTCCGGAGATGTTGACGTGGGTGCCGTCGCCCTCCTGGCTCGCCCAGAAGAGCTCGACGCCGAAGTCGGGGTCCTCGGCGAGCAGCCGCGCCAGGTAGTAGTGGTTGGTGATGCCGACTTCGCAGCCGCCGGCGTCGATGGTTTCCAGCAGCTCGATGTCGTTGCTCAGCACCTGGACGTCGTTGTCGACCCAGCTGCGCACGATCTCCAGCGCCTGGTCGCGGCCGTGCAGGTCGATGAGGCTGGCCACCAGCGACTGGGTGTACGACGAGGTCTCGTCGCGCATGCAGAGCCGCCCCTTCCACTTGGGGTCGCCGAGCCCGGCGTAGGTGTCGACCGGGTCGAACTCCGAGGGGTCGACGGCGTCCGGGTCGTACATGACCGTCCGGGCGCGCATCGCGAGACCGACCCAGCGGCCGTCGGGATCGCGCAGGTCTTCGGGCACCGCCTTGTCGAGGACCGTGGAGCTCATCGGCGCGAGGACGCCCTGCTCGGCGGCGTTCCACAGCATGCCGGCGTCGACGGTCATGAAGATGTCGGCCGGGCTGTCGGCGCCCTCGGACTTCAACCGCTCCAGCAGCTCTGCGTCATCGCCGTACAGGAACTCCACGGACAGCCCCGTCTCCTCGGTGAAGTCGGCGAACGCCCGCTCGAGGTCGTAGTGCCTCGCCGAGTAGACGTGGATGTCGGCGTCGCTGTCGGTGCTGAACAGGCCGCATCCGGCCGTGACCAGGGCCAGGGAGCCGGTGAGCACGAGCGGAGCGAGCAGGCGGCGGTTCATGAACATCCTCGTCAGACGGCGGCAGGGGCGACACTGAATGGTAAGGCTTACCTTCGTCCGTCCACTCCTGGCTGGTGCCGGCGCCGGACCTCCGGCCATCGAGCTCGCTCTACCATCGGGCGCATGAGCGACGAGGGGCTGCAGCAGGCGCGGGACAAGATGGCCGCGGCCGGGGTCGACCCGGTGGCGATCGAGGTGTTCAGCCATTACTACCGGCTGGTCGAGAGCGGCGAGACCGGCATGGTGCCGGAGGCGAGCATCGAACCGCTCGACATGGAGTCGCTGGCCGATGTCGAGGTGCCCGAGGTCGACGGCGTCGCCGCTCTCGGACGCACCGTGGTCATCAAGCTCAACGGAGGTCTCGGCACCTCGATGGGTCTGGACCGTGCCAAGTCGCTGCTGCCGGTGCGGGGCGACCTCACCTTCCTCGACGTGATCGCCACCCAGGTGCTCGCTCTCCGCCGGCGGCACGACGTACGGCTGCCGCTGATGCTGATGAACAGCTTCCGCACCCACGAGGAGTCGCTGGACCTCCTGGCGTCCTACGACGGTCTCGCGACGGACGAGCTGCCGCTGGACTTCCTGCAGAACAAGGAGCCCAAGCTCCGCACCGACGACCTCACCCCCGTCGAGTGGCCGGCCGACCCGGACCTGGAGTGGTGTCCGCCCGGTCACGGCGACATCTACACCGCGCTACGGGGTGCCGGACTGATCGAGCGGATGCTGGAGGCGGGCTACACGCAGGTGTTCGTCTCCAACTCCGACAACCTCGGGGCGGTGCCGGACCCGCGCGTCGCCGGGTGGTTCGCCCGCAGCGGGGCGCCGTTCGCGATCGAGGCCGTACGCCGCACGCCGAGCGACCGCAAGGGCGGGCACTTCGCGCGCCGCAAGTCCGACGGGCGCATCGTGCTGCGGGAGACCGCCCAGATCATGCCCGAGGACGCCGACGCGTTCGCCGACCTCGACCGGCACCGGCACATGTCGACCAACAACCTGTGGTTCGACCTGCGGGCCATGCAGGCCGAGCTCGACGCCCGCGAAGGCATCCTCGGCCTGCCGATGATCCGCAACGTCAAGACCGTCGACCCGGCCGACGCGAGCAGCCCCGAGGTGATCCAGATCGAGACCGCGATGGGCGCGGCGATCGAGGTCTTCGAGGGCGCCACCACGATCGAGGTCGGCCGCGACCGGTTCGTTCCGGTGAAGACCACCGACGACCTGCTGGTGCTGCGCAGCGACTGCTACGACCTCGACGACGGCGGCGTCCTCCACCAGGTGCCGGACATT
>JBHWSH010000116.1:0-2655 GCA_043427135.1 Marmoricola sp. | reverse complement strand
GGAGTGCCACCGCCGAAGACGGCCACCGCGTCCGGCCCGTGCTCGGCCGCGATCGACCGCAGCCGGTCGGCGAGGAGGTCGAGCACCTCGTCCCAGCCCATCGGGTGCAGCTCGCCGTCGGAGCCGCGCACCAGGGGAGTGGTGAGCCGGTCGGGTGCGCGCAGCACCTCGGCCGACGTCCACCCCTTGCGGCACATGCCGCCCCGGTTGGTCGGGAAGTCGCGGCCCTCCACCTCAATTCGCTGGTCGAGGTGGGAGGCCGTCCGCGGCCGACCCTCGAGACCTGCCGTCCCGAGACCCACCGGCTCCATCGTCATCGCGCACTGCAGCGCGCAGTAGGGGCAGTGGCTGTCGACCATCAGATGCCCTCGCCGGCCAGGCGCGCGCCGCGGCGGACGTAGACCGCCCACGTGAGCGTCGCCATGAGGACGTAGGCCGCGATGAAGACCCCGATCGCCGGCACGAGCGAGCCGAAGCCCGTCGTCGACATGGCGAAGCCACGCGGCACGAGGAAGCCGCCGACGGCACCGACCGCACCGGCGATCCCGATGCAGCCGGCGGCACTGCGGCGGGCGATCGCGAGCTCGGCCCCGTCACGCACCCCGGCCCGGAAGACGGCCGGAATCATCCGATAGGTCGCGCCGTTGCCGATGCCGGCCCCGGTGAAGAGCACGAGGAACGCGAGCAGGAAGAGGACGAAGGAGTGCGCGGAGAGGGCGAGGATCGCCAGCCCCGCGGCGAGCCCCATGACGACGAAGGCCGCGATGGTCACCCGCGCGCCGCCGAGCCGGTCGGCGATGGTCCCGCCGAGCGGCCGGCTCGCGGCACCGAGAACCGCGCCGACGAAGGCGATCGACGTCGTCACCTCGGGGAACTGGCTCGTGAGCAGCGTCGGGAAGGCCGCCGAGTAGCCGATGAAGGAGCCGAAGGTGCCGATGTAGAGGAAGGAGATGATCCAGGTGTGGGGGTGGGTCGCGGCCTTCGCCCAGCTGCGGTGGTCGGACCGCGCGGTGCTGAGGTTGTCCATGCCGCGCCAGGCGCCGAGCGCGGCGAGCAGCACGAGCGGCACGAAGAGCAGGCCGGCCCGCTCGAGGTGGATCCCGGCGCCGATCGCGATCACGGCGGGGACGACGAGCTGCACGATGCCGGTGCCGAGGTTGCCGCCAGCGGCGTTGAGCCCCAGGGCCTTCCCCTTCTCCGCCTCGGGGAAGAAGAAGGAGATGTTGGTCATCGACGAGGCGAAGTTGCCCCCGCCGAAGCCGGCGAGTGCGGCGATGCCGAGGAGCAGCGCGAAGGGGGTCTCCGGCCGGCCCACGACCCAGGCCAGGGAGAGAGTGGGCAGCAGGAGCAGCAGCGCGGAGATGATCGTCCAGTTGCGCCCGCCGACGAGCGGGACCATGAAGGTGTAGGGGACGCGCAGGAAGGCGCCGACGAGGCTCGGCACCGCGATGAGCCAGAACTGCTGGTCGAGGGTGAGGGCGAAGCCGACGCCGTTCAGCTGCGGGACGACGACGCTCCACAGCGCCCACACGCAGAAGCCAAGGAACTCGGCGAGCACCGACCACCCGAGGTTGCGGCGGGCGACGGCCTGACCCCCGGCGGCCCAGAACCCCGCGTCCTCCGGGTCCCAGTGGTCGATCCAGCGCCCGGCTCGGCGGACGGGACCAGCGGCGGGTGTTGCGGCAGCGGTGCTCGTGGGCAGCGTCGTGGTCATGCCGGGAGGCTCGCAAGGCCGTGTTTCGCGCCCGGTCTGCGGACGTAAAGGCCGGGTTACCCTGCCCGCACACCCGGGGGCGCTGCGCTGTGAGGGCGGGTCGAGACCGCTACGGGGTCTCGGTGAGGAAGACCGTCTCCACCGCGGGCTGACCCTGGCTCAGCTGGTGGGCCGAGCGGGGCAGCTCGGCGACCGAGGCCTCGTGCCGGGCACGCGCGCCCTCGAGGCTGGCGTGCTCGCGCCCGACGACCTCGCCGCCCTCGACGAGCCGCACGAGCAGGTCGCGGTCGTCGGCGTCGCCGATCGGCTGCTCGCCGATGCCGAGGACCTCGGCCTCGACGACACCGAGCGGGTTGCGCCGACGCAGCGCGTACTTGCGGCCGCCGACCGACTGCTTGTCCTTGCTCTTCTTGGCGACGCCGATCATCCGCCCTTCGTCGTCCTCGCGGGCGACGAGCTTGTAGACCATCGACGCCGTCGGGTGGCCCGACCCGGTGACCACCCGGGTGCCGACGCCATAGGTGTCGACGGGGGCGGCCGCGAGGGCCGCGATAGCGTACTCGTCGAGGTCGGAGGTGACGACGATCTTGGTCTCGGTCGCGCCCAGCGCGTCGAGCTGCTCGCGGACCTCGCTCGCCTGGACCACGAGGTCACCCGAGTCGAGACGCACGCCACCGAGGGAGGTGCCGGCGACCTCGACGGCCGTCCTCACCCCTTCGGTCACGTCGTACGTGTCCACGAGCAGGGTGGTGCCGACTCCCAGGGACGCCACCTGCGCCTCGAAGGCCTCGCGCTCGCTCTCGTGCAGCAGGGTGAAGGCGTGCGCCGCGGTCCCGCCCGTCGGCACGCCGTGCCGCCGGCCACCCCCACCGTCTGAACCCCCACCGCAAGACCCCGCACCGCTCGCCCCCCACCGCACAAGCTGGTGCCGGCTACACAGG
>JBHWSH010000115.1:0-4676 GCA_043427135.1 Marmoricola sp. | reverse complement strand
AGGACCCCGAGCTGTTCTTCCCGGTCGGCAACACCGGCCCCGCCCTCCTCCAGATCGAGGAGGCCAAGCAGGTGTGCCGTCGCTGCGACGTGCGCGAGCAGTGCCTCGCCTGGGCGCTCGAGGCGGGTCAGGACCACGGCGTGTGGGGCGGTCTGAGCGAGGACGAGCGTCGCGCTCTCAAGCGCCGCAACGCCCGCGCGCGGGTGCGCAGCGCCTGAGGTTTAGCTCACCGACAGCTGCACCACGACCTGCGTGCCCCCGTCCGGACGCGGTCCCACCCTCAGCTCACCCGCCAGTTCCGACTCCACGAGCGTGCGGACGATCGACAGGCCCAAACCGGACGCGGTCGCCGCGTCGAACTCCGGCGGCAGCCCGACCCCGTCGTCGCTGACGACCATGCGCATGCGGTCGCCGCTACGGGAGACGTCGAGCTCGAGGTTGCCGGGTCGCCCGGCGAAGCCGTGCTCGCACGCATTCTGGAACAGCTCGGTGAGCACCATCGCCAGCGGGGTGGCGACCTCGCCGGGCAGCTGGGCGAACCGTCCGGTGCGCGTGGCGCGCACCTCCGCGGCCGACCCGCCGATGTCGGACAACGACGACAGCAGCCGGTCGGCGATGTCGTCGAAGTCGACGCTCTCGTCCAGGGACTGGCTCAGTGTCTCGTGCACCAGCGCGATGGTCCCCACGCGGCGTACGGCTTCCTCGAGCGCGGCCTTCGCCTCCGGCGCCGTCATCCGCCTGGCCTGCAGACGCAGCAGCGCCGCGACGGCTTGCAGGTTGTTCTTCACCCGATGGTGGATCTCGCGGATGGTGGCATCTTTGGTGATCAGCTCGCGGTCGCGGTTGCGCAGGTCGGTGATGTCGCGCAGCAGCACCACCGCGCCCAGGTGGTCCGACTCGCTCCGCAGCGGCACTGCTCGCACGATCACCACGGCCCGACCGTTGTCCACTTCGGTGTCCTGAGCGACCCGTCCGCCGAGGACCGCGCTGAGCGTCTCCTCGTCCGGGCGACGGGCCACAGGAACCAGCGAGCGCGTGATCCGCGACAGGTCCAGGCCGGCGAGGTCGGAGGTCAACCCCAACCGTCGATAGACCGACAGCGCGTTGGGACTGGCGTAGGTCACCGTCCCGGAGGCGTCGATACGCACGAAGCCGTCGCCCACGCGCGGCGAGTCGGTGTGGTCCGAGCGCTGGCTGGGGTGCGGGAACTGACCACGGCTGATCATCTGGGTCAGGTCGGTCGCCGCCTGCAGGTAGGCAAGCTCCAGGCGCGACGGTGTGCGTACGCCGATCAGGTTGGTGTTGCGCGCGACGACGCCGAGCAGCCGGTCGCCGACCCGGACCGGGATCGCCTCGACCCGGACCGGAACGTCGTCGCGCCACTCGGGGTCACCCTCGCGCACCACGCGGCCGGCAGCCAAGGCCTCGTCGAGCAGCGGCCGGCGTCCGTGCGGGATGAAGGCACCCACGAGATCGTCGACGTACGCCGTGGGGCCGGTGGTCGGCCTGACCTGAGCTGCTGCCCACATCCCCAGCCCTTCGCGGTCGGGCAGCCAGAGGACCAGGTCGGCAAAGGAGAGGTCGGCGAGGATCTGCCAGTCGGCGGCCAGCAGGTGGAGCCAGGCGATCTCGTCCTCGGTGAGGTCGGTGTGGGCCTGGGCCACTTCGGTCAGCGACGGCACCGGGCCAGGGTACGTGCGAGGATCTGCGGCATGCGTCCGGCGTTCTGGGAGCAGGTCGTGGCATCGGGGTTCGCGGTCCCCGACGGCCGTCCCCTGGACGAGCTCACTGCCGAGCTGGCCACCATGCTCGGCAGCCCGGACCCGCGGCTGCGTGAAGAGCTGGCAACCGAAACGCTGACGGCCTGGATCCGCAGCGGGACCTACGACGAGCTCATGGTGGGCCTGGCCGACGGCATGGCGGCAGGCCTCGTCGTCGGTCTCGGAGAGGACGGCACCGACACCGTCTTCCGGCGCGCGGCGAGCGCCTGCCTGCTGGGCGCCTGCCTGCGCCGGGTCGCAGAGCTCGGGCCGGCGTACGCCGAGCCGACGTTGCGTTGGGGCGACGAGCTGGTCTCGTGGTTCGTGCGTGAGCGCGACCTTCGCGACCACGTGCGCGGCAAGGGCCGAGCGGCCGCGCTGACCCACGGGGCCGGGGCGGTCGCGGCGCTGGCGGCTGCACCATCGATGGGCGAGCTGGAGCTGGTGGCTGTGCTGGATGTGCTGGGCGACCGCGTCACGGCGCAGACGCCGTACCTGTGGGATCACCGCCACGCGGACCAGGTGGCGGCGGCGGCCATGGCCGTGCTGCGCCGCGACCGCGTCGAGACCGAGATCGTGGAGGGCTGGCTGGAGCGACTCGCCGACGTCGCCGGCGAGCGCGACGAGCACGGCGAGTCCACCACGGCAGCGCACAACACGGAGATGTTCCTGCGGGCCTTCCACCTGCAGCTGATCCTCGCTTCCCCGCCGCCGGCGGCACGCGGGGACCTGTTGCTGGCGGCTCTCACTGTGCTCAAGCGCTCCGACCCGGCCTTCTCGCCGTGACCTCAGGAGGGGTCGGTAGGTTGCGGGCATGAACCACGACGCCGCTGACTCCCCCGAAGCTCCCGCCGAGACCGGCGCCGCCGACGCCCAGGCGCTCGCCGCCTGCGCAGGCGCGATCGAGGCGCACACCGGCGCCCATGCCGTCGCCGTCGCAGCCGCGCACGGGGTGGACACGATGTTCACGTTGTCGGGCGCGCACGTGTTCCCGATGTACGACGGCGCGGTGAAGGCCGAGCCGCCGATGCGCCTGCTCGACGTACGCCACGAACAGACCGCGGTCTTCGCCGCCGAGGCGATCGGCAAGCTCACTCGCGTCCCCGGGCTCGCGGTGCTGACCGCCGGCCCAGGGGTGACCAACGGGGTCAGCCCGATCACGCAGGCGTACTTCAGCGGCGCCCCTCTCGTGGTCCTGGGCGGCCGCGCGCCCGACAACCGTTGGGGCACGGGCAGCCTCCAGGAGATCGACCACGTGCCGCTCGTCGCACCGGTGACCAAGCACGCGGGCACGGTCCACGACGCCGAGGACATCGCGGTCGAGGTCGACCGCGCCTTCACCGCCGCCCGCAGCTCCCACCGCGGGCCGACGTTCCTCGACGTCCCGCTGGACACCTTCTTCGCCAGCTCGTCGATCACGCGTCCCGACTTCGCCGCTCCCACGCCGATCGAGCCCGACCCCGAGGCCGTGACCGAGATCGGTGCGCTGCTGGCCGAGTCGTCGCGTCCGGTCATCGTGTTCGGCAGCGACGTATGGGCCGACGGCGCCGAGGAAGCCGCCCTGCGCCTGGTGGAGACCTTGGGCCTCCCCGCGATCACCAACGGCATGGGCCGCGGTGTGGTCCCCGGTGGTCACCCCATGCTGGTCACCAAGGCCCGGGGCAAGGCTCTCGGGACCGCCGACCTCGTCGTGGTCGTCGGCACGCCGCTGGACTTCAGGCTCTCGTACGGCGTCTTCGGCGGCAAGGACGGCGCACCAGTCGCCAAGGTCGTGCACATCGCCGACTCCCCCGGCCAGGTATCCACCCATGCCGACCTCGCCGCCTCGGCCAGCGGCGACTTGACCCTGGTCCTGGACGGCGTACTTGATGCCGTCGAGCAGCAGCTGCGCCGCGCCGACTGGTCCTCGTGGGCCACCGACCTGCAGGACACCGTCCGAGCAGCAGCCGACCGCGACCGAGCCCTGCTCGGCGCCGAGGCCGACCCGATCCACCCCGCGCGCATCTACGGCGAGCTGCTCCCCCGCTTGGCCGAAGACGCCGTGGTCATCGGCGACGGCGGCGACTTCGTGTCGTTCGCCGGCAAGTTCGTGGAGCCCGCCCGGCCCGGCGGCTGGCTCGATCCCGGACCGTTCGGTTGCCTCGGCGCCGGACTGGGCGCGGCGATCGCCGCTCGCCTGGCCCGCCCGTCCTCGCAGGTGGTCCTGCTGCTCGGTGACGGCGCGGCCGGCTTCTCGCTGATGGACGTCGACACTCTCGTGCGGCACAAGCTGCCGGTCGTCATGGTGATGGGCAACAACTCCGCCTGGGCGCTGGAGAAGGGCCCGATGCAGATGCTCTACGGCTACGACGTGATCGCCGACCTGGCACCACAGACGAGGTACGACGAGGTCGTGGTCGCGCTCGGTGGTGGCGGCGAACTGGTCACGGACCCCAAGGAGATCGGGCCTGCGATCGGTCGTGCCTTCGCCAGCGGTCTGCCCTACCTGGTCAACATCGCCACCGACGTCAACGCAACGTACCCCCGCAACACCTTCGGCATCTGAGTTTCAGGCCGGTGCCGGCGGTCGAGCCCGTCGAGACCCGCGGTTGGCGGTTGACGACCAGCCGATCTGGTGGTCGAGGAGCAGCCGACCTCGGTGGTTGAGGAGCGGCCGGAGCGCTAGCGGAGGCCGCGTCTCGAAACCACCGTGCGGGGGTGGTGGTTTCGAGACGCCTCGCCCTTGGGGGCTCGGCTCCTCAACCACCAAAAGCACCTTGGTGGTTGAGGAGGAGCGCTAGCGACGACGCTCCTATGGACTGTCAAGCGGGTTGAGGGCCGTTTTCGAGGAGCCGGTAGAGGTCTCGGGCGACGTAGCGTTTGAGGCAGCGTTTGATCTCGCGCAGGGTTTTGCCTTCGCTGGTTCGTCGGTCTCGG
>JBHWSH010000114.1:0-21674 GCA_043427135.1 Marmoricola sp. | reverse complement strand
TTTGTCCTCGGCCCGCACCCCGGCATCGACCTGCACCCCGGTCTGCGAGGCCACGAACCGCGTCGTCACCGCCGCCTGCGCCGCAGCCGCCGCCGACTTCAACTCCTCCAACAACCGGATCGCATCCACCCGACCGGCGTCATCGCTGGGGTCGACCAGCCGAGCCAACGCCGGCACAAGCGCACGCAGACCCTCCACATCGAGAGCAGGAGCGCCGGTGGTCGTCATAGGAGAAACGCTATGGGGACCCACCGACAGAAATGCCCGGGCAGTCGTCGGCCTGTGGAACAACCGGCGATTGACAAGCGTTCAACCTTCATGGGCCGAGCGACGGCCCTCCCACCACCAGTGGAGGTTCCCGACATGCAGAGACTCGAAGGCAAGGTAGCGCTGGTGACCGGCGCGGCCAAGGGTATGGGCGAGTCGCACGCTCGCCGACTGGCGAAGGAGGGCGCCAAGGTCATCGCGACGGACGTCGACGTCACCAACGGGCAACGCGTCGCCGATGAGATCGGAGACAACGCCCTCTTCCTCGAGCATGACGTAACCCATCCGGACTCGTGGGCGGACGTGGTCGATGCCGGCAGCAAGCGATTCGGTCCGATCACCGTGCTCGTGAACAATGCCGGTCTCACAGGTCCCACGGCGGTCATCGGTGAGTTGTCGACGGAGGACTACCGCAAGACCGTCAGTGTCGACCAAGACGGTGTCTTCTACGGGATGCGCGCGGTCCTGCCGGGGATGGTCTCGACCGGGACCGGGTCGATCATCAACATCTCCTCGACCGCGGGACTGGCGCACAAGCCGGGCACCAGCTCAGCGGCCTACACAGGCGCGAAGTTCGCTGTGCGCGGGCTGAGCAAGACCGCGGCCGTGGAGTACGGGCCCCACGGGATCCGTGTCAACACCGTGCTCCCCGGCTGGGTGATGACGCCACTCGTCGAGGACCTGCTGTCAGAGGCCGAGATCGCGGAGGCCATCAGCACCCTCCCAGCTCGGCGCATGGCGGAGCTCGACGAGATCTCCAGCGTTGTGGTGTTTCTTGCCTCGGACGAGGCCTCCTACGTCAGTGGCGCCGACATCGTGGTCGACGGAGCCTTCACCGCCGAGTGACGCATCCGCGCTGCGGGCTTCATTCCGAATGGGCCTGAATGCACTCTGCATCCCCGACCCGGGGCGCTCGTCAGGAAGGTTAGTCCGGGGTGACGACGAGCGGGGCCGTGGCGATGGCGGATTCGAGTGCGCGCCCGGTGAGCCGACCGCAAACGCGCGCCCCGGATAGCGAGGTCAGCCGCGGACGGCGCCGATCCCCAGCAGCGCAGCCAGACCGAGCGCGCTTCGCGGCGTGTACGGCGCGCGCCACAACCCGCCGTGCGCTGCGGCGTACGCCTCGTCCTGCCAGGGATGGTGGTGACGCGGGCCGCCGCCGGTGTGGAGGTCGTGGACGAGGAGCGCGGCCATCAGGACGTTCGAGGTCGACGGGTCGAAGACCTCGACGCCGAACCGGTGAGCACCGGCGTACGCCGCGGCGAGCGCACGGTTCTTGACCACCGAGCGAGTGCGGGTCGGTGGAGCGACGTTCATCGAGACCGTGACGCCGGCGTCGCGCTCCACCGCCGCACGCCACCGCTGCAACCGCTTGGCCAACGCGTAGTTGGGGCCCTGCTGCGGGACGAGCGAGTCGTTGATTCCAGGCTCGGAAGCCGCCGCGTAGGGGCGACGAAGGAGCCGGCCACCGGAAACGGCGCGCAGCGGGCGGCCGAGGATCCTGGCCGGTCGAGATCGCGACTCGTAGCGCTCGGTGGCGAACGCCACGACCTCCGGCGGGACGGCGAACACGTCGGTGGGCGTGGCCAGGAAGCCCAGCGCGACGTCGCCACGAGTCGACAGCAGGCGTCGGGTCAGCTCGTCGACCGCGACGCTGACCCGGACGTTGGCGGCGCCGTCGGCGTACACGTAATTGCCGACGACCAGCCGCCCCGGCTGGCCGGCGAGCCACTCGGCGAGCGCTGGTACGTCGGCGAGCGCGTCGGCACCGGGCACATCACCGTGGACTGGCGCGGTGAGAGTGCCGGCCCCGGCCCCGGCCGTGTCGCGGATGCGGTCCCACAGACCGGGCCGTGGCAGGTCTACGGCTGCGACGCGGGCACCCCAGCGGCTCAGCGCCTGCAGCGGCCCCATCTCCGAGCCCGCACCGATGACGGCGACCGTGTGCCCCTCCAGCCTCAACCACCCCGGGTTGTCCAGCACCGCACCGATCGCCTCGGCGAGGCTGGGCTCGACGACGCCTCTCTCGATCCACCTGTCGACCTGACGGCGGATGTCGTCGCCGCGAAGTCGATCCCCGCGGTACGGCAGCACCAGCTCCTCGGGCGGCTCACTCGTGCCGACCACCTCGACTTCTCCGAACCCCGCCACCCCGCCCGGCCATTCGGCCAAGCTCCCTTCGTCACCGTCGCCGCTCACCCGCATCTGCCGGTGAAGCGAGTCCAGTCCTTGGCGAGCGATGCCCACGGCGTCGTCCGCCGAGCCCAGTCCGGCCTCGACGAGACGACGGAAGTGGAGCAGGTAGTCCGAGCGCCACGCCGTCTCCCGCTCCGCCGCCTGCGCCCCGACCGGGTCGACTGCCCGCAGAGCGTCCGCGACAGCGTTGCGACCCACGGCGCTCGTGCTGCGCGACCCCGCGGAGTCGGAGGGGAAGACGACGCCGTGCTGCTCCTCGGCCATGTCTCGATCGTCACCGAAGACAGCGACGAGCGCCAGAGGTAGACCATCCCTGCACGAGAATGCCGAGAAGCACCCCATCGGCCCTGCTGACGTGCCTTTCGGCATTCTCGTGGAGCGGGGAGAGCCGACCGGCGGATTAGAGTCCCAGGGTGATCGAGATCCGCGTCGCCGAGTCCACAGACGAGCCGGTGCTGCAGGCGATCGACGAGGCCACCTGGAGCCCGACGGTCACACCCGCCCCGCGTCGTACGCCGCCGCCGCTGTTCTTCGACGACACCCATCCCGCTGACGAGGTCCTGGTCGCGACATTGGATCGAGTAGTCGTCGCCTACGCGCGGCTCCAGCAGGTGATCGACCTGCCGTCTCATGTCATGTGCTCACCCTCAACGGGTTCGCGGTCTCGCCGACTGCACAAGGGCAGGGCGTGGGTCGGATGCTGGCGGAGGCGGCCAAGACCGAGGCCCGACGGCGCGGTGCCACCCGACTCACGTTGCGGGTTCTGGCCGGCAATCGCGCGGCGCGCCGGCTCTACGAGTCCTGCGGCTTCGTCGTCGAAGGAGTGCTCGTGGGAGAGTTCGTCCTCGGCGGTCAGCCGGTCGACGACGTCCTCATGGCCTGCTCACTGGGCTGAGCACTTCGGCCGCCGCAGGCGGGCGGTTGCGCAACCGGGAGCCGACGGTGCTACCGACCACGAGGGCGAGCGCGAGCAGGAACATGATCGTGCCGATCACGTTGACCTGCATGGGAATGCCGCGCTGAGCCGCTCCCCAGACGTACATCGGGAACGTGACGGTCTGACCGGAGTTCAGGTTGGTGATGATGAAGTCGTCGAACGACAGCGAGAAGCTCAGCAAGGCGGCGGAGATGATGCCGGGGAGCACCAGCGGGAACGTCACCCGCCAGAAGGTCTGCCATTCGTTCGCGTAGAGGTCGGCTGCTGCCTGCTCGAGATTGGGATCCAGCCCGGACAGCCGCGCCTTGACCGTGATCACGACGAACGACAGGCAGAACATCACGTGCGCGACGAAGATGGTCCAGAAGCCGAGCCGCCCCGCGAACCCCGCGTTGACGAAGAGCGCGAGCAGCGAGGAGCCGAGTACGATCTCCGGTGAGGCCATCGGCAGGAAGATCAGCAGGTTCGCCGTGCCCCGGCCACGGAAGCGGTGCCGGACCATCGCGAACGCCATCAACGTGCCGAGCAGAGTAGCCAGCCCCGTGGCCAGCAAGGCGATCTGTACCGAGTTCCCGACTGCCTCACAGAGTTGGTAGGGGTCGCAGACGCTCGTCCAGTTCGCCAAGGTGAAGCCGTCGAAGTCGTACCCCAGCCGACCGACCGGGTCATTGAAGGACATCAGCACGACCACGAAGATCGGCGTGAACATGTAGAGCAGCGCCAGCAGCGCGAGCAGCAACACGACGTGGCTGCCGAACCACCTCTTCGCGGCCTTCATACGAGGTCCTTTGTGCCTGCGCGGCGCACGTAGAGCAGCACGATGACGACGATGGCGGCCATCAAGGTCACCGAGAGCGACGCGGCCGCGGGAAGGGCTTGGGCGTTGAACAGCGCCTGGATGTCGTTGCCGATCATGCGGGTGTTGGGGTTCCCGAGGAGCTCGGCGTTGATGTAGTCGCCCGAAGCCGGGATGAAGGTCAGGAGCGTGCCGGCGACCAGACCGGGGAGCGCGAGCGGCAGGGTCACGAGCCGGAACGTTGTGAACGGCGACGCGTAGAGGTCTGAGCCTGCCTCGAGCAGCCGGAGGTCGACCTTCTCCAGACTGGCATAGAGCGGGAGCACCATGAACGGCAGGAAGTTGTAGGTCAGGCCGGTGATCACGGCGAACGGCGTCGCCAGCAGTCGAGTGTCCTCCGGCACGAACGGCAAGGCGTTCAGAGCGTTGACGATGAAGCTGTTGTCACCGAGCAGGAACTTCCACGACAGCGTGCGCACGAGGAAGCTGGTGAAGAACGGCGCGATGACCGCGACCAGCATCAGGTTCTTCCACCGGCCCGCCTTGAACGCGATGGCGTACGCCAAAGGGAACCCCAGCAGCACGCACGCCACGGTGGCTGTCAGGGCATATCCGAACGAGCGCAGCAGCGTCGGGCCGTACTCGCTCCAGGCGTCGGTGTAGTTCTGCCAGTGCCACGCCATCCGGTAGCCCTCGAAGAGCGACCCGGTCGGGTCGTACAAGGAGCTGCCGATGAGCGCGACGATCGGGACGATGAAGAACAGCAGCAGCCACAGGCCACCCGGCAGGAGCAGGAGGTAGCCGACGAAGCCGCGCCGGGCCGGCTCCTCGTGAGGTGCCTCGCCGCCACCACCCGCACCCAGGTGTCCGAGCGCAGTCGTCATCGCGGCCTCACTCCTCCTCGGCCCCGGCGAAGGCGTCCTGCGCGGAGTCGAGCAAGAACGTGAACTCCGGCGACCATGTCAGGTCCGCCTCGTCGCCCTGGGCGAAGCGCTCCCCCTCCCCGGAGTTCTGCTCGAAGACCATGAGCTCCTGCCCCCACGGCATCGCGACGAGGTACTGCGTGCTGACGCCGACGAAGCTCACATCGGTGATGCGGCCGCCCGGCAGTCGGTTGACCGAAATTGCGTTGCCTGGCTCCGCACCGGTTCGCTGGAGGCGGATCTTCTCCGGTCGTACGCCGATCCAGACCTTGTCGTCCAGGTGCGCCGAGGTCACGTTGCTGGCGAGGACGCGTTGGCCCTGCACCTCCGTGGTGAACTCGTCGCCCGACTTCTGCAGGACTTTGCCCTCGATCAAGTTGGACTGACCGAGGAAGTTCGCGACGAACGTGGTGCGAGGGTGCTCGTAGAGGTCGGCCGGCGAGCCCATCTGCTCGATGACTCCGGCGTTCATGACTGCGATGGTGTCGGCCATCGTCATGGCCTCCTCCTGGTCGTGCGTCACGTGCACGAAGGTGATGCCGACGTCGGTCTGGATCCGCTTGAGCTCCAGCTGCATCGCCCGGCGCAGCTTCAGGTCCAACGCCCCCAGCGGCTCATCGAGGAGCAGCACCTTGGGGCGGTTGATCAGCGCCCGAGCCAGTGCGACTCGCTGCTGCTGGCCGCCAGAGAGCTGCGTGGGCTTGCGGTCGGCGTACTGCTGCAGCTGGACCAGCTCGAGCATCTCCCCGACGCGGGTCTTGATGTCCTTGGTCTTGGTGCGGCGCAGACCGAAGGCGATGTTCTCGAAGATGCTCAGATGCGGGAACAGCGCGTAGCTCTGGAAGACGGTGTTGACCGGACGACGGTGGGTCTTGACCTCGGTGATGTCCTCGCCGTCCAGCAGGATGTGTCCGGCGGTGGGCTGCTCGAGACCGGCAACCATACGCAGCGTCGTGGTCTTGCCGCAGCCGGAAGCGCCCAAGAGCGCGAAGAAGGCGCCCTGCGGGACCGTCAGGTCCAGGTCGTCGACCGCGACGAAGTCACCGAAGCGCTTGGTGAGTCCCTGTAGCTCGAGCGTGCCTCCCCCGTTGGCGCTGGACGTGCTGTCGAGCGTCATGTCAGCCGATGGCCTGGGAGAAGTCGGTGTCGTACTGCTTCGCGGTGTCGTCGTCCAGCGCCATGAAGGCGAAGGCGTTGGCCATGAAGTCCTCGGTGGGGAAGATCAACGGCTGGTCGACCAGGCTCGGGTCGATCTTCTCCATCGCCTCACGGGCACCTTCCACCGGGCAGATGTAGTTCACCCAGGCGGCCAGGGTCGCGGCGATCTCAGGGTCGTAGTAGTGGTTCATCAGTGCCTCGGCGTTGGCCTTGTGGTCGGCGCGGTTGGGCACCAGCATGTTGTCCGACCACAGCGAGAGGCCCTCCTCCGGCACGACCCACTTGATGTCGGGGTTGTCGTACTGCATCGCGATGACGTCGCCCGACCACGCCTCGCACGCGACGATGTCGCCCTTGTTGAGGTCGTCGACGTAGTCGTTGCCGGTGAAACGACGGATCTGACCGTCGGCCACGGACTGCTCCAACCGCTCGATCGCCTGGCCCCACTCGTCGTCGGAGAAGTCCTCCGGGTCGGCCTCGACCATCTTGAGCAGGAAACCCATGGTGTCCCGCATCTCCTTGAGCAGGCTGACCTTGCCCTTCAGGTCCGAGCGCGTCAGGAGCTCCTCGAAGCTGCCCACCTCGTCGGTGTACTTGGCGTTGTAGGCCAGGCCGGTGAAGCCGCTCTGCCACGGCACGGAGTAGTCGCGCTGGGGGTCCCAGTCGGGGCTGCGGAGGTTGGGGACCAGGTTGGCCTGCACGTTGGGCAGGTTGGCGTGGTCGAGCTTCTGCAGCCAGCCGAGCTTGACCAGTCGTGCGGCCATCCAGTCGGTGAGCGAGATGATGTCCCGGCCGATCGGTTGGCAGTCACCGAGCTGGTTCTGGATCTTGGCGAAGAACTCGTTGTTGTCGTTGATGTCGGTGTTGTACGTGACGTCGATGCCCGTGTCCTGCTCGAACGCCTCAAGCGAGGGCATCCGCTTGCCCTTGACGTCGATGTACTCCGGCCAGTTGGAGAAGAAGACCTTCTTCTCCGTGTCGGACTTGTCGGTGCTCTGGCATGATTCGGCGTCCTGGACGGCGCCCTCGGTGCCGCAGGCCGCCAAGAGGCCAGGGAGCCCCAACCCGAGGCCACCGACCGCGGCGCCACGGACGAATCCCCGGCGCGTCACCGGTGCGACGAGGCCGCCGGGGAGGGCCAGACGGGAGCGGGGCGTGCGGGTCATGGGACTCCTCCAGACATCGGCGCTGAGCCGGGCGTGATCCGGTTTGGATACTTGCACGGCGCCCCCCTGACGGCAAGGGAATCCGCAGCGCTGTTACAGACTGGCAACGATTTCGGTCGGAAATCGCCTGGTTACCCTTTGACGTCCTCCGTCCTCGATGCCACCATCCATCGATGGGCAGGACACCCGCGACACGCAACGGAGCCCGGACTCCGCTGGATGAGGTCTCCAAGGCGATCATCGAGCAGCTGCAGCAGGACGGTCGGCGTTCCTATGCCTCCATCGGCAAGGCGGTCGGGCTGTCCGAGGCTGCGGTGCGCCAGCGGGTTCAGCGCCTGATGGACCACGGCGTCATGCAGATCGTCGCGGTGACCGACCCCCTCGAGCTGGGCTTCAACCGGCAGGCGATGATCGGCGTGCGTGCCACCGGTGACCTGCAACCGGTGGCCGACGAGCTGGTCGCGATGGATGAGGTCGACTACGTGGTGGTGGCGGCGGGCTCCTTCGACATCCTCGCGGAGGTCGTCGCGGAGAGCGACGAGCACCTGCTGGAGGTGGTCTCCAAGCGGATTCGTGCGATCCCGCAGGTCGTGAGCACCGAGACCTTCGTCTACCTCCAGCTGCGCAAGCAGACCTACTCCTGGGGCGTCCGCTGAGGCCGTACGCCGAGCACTGCCTGTGGCGCGAGACCTCCCTCGGTGCCGGGTCGCCGCGGTCACCCCTTCCCGGTGATGCCGTGGCCGACGTCGCGATCGTCGGGGCAGGCTTCACCGGGTTGTGGGCGGCGTATTACCTGCTCCGTGAGGACCCGACCCTGCGCGTGCGCATCGTGGAGGCCGAGACGGCTGGCTTCGGCGCCTCGGGCCGCAACGGCGGCTGGTGCTCGGCGCTCTTCCCGTTGTCCCCCGAGCGGCTGGCGGCCTTGCCGGGATCCAGCCGGACCTCGGCCCTGGCCCAGCACGAGGCGATGCGTGACTCGGTCGACGAGGTGGGGCGCGTCGTCTCGCGCGAAGGCATCGACGCGGCGTACCGGAAGGGCGGCACCGTGGTGGTGGCCCGCAGCTCCGCGCAGCTCGCGCGCGCTCGCGCCGAGGTGGAGCACGCCCGGTCTTGGGGCCGGGGCGAAGACCAGCTGCGCCTCCTCGGTGCAGACGAGACGCGAAGCATGCTGGCGGTGCCCGATGCGGTGGGCGGCACCTACACGCCCGACTGCGCCGCGGTGCACCCCGCGGAGCTCGTGCATGGGCTCGCCGGCGCGGTCGAACGTCTCGGTGGCGTCGTGCACGAGCACACCCGTGCGCTTTCGATGGATCCGCGTCGCGTGCGCACGGAGCGCGGCACGGTGCGGGCCGAGCAGGTGATCCTCGCGACCGAGGCCTGGACCGCCACGCTTCCCGGGCGGCGGCGTCGCGTCGCCCCGGTGTACTCCCTGGTGGTGGCGACCGAGCCGCTGGACCAGGACCGGTGGGATCGCATCGGTCTGCGCGAGCGGCAGACGTTCAGCGAGCACCGCCACCTCATCGTCTACGGCCAGCGCACCGCCGACGGCCGGCTCGTGTTCGGGGGCCGCGGCGCGCCCTACCACTTCGGGTCGTCGATCCGACCGGCCTTCGACCGGGACGAGCGCGTGTGGGCGTCCCTCGAACGGACGCTGGTCGACCTCCTCCCCGCCGTGGAAGGCGCACGCTGCACCCACGCGTGGGGCGGCCCGCTCGGGGTGCCGCGCGACTGGTGCGCTTCGGTCGGGCTGGACCGCACGACGGGGGTGGGATGGGCCGGCGGCCACGTCGGCGACGGGGTCAGCACGAGCAACCTCGCCGGCAGGACCCTGCGCGACCTGGTCCTGGGTCGCGACACCGACCTGACGCGGCTGCCGTGGGTGCAGCATCGGTCGCCGCTATGGGAGCCGGAACCCTTGCGATGGCTGGGCATCAACGCCGGCTTGCGGGCGATGACCCTGGCTGACACCGAGGAGCGCAGCACTGGCCGACCCAGTCGCATCGCGCGCCTGACTGCACCGCTGCTCGGTCGGTGAAGGCAGCGCTTCAATCCTCGCGGCGCAGGACGGGCCGCAACCGGTCGAGCACGCCGGTGTCCTCGATCGTCGAGGGGGGTGTGGCGTCCTTGCCGTCGGCGATCTCGCGCATCGTCTTGCGCAGGATCTTGCCTGAGCGGGTCTTGGGCAGGCCGTCGACGACGGTGACCTCCTTGAACGCCGCGACCGGCCCGATCTCGTCGCGCACCTTGGCGACCAGCTCCGCTGCGACCGTGTCGGCGTCGGCGTCGACTCCGGCCTTGAGTACGACGAATCCCCGTGGCGACTGACCTTTGAGCGGATCGGCGACACCGATGACCGCGCACTCGGCGACGGCGGGGTGGCCGGCCAGCACGGCCTCCATCGAACCCGTCGAGAGTCGATGCCCGGCGACGTTGATGATGTCGTCGGTGCGGCCCATCACGTAGAGGTAGCCGTCCTCGTCGAAGTAGCCGCCGTCTCCCGTGACGTAGTAGTTCGCGAACGTGCTGAGGTACGACGTCACGTAACGCTCGTCATCACCCCACAGGGTCGGCAGCGTCCCCGGCGGCAACGGCAGGCGAAGGCAGATCGGGCCCTCTTCTCCCGCAGGCAGTTGCGCGCCGGTGGCGTCGAGGACGCGGACGTCGTACCCCGGGACCGGGACGGACGGCGAACCGGGCTTGATCGGCATGGGCGCCAGCCCGCGCAGGTTCGCGGCGATCGGCCACCCGGTCTCGGTCTGCCACCAGTTGTCGACGACGGGTACGCCGAGGCGCTCGGCCGCCCACGCGTAGGTGTCCGGGTCCAGCCGCTCCCCTGCCAGGAAGAGCGTGCGTAGAGAAGACACGTCGTGGCTCGCGAGCAGCGCAGCGTCCGGGTCCTCCTTCTTGATCGCCCGGATCGCGGTCGGCGCGGTGAAGAGCGCCTCGACCCGGTGCTGCTCGATGACCCGCCAGAACGCGCCCGCGTCGGGGGTGCCGACCGGTTTGCCCTCGTAGAGCACGGTGGTGGCGCCGCAGATCAACGGCGCGTAGACGATGTAGGAGTGGCCGACCACCCAGCCCACGTCGGAGGCAGCCCACCAGACCTGGCCGGGCTCGATGTCGTAGACGTGTCGCAGCGACCAGGCCATCGCCACCGCGTGGCCGCCGTTGTCGCGCACGATCCCCTTGGGTCGCCCGGTGGTGCCGGAGGTGTGCAGCACGTAGAGCGGGTCGGTCGCGGCGACCTCGACGCATGCCGCTGGGTCCGTGCGCCCCGCCCGCATCGCGACGTCCCAGTCGACGTCGCGACCCTCGATGAGCTCGGCGACCGCTTGCGGCCGTTGTTTGACGACGCATGCCGACGGTTCGTGCTCGGCCGCCTCCAGGGCACGGTCCAGCAGCGGCTTGTACTCCACGATCCGGGCAGGCTCGATGCCGCAGGATGCGGCCACGACCACCGTGGGCCGGACGTCGTCGATGCGGACGGCGAGCTCGTTGGCCGCGAACCCGCCGAACACGACCGAGTGCACCGCGCCGATGCGTGCACACGCCAGCATCGCCACGACCGCCTCGGGGATCATCGGCATGTAGATGAGGATTCGGTCGCCCTTGCGCACTCCCAAGGCTCGAAGGGCGCCGCCGAAGGCAGCCACTTCCTCGAGGAGCTCGGCGTAGCTGTAGCTGCGGACGGTGGCGGTGACCGGACTGTCGTAGATGAGCGCCGGCTGGTCAGCACGCCCCCGGACCACGTGCCGGTCGAGGGCGTTGTAACAGGTGTTGAGCGTGGCGTCGGGGAACCACCGGTAGAACGGAGGCCGGCTGTCGTCCAGCACGCGGTTCGGCTTCTGGAACCAGTCGACCAGGCCCGCTTGCTCGCCCCAGAAGCCCTCCGGGTCCTGCACGCTGCGGTCGTACACGTCGGTGTAGGTGTCCATCGTGACCGCCTCGCTCAGCGCGCGAGGCCGTTGGCGCGCGTGCGTGCGGGGCGGTCGCGGTCGTCGAGCCACTCCCGGAAGAAGTCGTCGAGCTCGACGCCGCTGATCTCCTCGGCCAGCGCTCGGAACTCGGTTCCGGTGGCGTTGCCGCCGGCATGGTCCTGCAACCAGGTCCGGAGGATCTCCTCGAGCGCCTCGGACCCGACGACGTTGCGCAGCGCGGCGATGGCCATCGCTCCCCGCACGTAGATGGCGTCGTCGAACACCCGGGCGGCGCCCGGGTCACCGACCCGGACGCGCCAGAAGCGGTCCCCGGCCGGAATCGCGTCGTACTCCGCGCGGAGCTTGCGGTCCGTCGAGCGGCCCCACTTGTGCTCGGCGTAGAGCCACTCGGCGTACGACGCGAAGCCCTCGTGCAGCCAGATGTCGCTCCATCGCTCCAAGGTGACGTCGTTGCCGAACCACTGGTGCGCCTGCTCGTGGACGACCAGCGAGACGGCACCGCGGCTCGGCCCGCCGACATAGGGGTACGTCGGACGGCTCTGGTTCTCCAGCGCGAACCAGACCGGCACCCCGGTGATGACGCCGCCGATGGAGCGGTACGGGTAGGGGCCGAACTGCTCCTCCAGCCAGTCCACGACGCCTGGAGTGGTGCGCAGGAGCTTCAAAGACTTCTGCCGGGCGCTCTTGCTCAGCTGGCGCGAGACGGCATAGACGGCGGGGCGTCCCGCGGCCGTCTCGCGGACGACCTGGAAGCGTCCGGCGGCGAAGAACGCCAGGTACGTCGTCATGGGGTCGGTCATCTCCCAGCGCCACGTGGTCCAGTGCTTCGATCGCTTGCGCTCGAGCAGCTCGCCGTTGGAGATGGCCTGCTTGCCCTTGGGCACGCGCAGCGCGATGTCGTAGGTCGCCTTGTCGCTGGGCGTCTCGTTGCCCGGGAACCACCACGGCCCGATCTGCGGCTCCCCCATCGCCATGGCTTCCGCGCGGTGCCAGATGAACGGGCTGACGCCGGTGGTGCGGGTCCGGGCGGGACGCCCGTGGTAGCGGACGTCGACCGTGACCGGACGGCCCTCGGCGAGGGATGTGGCCGGAACGACGCGCAGCTCGTGGGGATGCGGCTTGGAGAACTTCGCCCGCTCTCCGTCGACCTTGACCGAGTCGGCGACGAGGGCCAGGTCGAGGTGGAAGCCGTAGAGGTCCTCGCTCGGCACCAGCGTGATGCGTGCACGACCGGCGAGCTTGTCGCTGCCCGGCCGGTAGGTGACCTTCAGGTCGTAGTGCTCGACGTCGTAGCCGCCGTTGCCGTCGCGCGGGAAGTAGCTGTCCCCGCCGGAGTCGGACCCGATGCGCCTGTCAGGGGCGGCTTGAGCAGCCTGCACGGACGGCAGGAGAGCAGCCGTCAGGGCGGCTGCGGCGAGGGCGGCGATGCGGGCGCGACGACGGGGCACGAGACCTCCAGCAAAGGGTGGTGTCGGCGAGTGCGCCGGCCCGCCAACGGTATCTCGCGACTGCACGGCGTGCGGTCGGGCAGGGTGTGACCATGATCAGCGGATGGCCGTCGTCAGTCGCCGGGACCGGGACCTCGATCGAGGTGGAGACGGTCGAGCAGTTCGATCGTCTTGTCGCCTCGGGCGCGACGTCGATGGCCGGCTGGCGTCTGCAGGACCTCGACCTGCGCGACCGCTCCGAGGCGCTGCGGGGTCTCGACGCAGCGGGTGCGTTGTTCCTGGGCGGTTCGTACGCCGCCGGCGACGAGGACCGTCTCCGGGCAGGCGGCGCGCTGTTGTTCCCCGAGCCCCCGGGGATGCCGGTCGACGCCTATCGCAGCGCGTTGTACACCCCTGCGGAGCTGTACGACGGGCTCGGCAACGGCTACGAGCGCACCTACGACGCGCGCGTCTACGCTTGGTCGCGCGAGGTCGACGACCTCGCGCACACGCTCGGCCAGGCGCTGCACGACCACGCCATCGACGATGCACTCGATGATGTGGTGACCGGCCGGCGAAGGGTCGGGGTGATGGGCGGCCACGCGGCTCGTCGCGGCACACCGGCGTACGCCGACGCAGCGCGCTTGGGTCGCGCGCTCGCCGTTCGCGGGGTGATGGTCTGCACCGGGGGCGGCCCGGGGGCGATGGAGGCCGCGAACCTGGGCGCGCGGGCCGCCGCGTCCGAGCCGGAGGCCCTCGGGGTCGCGCTCGAGGAGCTCGCGTACACCCCGGACTACCGGCCGTCGGTCACCGCTTGGGCGCGGCCGGCCTTCGCGGTCGCAGAGCGACTCGGCGACGACAGTGACTCGCTGGGCATCCCGACGTGGTTCTACGGTCACGAGCCGCCCAACGTGTTCGCCACGCACGTCGCGAAGTACTTTCGCAACGCCCTCCGGGAGGACACCCTGCTCCAGCTCTGCGACGCCGGGATCGTGTTCCTGCCCGGTGCGGCGGGGACGGTGCAGGAGATCTTCCAGGACGCCTGTGAGAACTACTACGCCGCTCCGGGAGCACGCGCGCCGATGGTGTTGGTCGGCCGGCGCTACTGGACCGAGGAGATCCCTGCGTGGCCGCTCCTGCGGGCTCTGGCCGAGCGCGCCGACATGACCGACCAGGTCCATCTGGTCGACAGCGTCGACGAGGCCGTCGATCTCATCGGCTGACCTGTCCCCCGCGCGGGTCAGGCTTCGGTCGCGGCGAGCTGGCCGCAGGCACCGTCGATCTCGCGTCCGCGCGTGTCGCGCACGGTGGTGGGGATGCCCTTGGCGATGAGGCGGCGGACGAACTCCCGCTCGTCCTCGCGTCGGCTCGCCGTCCACTTGGAACCCGGCGTCGGGTTGAGGGGAATCGGGTTGACGTGCACCCAGCCCCAGTCCCCGTAGGAGTTGAGTACGTCGCCCAGCAGGTCCGCCCGCCAGGCCTGGTCGTTGACGTCCTTGATCAGGGCGTACTCGATCGAGACACGGCGCTTGGTCTTCTCGGCGTAGTGCCAGGCGGCCTCGACGACCTCGTGCACCTTCCACCGCGTGTTGATCGGCACCAGCTCGTCGCGCAGCTCGTCGTCGGGCGCATGTAGGGAGACCGCCAGTGTCACCGGGATGCCCTCGTCGGCGAGCTGGTTGATCCGCGGCACCAGTCCGACGGTGGAGACGGTGATGCCGCGGGCGGACATGCCGAGCCCGTCCGGGGTCTTGTCGGTGAGGCGGCGCACCGCGCCGATGACCGCCTTGTAGTTGGCCATCGGCTCCCCCATGCCCATGAACACGACGTTGGAGACCCGCCCGGGGCCGCCGGGGACCTCGCCGCGGGCGAGGGACCGGGCGCCGGCGACGACCTGCTCGACGATCTCGGCGGTGGACATGTTGCGCTGCAGACCACCCTGGCCGGTCGCGCAGAACGGGCAAGCCATGCCGCAGCCGGCCTGGGAGGAGACGCAGAGCGTCGCGCGGTCGGGGTAGCGCATCAGGACCGACTCCACCAACGCCCCGTCGAACAGCTTCCACAGCGTCTTGACCGTGGTGCCCTTGTCGGCGGCCATGGTGCGCAGCGGCGTCATCAGGTCGGGCAGCAACCCGGTGACCAGCTGCTCGCGCTCGGCAGCGGGGAGGTCGGTCATCTCGGCCTGATCGTCGACCAGCCGCGAGAAGAAGTGCGTGCTGAGCTGGCGCGCGCGGTAGCCCGGAAGGCCCAGCCCGCTCACCAGCGCTTTGCGCTCCTCGGGGTCGAGGTCGGCCAGATGCCGGGGCGGTTTGCGTCGCCCGCGCGGCTCCTCGAAGACCAGCGGCAACGAGCGCGGGTTCACCTCGGACATGTCACAGCCCCGCAGTCGGCGAGACGTCGACGAGGTAGTGCAGGATCAGCCACGCCGGGGCGACCGTGGCCAGCAGGGAGTCCAGTCGATCCATGATCCCGCCGTGGCCGGGGATGACCCGGGACATGTCCTTGATGCCGAGGTCGCGCTTGATCACCGACTCGCACAAGTCGCCCAGCGTCGCGGTCACGACCGCGACCAGGCCCAGCAGGACCCCGACCCACCAGCGCCCGTCGAGCAGGTAGGTCACCGTCAACCAGCCGACCACGGCGGAGGAGACGACGGATCCGGCGAACCCCTCCCACGACTTCTTCGGGGAGATGACCGGGGCCATCGGGTGCTTGCCGGCGAGGACACCCACGGCGTACCCTCCGATGTCGGAGGCGATCGTGACCAGCACGAACGTGGCCGCGCGCCAGACGCCGTCGTCCTCGCGGATGAGCAGGACGACGAACCCGGCCAGGAAAGGCAGGTAGGTGGCGACGAAGACACCGGCGGTCGCGTCGCGGACGAAGCCTTCCACGCCGTCTCGCAGACGCCACAGCATCACGCCCAGCGCGGTCACCGCGAGCATCGTGGCCAGCGGCGGGGACCCGCCGAACCAGGCGCCGAACAGCATCAGGACCGAGCCCACCAGCAACGGCTCGTAGGGCAGCCGGATGCCGCGATGCGCGAACGCGTTGCGCAGCTCCCAGACGCCGACGAGGATCGCGGCGGTCACCAGGAAGACGAACGGGAAGCTGTCGAAGGTCAGCAAGGTGACCGCGATCGCGGTCAGGAGTACGACGGCGGAGCCGATCGCCGCCGGCAGGTTGCGCCCTGCCCGGCTGGTCTTCTGCGGTGCGGTCATCGAGAAGGAGTGCTCAGACCTCGAGCAGCTCGGCCTCCTTGGACTTCAGCATGTCGTCGATCTCGTCGGTGTGCTTCTTGGTGAGCGCGTCCAGGCGCTTCTCCGCGCCGGTGACGTCGTCCTTGCCGACCTCGCCGTCCTTTTCCATCCGGTCGAGCTGCTGCTTGGCGTTGCGCCGGATGTTGCGGATCGCGATGCGGCCGTCCTCGGCCTTGACGCGTGCCATCTTGATGTAGTCCTTGCGGCGATCCTCGGTGAGCTCCGGAAGCACGACGCGAATGGTCTTGCCGTCGTCGGTGGGATTCACCCCGAGATCGGAGTCGCGGATCGACTTCTCGATGGCCGTCATCGCGCCCTGGTCATAGGGGGCGATGATGATGACGCGCGCCTCGGGCACCGTGAAGGACGCCAACTGCTGCAGCGGGGTCGGGGTGCCGTAGTAGTCGGCGGTGAGCTTGTGGAACATCTGCGGGTGGGCCCGCCCGGTGCGGATCGCCGCGAAGTCCTCGCGAGTCACCCCGACGGCCTTGTCCATCTTCTGCTGGGCCTCGTTGAGGGTCTCATTGATCACCGGTGGCTCCTGGTTCTTTCGGGGTGCGGGGTGTCGCGGCGGGTGCTCGCGTCGGAAGGCTCAGGCATCACGCGAGATCGTCGTGCCGATCTTCTCACCGGCCACGACGCGCGCGATGTTGCCGTGCTCGGAGAGATTGAAGACGATCATGTCGATGGCATTGTCGCGGGCGAGGCTGATCGAGGTGGCGTCTGCGACCTTCAGTCCGCGAGCGAGGAACTCGTCGTAGGTGAGGTGGTCGTACTTCACCGCGCTGGTGTCCTTGCGAGGATCCGCGTCGTACACCCCGTCGACGCCCTGCTTGCCCATCAGGATGACCTCGGCCCCGATCTCCAAAGCTCGCTGTGCCGCGACGGTGTCGGTGGAGAAGTAAGGCATCCCGGCGCCGGCTCCGAAGATCACGACGCGGCGCTTCTCCAGGTGCCGGATCGCGCGACGAGGGATGTAGGGCTCGGCGACCTGCCCCATGGTGATCGCGGTCTGCACCCGGGTCTCGACGCCCTGTTTCTCGAGGAAGTCCTGCAGCGCCAGACAGTTCATGACCGTGCCGAGCATCCCCATGTAGTCGGCGCGGGCGCGGTCCATGCCGCGCTGCTGCAGCTCGGCTCCTCGGAAGAAGTTGCCGCCGCCGGTGACGATGGCCACCTCGACGCCCGTGCGGACGACGTCGGCGATCTCCTCGGCGATCTTGTTGACCACGTCCGGGTCGACCCCGACCTGGCCTCCGCCGAACACCTCGCCGGACAGCTTCAGCAGGACACGCCTGTAGCCACTCATGTCGTCTCCCGTGTCGTCTCGTGCAGGGTCGTCTCGTGATGGCGAAGGAGGCCGGTCGGTGGGGGCGCCTGTCCCTTCACCAACCGGCCTCCTGTCGTGTGATGCCTTGGGTCTCGACCCTAGTGGGTCAGGCGCCGACCTCGAATCGAGCGAAGCGCTTGACCGCGACACCGGCTTCGTCCAGCACGGCCTTGACCGTCTTCTTGCTGTCGGTCACCGACGCCTGCTCGAGGAGGCAGACCTCCTTGTAGAAGCCGTTGACGCGACCCTCGACGATCTTGGGCAGCGCTCCCTCCGGCTTGCCCTCCTCGCGGGCGGTGGCCTCGGCGATCTCGCGCTCCTTGGCGACGATGTCCTCGGGCACCTCGTCGCGGGAGACGTACGTCGGACGCATCGCCGCGATCTGCATCGCGGCGCCGCGTGCGGCGTCGGCGTTGCCGCCTTCGTACTCCACCAGGACACCGACGGCAGGCGGCAGGTCGGCCGCGCGACGGTGGAGGTAGACGACGGTGTCGCCCTCGAAGTAGGCCACTCGGCCGAGCTCGATCTTCTCGCCGATCTTGACCGCGAGCTCCTCGACGACGGCACCGACGGTGCTGTCACCCAGCGGCGCAGCGGCCAGCGCCGTCGCGTCCGCTGCCTTGTGTGCGTCCGCCGCCTCGGCGATCTGCTGGGCAGCCTGCACGAAGTCGGTGTTCTTGGCGACGAAGTCGGTCTCGGAGTTGAGCTCGACCAAGGCGCCACCGGAGGTGGCGACCAGGCCGGCCGTCGCCTCGCGCTCGGCGCCGCGCTTGGCGGCCTTGGCCTGCCCCTTGACGCGCAGCAGCTCCACGGCCTTGTCGAAGTCGCCCTCGGTCTCGGTCAGCGCCTTCTTGGCGTCCATCATCCCCGCGCCGGTGAGGTCGCGGAGCTTCTTGACGTCTGCAGCAGTGATCGACATCTGTATGTGTCTCCTGTGGTCGGAGGGGTGGGGTCAGCCCTGGTCGTCTGCCGCGGCAGCCGCGGCAGGCGCCTCGGCGGACTCGGCGGCAGGCGCCTCAGCGGACTCGGCGGGAGGCGCCTCGGCAGGAGCCGGGGTCTCGGTGCCTTCGGAGGACGCACCGGTGGCTTCCGCGGCCGGGGTGTCCTCGACTGCCGGATCGCCGCCCGTGGCAGCGACCGCCGCCTCGTCGGCCTGGCCGGACAGGAGCTCGCGCTCCCACTCCGCCAGCGGCTCTTCGGCCCCGAGCTCGGCGCCGGTCTCGGCGTCACCGGTGCGCGCTCCCGAGCGGGCCATCAGGCCCTCGGCGACCGCGTCGGCCACGACCCGGGTGAGCAGCGAGACGGCACGGATGGCGTCGTCGTTGCCGGGGATCGGGAAGTCGACCTCGTCGGGGTCGCAGTTGGTGTCCAAGATGCCCACGATGGGGATCCGGAGCTTGCGCGCCTCCTCGACGGCGAGGTGTTCCTTCTTGGTGTCGACGATCCAGATCGCGGACGGGGTGCGGGACATGTCGCGGATGCCGCCCAGCGTCTTGTCGAGCTTGTCGCGCTCCCGCTTCATCTGCAGGAGCTCCTTCTTGGTGCGGCCCGACCCGGCCACGTCGTCGAAGTCGATCTCGTCGAGCTCCTTGAGACGGTTGATCCGGTGGTGCACGGTCTGGAAGTTGGTGAGCATGCCGCCCAGCCAGCGCTGGTTGACGTAGGGCATGCCGACGCGCGTGGCCTGCTCGGCGATCGCTTCCTGGGCCTGCTTCTTCGTGCCCACGAACATCACGGTGCCGCCGCGGGCGACGCTGTCCTTGATGTAGGCGTAGGCGCGGTCGATGTAGGCCAGCGACTGCTGCAGGTCGATGATGTAGATGCCGTTGCGCTCGGTCATGATGAAGCGCTTCATCTTGGGGTTCCAACGACGGGTCTGGTGCCCGAAGTGGACGCCGCTCTCGAGGAGCTGGCGCATGGTGACGACGGCCATGGCCTTCGACTCACTTTCTCTGTGACCCGCGTGCCGCGGCTCGCTCGCGAGCAGCGAAGCTGGCGCGCGCGGGCACGGGTCTGTTCTCGGTTGTCTGCAGGAGGCGGGTGCCTCCTGCCCTGACGCCCGGCACGAGCCCCACCCGGCTGGGCCGGGACCGAGAGGCTGTTGCCCGCGGCCTGACACGAGGTCAGGGGATGCGGCTGACGGGCGTGCGATAGTCGCTCCGGATCGGGAGACTCCTTGGAGGGGTCCCCAGGCACAGAGCGCCGTGGGCAAGTGTAGTCGAGTCCGCAGAGACCGGCGAACCGGCCGGATCGTATCCCCAGCCGGCCCGACCGGCGACCTCTCCCCAGGGCACCGACGGCGGGATTCGTCCGGGGAGCCTTGGCTGCAGGCTGCCGCCATGGTGTTCCTGGAGTCCGTCACCCATGTCGTCGCAGCAGTCACCACCGGAGCTGTTCTCGCCGGGTCCCCCACGACCGTGCCGGTGCCGGCCGACCGTGGCGTCTGGCCGTTGTCACCTCGTCCGGCCGTGGTCGAGACCTTCGATCCCCCCCAGGTGCGCTGGGGTGCGGGGCACCGCGGCGTCGACCTCGCGGGGAGTGCCGGACAGACGGTGAGATCCACGCTGCCCGGGACCGTCGCCTTCGCCGGACGCATCGCCGGACGCGGGGTGGTGGTCGTCGACCACGGCGACAGGCGCACCACCTACGAGCCCGTCGCTGCGACCGTGCCACTCGGGCAGGCTGTCGACCGAGGCGAGCCGATCGGACGGCTGGAGCTGCACGGCAGCCACTGCTTCCCGTCCGCATGTCTCCACTGGGGCCTGCGCTCCGGCGACGACTACCTGGATCCGCTGACGCTCATCGAGGACCAACCGCGGCCCGTCCGGCTCTACCCGCGGGACTGAGTGGCCTCTCAAGCACGGGGATGCGCCTGTCGGTAGGCGCTGCGCAAACGGTCGGCGCTGACGTGGGTGTAGATCTGGGTGGTGGCGAGGGAGGAGTGGCCGAGGAGCTCCTGGACGCTGCGCAGATCGGCACCGCCTTCGAGCAGATGGGTGGCCGCGGTGTGGCGCAGACCGTGCGGGCCGAGCTCGGGGGCGCCCGGCACCTCGGCGAGATGGGTGTGCACCAGCCTGCGGACCGTGCGCTGGTCGACCCGCCCTCCGCGTGCGCCGAGGAACAGGGCAGCCCCCGACTTCGCCGTCGCGAGCGCGGGACGACCACGCCCGAGCCACTCCGCGACGGCGTGCTCGGCCGGCAGGCCGTACGGGACGGTTCGTTCCTTGCGACCCTTGCCTAGCACGCGTAGGACGCGGCGCTCCCGGTCGATGTCGTCCACATCGAGTCCGCAGAGCTCGCCCACTCGGATGCCGGTGGCGTAGAGGAGCTCGATGACGGCGAGGTCGCGCACTCCCGTCGGCCCGTCGTCGGCGCGCTGGGCGGCGGCGTCCAGCAGCATCCGGACCTCCTCGTGCCGGAGGGCCGGAGGAAGCGGCCGGTGCGCCTTGGGCGAGGCCAGCGACGATCCCGGGTCGGTTCGGAGGCGTCCTGTGCGGTGCAGCCACGCCGTGAAGACGCGCACGGCTGTGGCTCTACGCGCGAGGGTGGTGCGCGCCCGCCCGCGGGTCTGCTGGTTGGCCAGCCAGCTGCGCAACGTCCGCAGATCCAGGGATGCGATGTCGTCGTGGCCGAGCGTCACAGCATGGCCGAGGAGATCGCGTACGTCGCCGAGATAGGCGCGCACGGTGTGCGGGGTCAGGTCGCGCTCGGCGACGAGGTGTCGCTCGTAGTCGGCGAGCAGGCCGGTCATCCCGTCCGGCAGCGTCTCGGATGGCTCGCCACTGCTGCTCACCGCGCCAGCCTACGAGCGGTGCGACACGTCCTGGGGGACCTCGGCCAGCGACTCGCGACAGCGGCGCCATCCCAGCCCGTCCTGTTCGGCCCAACGGCCGACGGCGAGTCGGGCGAGTGCGGCGCGCGCAGTGGACACCGACACCCCCGCGGTCCGTGCGATGGAGCTCACCGGCGCGGCGGAGTAGAGCGGCACGGCTTCGAGGACGCGAGCCTCCTCGACGGGCAAGCGGTCACGAGGTGTCTCCTCGGCTCGGCGGATCGGCGCCAAATGGTCGCCGACCGCCCCCACCGCTTCGAGGACGTGCTCCCCGCGAGCTACCAACAGGGCACCTCCGGACCGGATGAGCTCGTGGACTCCCTCGGACGGAGCGCTGACCACGGGACCGGGCACCCCCATCAGCACGCGGTGCAAGCGCTGCGCCCACGAGGCGGTGTTGAGCGCGCCGCTGCGGACCGCGGCCTCGACGACGACCGTGACTTA
>JBHWSH010000113.1:0-15150 GCA_043427135.1 Marmoricola sp. | reverse complement strand
CTGGAGGTCACCCCGGATCGCCGGCCACGACCTGCGGCGTCCCTAACGCGCGCTGGCCAGGATGCAGGAGTCGCGGGGGCGGGCGCTGTTCCTGCCACCGGAGCTCGACCGCCGGGTCAGGAGGGCTTGGGGGCGCCGGGGCGGGCGTAGCGCACCCAGGTGATCCCGACGCACAGCACCGCGAAGGCGATGCCGATCGCGTAGAAGATTGTCGCGTTCATCAGCGTCAGGCCCATGCCGAAGAAGAACGGCCCGAACGCCGCGATCGCCGCCGTCCAGCCGATCACTCCGCCGGCTTGGCGCCGCTCGAAGATCATCGGCATCTGTTTGAACGTCGAGGCGTTGCCGATGCCCGAGAAGAAGAAGATCAGCAGCATGCCCCACAGGAACGTGTTGAAGTCCGACTTCAGCGTCTCTGCGGAAGAGGTGTCCGGGGTCAGGGCGGTCATCGTCCAGGCGATCGAGGCGATCAGCCCGAGCCCGGAGACCAGCGTCCATCTGGCGCCCCCCATGCGGTCGGTCAGCGGGCTGAACAGCACGCGCGCGCCGGCACCGACGAGCGGCCCGAGGAAGACGTACTTCACCGGGTCGGGCACCGAGTAGCCCTCGATGAGCAGCGTCGCCGACGCGCCGATCCCGTCGACGATCTCGGGGTTGCCGCCGCCGTACAGGTTCTTCATCAGGAGACCGAACTGCGCCGACAGGCCGGAGAACGTCCCGAAGGTCATGATGTAGAGCAGCGTCATGTACCAGGTGTCGGGGTTGCTGAAGATGTCGAACTGCTGCCTGACGTTGGCCTTGATCGGCACCGACTTGAGCATCGTCCACGCCATCACGGCGCCGATCAGGATGAACGGCACGTAGATGAACGAGGCGTTCTGGTACCAGACGTCGCGCGACGCCTCACCCGGCGCGCCCTGCATCGTCTGCCCGTCGCCGAGGAACGCGAACAGCGAGAACCCGATCAACCACGGGGTGAGCAGCTGCACCAGCGAGACACCGAAGTTGCCGATGCCCGCCTGCAGGCCGAGAGCCGTGCCCTGCAGCCGCTTGGGGAAGAAGTACGACGTGCTCGGCATGAAGCCGGAGAACGCACCGCCGCCGATGCCGGTGACGAACGCGAGCAGCATCAGCTCCCAGTACGGCGTGGTGGGGTCCTGCACCCGAATCCCCCACCCCAGCACGGGGAACAGCAGCAGCAGCGTGGTCAGCGTGACGAGCTTGCGGGTGCCGAGGATGGGCGGGAGCACCATGAAGACCAGCCGCATGAGACCGCCGGCCAGACCGGGCATCGCGACCAGCCAGTAGAGCTGGTTGTCGGTGAGGTCGAAGCCCAGGTTGGTCAGCTTGGGCGCGATCGCGGAGGCGAGGAACCACGATGCGAAGCACATCGTGAGCGTGAACGTGGTGATCCACAGCGTCTTCCACGCGAGCGCGGAGTCCCAGGTCTCCTCGTTCTCCGGGTTCCAGGACTCCAGCCACTCGCCGGACTTGGTCTGCGACGTGCTCATCGGTGGGTCTCCTCAGGGGTCTCGACAGGCTCGACCGGCGTACGGCGCCCGAGCCGCCCACGCAGCTCCGACAGGTGCGGCAGGCCGGAGGGGTGCTCGATGCGGCCGGCCAGGCCGGGCGCCTCGCGGTGCAGCATGTCCATCACGGTCCAGTGCATCCAGACCGCGCACAGTACGGTCAGCAGGAACAGCACGAAGAACGTGCTCGACGGGAAGCCGGACCACTCCTTGGTGTAGGCGAACAGCGGCGGCAGGAAGAACCCGCCCAGCCCGCCGAGCATCCCGACCAGACCGCCGACGGCGCCGACGTTGTCGGGGAAGTACTCCGGGATGTGCTTGAAGACAGCGGCCTTGCCCACGCCCATCGCGACGCCGAGCACGAACACCAGCAGGGTGAACGGCCAGATCCCCATCTCGAACGCGAGGTGCTGGGTCTCGGTGCCGTCGGGCTGGGCGATGACGATGTGCCCGTTGGGCATCATCAGGATGCCGGTGCTGACCAGCATCGCCAGGAACGTCCAGTACATGACGCGCCGCGCGCCGTACCGATCGGACAGCGTGCCGCCCACCGGCCGCAGCAACGAGGCCGGGAAGATGAACAGCGCCGTCAGCAGCGCTGCGGTCTGCAGGGACACGTCGAAGTTGTCGATGTAGTACGTCGGCAGCCAGGCGGCGAGCGCGACGTAGGCGCCGAAGACCGCGACGTAGTAGAGCCCGAAGCGCCAGACCCGCATCTGCTTGAGCGGCTGCAGCTGCTCAGCCGACGGCCGGCCCGAGCCCGGCATGCGGTCCTGGCTGGGGGTGAGGAACCAGGTAGCGGCGGCCAGCGCGACCAGCAGCACGGCGTACACGACCGGGACGAGTCGCCAGCCGCCCTCGACGAAGCCGAAGTACGTCGCGCCTGCGGTGCCCGCGATCAGCGGCGGGCCGATGAACTTGGTGACCGAGGCGCCGACGTTGCCGGCACCGAAGAGCCCGAGCGCGAAGCCCTGGTGCTCGCGTGGCTGCCAGGCGCTGTTCCACGCGATGCCGGCGCTGAAGGCGTTGCCGGCGAAGCCGACGAGGAACGCCAGCAGCAGGATCGTCCAGTAGCTGTTGGCCTGCGAGACGAAGTACGCCGGCACGGCCGTGGCCAACAGCAGGACGGTCATCACCTTTCGACCGCCGACGCGGTCGGTGATCATGCCCGCCGGCAGCCGCCACAGCGACCCGTTGAGCACGGCCACCGCGATGATCCAGGAGAGCTCGACCTCGGAGAGGCCGAACTCCTCGGAGATCGGCTTGCCCAGGATGCCGAACATCAGCCACACCGCGAACATCACGGTGAAGTCGATGCTGGACAGCGTCAGCACCCGGGTCCTGCCGGAGCGGTTGTCCACGGCAGGTGTTGCGACGGTCGTCATCAGCCGACCCGGTCCCATCCCCGACGCGGCGAGTGGCTGCCGAGCTGCTTGTCGTCGCGGCTGCGATAGACGATGTAGGGCCTCGTGAAGTAGCCGACCGGCGCACTGAAGACGTGCACCAGCCGGGTGAAGGGCCACAGCGCGAAGAGGATGAACGCCACCATCGCGTGCGCCTGGAACCCGATCGGCGCCTCGGCCATCAGCGAGGCATCCGGCTGGAAGGCGAGGAACGATCGATACCAGACCGAGACGCCCTCGCGGTAGTTGTACTCGCCTCCGAGGGTGAAGATCGACCCGGCGATGGTGTTCCACATCCCGAGCAGGATGACCAGGGCGAGGAAGAAGTACATGACCTTGTCCATCACGGTCGTGGCCGAGAAGACCGGCCCGACCGTGCGTCGGCGGTAGATCAGGATGATCATGCCGACGGTGGCCGCGATCCCGGCCGCCAGGCCGCCGCCGACGGCCATGTAGTGGTACAGATGGTCGTCGATGCCGATGGCGTCGGTCCAGGACCGGGGGATCAGCAGCCCCACGATGTGCCCCCCGACGACACCGAGCATGCCGAAGTGGAACAGGGGCGAGCCCAGCCGCAGCAGCTTGTCCTCGTAGAGCTGCGAGGACCGCGTGGTCCAGCCGAACTTGTCGTAGCGGTAGCGCCAGAAGTGGCCCACGACGAAGATCGTCAGGCAGATGTAGGGGATCACGACCCAGAGAAAGACGTCCATCAGCGTGCTCCCGGCATGGTCGGCATGGGCAGGTCCTCGGGTCTCGACAGCACGGGGACGGAGGCCCCCTGCGGCACGGCGGGGCCAGGGTCGAAGGCAGGAGTGGCGTACGGCGTGAGGCCGACCTCCTCCTCCGGCGGACCCTCCGCGGCCAGGCGGCGTACGGCGTCCGCCTCGTCCCCGCGCAGCGGCGGCAGCGTGCCGGTCACCAGCTCCACCGCCGGCGCCCACGGCGAGCCCGCGTCACGCAACGCCATCCGCAGCAGCTCGAGCCCGGCGCGGTGATCGGTCAGCAGACCCCAGCCCAGCCGCTGGTCGACCGTGGCGGCGTACTCCAGGACGACGCAGAGGTGGTCGGGCAGCTCGCCGCCGTGATCGCTGTCGGCGTCGAGGACGAAGCCCGAGCGCAGGTAGGTCTGCTTGAACCGCAGCAGCGCCACCCCGCGCTTGCGCGTGTCGCCGTGGGCGAAGTAGGTCAGGAACAGGCAGTTGCGCCGACGGGTGTCGAAGGTCTCGACATAGTCGGCCTGCAGCTGCGGCAACGGGGTCGAGCCCAGGTGCAGCAGCAGCTCTCGGACCGGCTCGCCGAGGTGCGGGGGCAGCTCGTGAGACGCGGCCCGCAGAGCGTCGAGCTGTGCGACCAGCCCCTCGTCGGGATAGTCCAGCAGCAGCGACGCCGACTTCCAGGCGATCGCCAGCTGCCGCTCCGAGAGCGTCGGCTTCTGCCGCCGCGCCCTCATCGCAGGTCAGCCCCGCCGGTGCTGCCGGCGGTGCCGCCCGGCCCGTCGTGCCCGTCGGGGGTGTCCCCCGATCCCACAGCGGATGCCGGCAGCGTCGGGTCGACGTCGGGCTTCGGCGGGAAGAGCCCCGGCGGGGCCGTCCCCTTGCCGTCCCAGTTGAGCAGGTTGACGCGCTGCTCCTTGTTCTCCGGCGACGCGAGCGTGTCGGAGGTCTGGCGAGCCTGCAGCATCTGGAAGTTCTCGACCGCGATCGGCGTCGCCATGCCCGAGCCCTCGCCGAAGAGCCCTTGCTGCCCGCCGCCGTACTCCGAGACCGCACAGTCCGTGGCGAGCTCCTCCAGCGAGTGCGCCTGCTCGGCGTGCGCGGAGGGGATGACGTAACGCTCGTCGTACTTGGCGATGGCGAGCAGGCGATACATGTCGTACATGTCCTCCTCGCTCATCCCCACCGACGCCGGGATCTCGGCGTTGGGGTTGCGGCCCATGTTGATGTCGCGCATGTAGGAGCGCATCGCGGCCAGCTTCTTGAGGACGCCGTCGACCGGCTCGATGTCGCCGGCGGTGAAGAGCTCGGCGAGGTACTCGATCGGGATGCGGAGCGCGTCGATCGCGGCGAACAGGTTGCCCTTGTCCTCGGCGTCCTCGCCGGTGTCGCGGACGACGTCGACCACCGGCGACAGCGGCGGGATGTACCAGACCATCGGCATGGTCCGGTATTCCGGGTGGAGCGGCAGCGCGACCTTGAACTTGTTGATCAGCGCGTAGATCGGCGAGCGCTGTGCGGCGTCGATCCAGTCGCGCGGGATGCCTGCTCGCTCCGCCTCGCGGATCACTGCGGGGTCGTTGGGGTCGAGGAACACCTCGCGCTGCGCCTCGTAGAGGCCGTGCTCGTCGGTGGTCGAGGCCGCCTCGAGGACCTTGTCGGCGTCGTACAGCATCAGGCCGATATAGCGAAGTCGGCCCACGCAGGTCTCCGAGCAGACCGTCGGCAGCCCGACCTCGATGCGCGGGAAGCAGAACGTGCACTTCTCGGCCTTGCCGGTGCGGTGGTTGAAGTAGACCTTCTTGTAGGGGCAGCCGGAGATGCACATCCGCCAGCCACGGCAGCGGTCCTGGTCGACCAGGACGATGCCGTCCTCTTCGCGCTTGTAGATCGCGCCGCTCGGGCACGACGCGGCACACGACGGGTTGAGGCAGTGTTCGCAGATACGCGGCAGGTAGAACATGAACGTCTGCTCGAACTCGAACTTCACCTTGTCGGCGATCTTCTGCAGCATCGGGTCGTGCTTCTCGGTGGCCTTGGAGCCGCCGAGGTTGTCGTCCCAGTTCGACGACCACTCGACCTTCATGTCCTTGCCGGTCAACAGCGACTTGGGCCGCGCGACCGGGGTGTGCTGCTGCGCGGGCGCGTCGGTGAGCGTGGCGTAGTCGTAGGTCCAGGGCTCGTAGTAGTCCTGGATCGACGGCATCTTCGGGTTGGAGAAGATCGTGGCGAGCTTCTTGAAGCGCCCGCCCGCCTTGAGCTTGAGCCGGCCGCGCTTGGTCAGCTCCCAACCGCCCTTCCACTCCTCCTGGTCCTCGTAGGTCCGTGGGTAGCCCTGGCCGGGTCGGGTCTCGACGTTGTTGAACCAGACGTACTCGGTGCCGGTGCGGTTGGTCCACGCCTGCTTGCAGGTGACCGAGCACGTGTGACAGCCGATGCACTTGTCGAGGTTCATCACCATCGCCATCTGTGCCATGACCTTCATGCCGCCACCTCCGTGTCGTGCGGGCGGCGTGGTTTCGAGACGGCGCTCGTTCCTCGCGCCTCCTCAACCACCAAAGGCACCGCTTCCACCTGCGGCTGGTTGAGGAGGAGCGCTAGCGACGTCTCGAAACCACCGGCACCTCGCGCCTCCTCAACCACCAAAGGCACCGCTTCCACCTGCGGCTGGTTGAGGAGGAGCGCTAGCGACGTCTCGAAACCACCGGCACCTCGTTCCTGCTCGATCAGCGGGGACGTGGCCATGACCTTCATCAGTAGGTCACCTCTTGGCTGCGCTTGCGGATCACGGTCACTTCGTCTCTCTGGTTGCCGGTCGGGCCGAGGTAGTTGAAGGCGAATGCCAGCTGGGCATAGCCGCCGATGACGTGGCTGGGCTTGACCAGGATCCGCGTCAGCGAGTTGTGGATGCCGCCGCGCTTGCCGGAGGTCTCCGCGAGGGGTACGTCGATGAGCCGGTCCTGCGCGTGGTGCATGTAGACCGTGCCCTCCGGCATTCGGTGGGACACGATCGCGCGGGCCACCACGACACCGTTGCGGTTCACCGCCTCGATCCAGTCGTTGTCCTCCACGCCGACCTTCTCGGCGTCCTTGTCCGACATCCAGATCGTCTGACCACCACGCGACAGCGACAGCATGAACAGGTTGTCCTGGTACTCCGAGTGGATCGACCACTTGTTGTGCGGGGTCAGGTAGCGCACCGTGACGCCGAGCTCGCCGACGTCGCCGATCTCGGGCTCGTGGAACATCGCACCCATGTTGAGCGGCGGCCGGTAGACCGGGAGGCTCTCGCCGATCTCCTGCATCCAGTCGTGGTCGAGGTAGAAACTCTGCCGACCGGTGAGGGTGTGCCAGGGCTTGAGCCGTTCGACGTTGATCGTGAACGGCGAGTAGCGCCGCCCGCCCGACTCCGAGCCCGACCACTCCGGCGAAGTGATCACCGGCACGGGGGCGGCGACGGTGTCGGCGAAGGTGATCTGCTTGCCTTCGTGCTCGGCGGCCAGGTCGTGCAGGTGGGTGCCGGTGCGCTTCTCCAGCGTCTTGAACCCCTGCGTGGCGAGGTGGCCGTTGGTCGTGCCCGACAACGCCAGGATCATCTCCGCGGCCTGGATGTCGCGCTTGATCGTCGGCCGGCCGTCGGCGGGTCCTCCGCGCACGGTGCCGTTCTTGTGCTTGAGGAACTCGATGGCGTCGGTGACGTCGTACGTGATGCCCTTCGTGGTGGTGCCGAGCTTCTCCATCAGCGGGCCGATCGCCTGCATCTGCGCGCTGATCGCGGTGTAGTCCCGCTCGACCTCGACGATCTTGGGCATCGTCACGCCGGGGATCGGGTCGCACTCGCCGTGCTTCCAGTCGCGCACCACCCCGTGCGGGTTGGCCATCGCGTCCGCGGTGTCGTGCAGGAGGGGTACGGCGACGACGTCCGTGCGGGTGCCGAGGTGTCCGACGGCGAGCTCGCTGAACTTCGCCGCGATCGTCTGGAAGGCGTCCCAGTCCGTGCGGGTCTGCCACGGCGGGGAGATGGCCGGGTTGAACGAGTGCACGAAGGGGTGCATGTCGGTGGTGTTGAGGTCGTGTTTCTCGTACCAGGTCGCCGCCGGCAGCACCACGTCGGAGAAGATCGTCGTGCTCGTCTGACGGAAGTCCAGCGTGAGCAGCAGATCGAGCTTGCCCTCGGGCGCGGTGTCGCGCCATTCGACCTCGGTCGGCCGTTGGTCGACGCCGGCTTCGACAGCCCGCAGCGAGTTGTCGGTGCCCAGCAGGTGCTTGAGGAAGTACTCGTTGCCCTTGCCGGAGGAGCCGATCAGGTTGGCTCGCCAGATCGCGAGCACGCGCGGGAAGTTCTCCGGCGCGTCCGGGTCCTCCGCCGCGAAGCGGAGTGCACCCGACTGCAGCTGCTCGACCACGTGGTCGGCGACGGGCCGTCCCGCGGCCGCAGCCTCGTCGGCGATATCCAACGGGTTGCGGTCGAACGTCGGGTAGGACGGCATCCAGCCCATCCGTGCGCTCTTGGCGATGACGTCTGCGGTGCTCATCCCGGCGAGCTTGCCGGTGCCGGTCTTGGCCGCGACGACGTCTGCGGGGAAGGTGTCGTAGCGGAACTGGTTGGTGTGCAGATACCAGTACGCCGTGTGGATCATCTGCCGCGGAGGACGCTTCCAGTCCAGTCCGAACGCGAGCTGCGCCCACCCGGTGATCGGACGGCACTTCTCCTGCCCGACGTAGTGCGCCCAGCCGCCGCCGTTGACGCCCTGCGACCCGGTCAGCGTGGTCAGCGTCAGGAAGGCGCGGTAGATCGTGTCGGAGTGGAACCAGTGGTTGGTGCCCGCGCCCATGAGGATCATCGAGCGACCCTGCGACTCCTCGGCGTTCTGCGCGAACTCCCGCCCGATCCGGGCAGCCGCCTGAGCCGGTACGCCGGTGATCGCTTCCTGCCATGCCGGGGTGTACGGCGCGGACGCGTCGTCGTACCCGGTGGGCCACTGGCCCGGAAGGCCGTCGCGGCCCACGCCGTACTGCGCGAGCATCAGGTCGAACACGGTGGTGACGAGGCGACCCGCGACCCGACGCACCGGCACGCCGCGCGGCAGCGAGTCGGGAGTGCCGTCGAGGTTGTCGAACCGCGGCAGCTCGACCAGCACCGACTCGGTGCTGCCGTCGAGCAGGGACAGGGCGGGGTCCACGTCGCCGAGGTCGAGGTTCCACCGGCCGGCACCACTGTCGCCGTACCTGTGGCCGAGCGAGCCGTTGGGGACGACCGGTTGCTGGGTGCGGGCGTCCATGAGCACGGTCTTGAAGTGGGCGTTCTCGTCGTCGCCGGAGAGCTCGCCGGCCGCGATCAGGTCGGCCGCGGTGAGCATCTTGCCCGGCCGGTAGGTCGTGGTCTCGGCGGTCGAGCTGGCCTGCCCTGAGGAGGGAGCGGAGCGACCGTCTCGAAGGGTCGAGACCTCATCGAGCGCGACCAGATAGGGCAGGTCGGTGAACTTCTTGGTGTAGTCGGCGAAGTACGGCGTCTGCCGGTCGACGAAGAACTCCTTGAGTACGACGTGCCCCATCGACATCGCCAGTGCGCCATCGGTGCCGGGGGCGATCGCCAGCCAGTCGTCGGCGAACTTCACGTTGTCGGCGTAGTCGGGTGAGACCACGACGACCTTTTGGCCGCGGTAGCGAGCCTCGGTCATCCAGTGCGCGTCCGGCGTCCGCGTGACCGGGACGTTGGAGCCCCACATCACGAGGTAGCCGGCGTCCCACCAGTCGCCGGACTCGGGCACGTCGGTCTGGTCGCCGAAGACCTGAGGCGAGGCCACCGGGAGATCGGCGTACCAGTCGTAGAACGACAGCATCGAGCCGCCGAGCATCGAGGTGAACCGCGCGCCGGAGGCGTGCGAAACCATGGACATCGCCGGGATCGGCGAGAAGCCGGCGACGCGGTCGGGGCCCCACTTCTTGATCGTGTGGACGTAGGCCGCGGCCACCATCTCGGTGGCCTCCTCCCACGTGGCCCGGACCAGGCCGCCCTTGCCACGCGCGGACTTGTAGGCCTTGGCCCGCTGGGGATTGTCGACGATGTGGGCCCAGGCGAGGACGGGGTCGCCGTGCTGGCTCTTGGCCTCGCGGTACATCTGCAGCAGCGTGCCGCGGATGTAGGGGTAGCGGACTCGCGTCGGCGAGTAGGTGTACCAGGAGAAGGCCGCGCCGCGGGGACATCCGCGGGGCTCGTACTCCGGCTTGTCGGGCCCGACCGAGGGGTAGTCGGTCTGCTGGGTCTCCCAGGTGATGATCCCGTCCTTGACGTAGACCTTCCACGAGCACGACCCGGTGCAGTTCACGCCGTGCGTGGACCGCACGACCTTGTCGTGGCTCCATCGGTCGCGATAGAACGCGTCGGCTTCCCGGCCGCCCTTCTGGTGCAGGCTGCGCAGGTCGCTGGAGACCTCGCCCTTGGTGAAGAACCGGCGGCTGCTGACCAACGCGTCGACCAGGCCGCTGTCGAGCCCGACCTCCCGGTTGCCGCCCCGCGATTCACGCCGTACGTCGCTCCGCGTCGTGTCGACCATGCCTGGCATCCTGCCAGTCACCCAGGATGCGATTCCACCAAGGGTGGGGCCCTTGTTTCGCCGGACCGCGAGAGGGCAAAGTGGGCTGAATATATCGAGCGGTGGAGGAGGGCCCCTGACGAGGGCAAGCGGAGCCGACTCCCAGCCAGGAGGGGCCGCCGAGGTGGCCAGCCCCGGCGAAGTCGGCGACGCGGCGGAGAACCCGCAGGAGCGCGTCACCCGCAAGTGGAACGAGATGCTGCAGGAGCTGCGGGTCGCGCAGACCGGCGTCCAGGTGCTGACCGGCTTCCTGCTGACCGTCCCCTTCTCGTCGCGGTTCGACGACCTGGACGACTTCGACGTCGCCGTCTACTTGGCCGTGCTCTGCACCTCGATCCTCACCGCGGCCCTACTCATCGCCCCGGTGGCGTTCCACCGGGTCCTGTTCGGTCGCAGCGAGAAGATCTGGCTGGTCGCGGCCGCCAACCACGCGGCCCGGGGCGGACTCATGCTCCTGGCGCTGACCATGAGCGGCGTCGTCCTGCTGGTGTTCTCGGTGGTGCTGGAGGACCGTGCCACGGCGTACGTCGTCAGCGGGGTCGCGCTGGCATTGTTCGCGCTGCTCTGGCTGGCATTGCCCCTCATCGGCCGCGGCGGCGAACCCGACTCCGAGCCCTGACCCGCTTCCCGACGTACGAGCTGTTTCACGGCCCCCACGCGACGCATACGTCGGGAGCCGGGCTCCCCAGACGGCTCACCAAGGCATGCGCCAGCCCGGCGGCGGGGTCGTGGTCCACGTTGCGGTCGACCGGGCGGCGAACGCTCGCTCGCGGGCGGCGAGGATGCGCCGGCTCAACGCCCGCAGGTCTCGGAGGTCCCTCGACGTGACGACGCAGTACTCCAACCCGACCACACGACAGGCCTCGGCACGCAGTTCGTCACGATGCTGGCGATCGGCCGTGCGGTGCTCGGCTCCGTTGTACTCCAACGCCAACCCGGCCAGTACGTCGAGCAGGTCCGGGATGCACACCAGGTCACCGCTGCGTGTGAACACGGGACGGTTGGACTGGAGCGCGCCCATGCCGAGCCGGAGCCTGCAGAAGAGCCGCAGCCGTGACTCCGCCGGTGATCGCGAACCGGCGTCGGCCAACGCCAACGCTTGGAAAGCGAGGTGCGATCGCCGGAAGTTCGAGTGCTCGACCACGAACTCGTCGATCTCGGGCCAGCTCAGCACCTTGCTCGCCAGGGCCATGTCGGCAGCGACGGTCGCCTCCGTTCCGAGTCGAGGCCGCCTGACTTCGTCGAACAACGCCCGGCGGGGCGTCGTAATCCGCAGACCATAGCGCTCGACGACGTCATCGCGCGGAAGGTCCTCATAGAGGAGTTCGATCCCGGGCTTCGCCCGACGCCCGGAGCTGCTGCCGAGGGCAAGCGTCACCGGCAGCTGCTGCGATCCCAGTCGGCCATCGAAGTAGGCCGCGCCCCAGACCCGCAGAGCCGCCCAGCCCGTGATCGCGCCTCGTGGCAGCAGGTGTACGGCCGCCTCGACAATGCGCTGCTCAGGTCGGTCCGCGTCGAGATGGGCCGGCACGTACCAGCCGTGGCCGACCCGGCGCCAACGAGGACCACGGGCCTGACCTGGAGTAGGGCCCTCCAGCCCGCGGGGATCGACACGCACGGGCGGATGCACCTGCGGCCAGGGGGCCACGAGCTCGAAGGGCACCCCGGGATCGTTGCGGACCGGTCACCTTTCGAGGAGGGCTGTGCTCCGAACTGTGGAGAAGTCGCTCGGCTCAACACCCTGCTCCCGACGTACGGGCTGTTCTCGCGCGCGGAAAGTGCGCTGACGTCGGGAAGCGGGGTCCCAGCTCCCGGTTTCAGCGGCCCTTCCAGACGGGTGCGCGTTTCTCGGCGAAGGCGGCGACGCCCTCGGCGGCGTCTTCGGAGAGTACGGCGCTCATCGCCAAGTCGGCCTGCTTGGCGAACGCTTCGGCGACCGACCAGTCGGGGGACTCCTCGACGATGCGGCGGCTCGCGGCCACCGACAGCGGCGCGTTGACGGTGATCTCCTCGGCCAGCGCGAGCGCAGCGTCGAGCACCTGACCCGGCTCGGCGAGACGGTTCACCAGGCCGAGCTCGGCCATCCGGGCGGCGCGCATGGGGTTGCCGGTGAGTGCCATCTCCATCGCGATGTTGCGCGGCAGCCGCTGGGTGATGCGCAGGACTCCACCGGCGGCGGCGACCAGACCGCGCTTGGGCTCGGGCAGGCCGAACTGCGAGTCGGTGGCGGCGACGAGCAGGTCGGAGACGAGCGCGAGCTCGAACCCGCCGGCCAGGGCGTGCCCCTCGACTGCGGCGATCATCGGCTTGGCGAGCGAACGGCTGGTGATGCCCAGCGGGCCGCCCTTCTCGGTCATCGCGAACTCGCCACCGGCGGCGGCCTTGAGGTCCATGCCGCTGCAGAACGTCCGCTCCGCGCCGGTAATGACCGCGACACGTAGCGAAGGGTCTGCCTCGAACCAGTCCACGGTCTGCTCGAGCAGCTCGGCGGTCGCGAGGTCGACCGAGTTGCGCCGGTGCGGCCTGTTCAGCGTGATGACCAGGACCTCGCCGCGGCGTTCGTGCAGGACCGTCATCTGCCGAGGCGGCGGCAGCTCGGCCGGCTCTTCCAGGATGGTCAGTGTCTGCCGGTCGGCCACCTCGACGCGGCGGCCCAGCGGGTCGCCGTCGACGACAGCTGCGACCACCTCGGGCTGCGCTGACCGCACCAACATCCGCGCGCCATCGGGCGTCAGCACGCTGAGGATCGCGACCTCGGGTCGGCCGTCGCGGGCGTACTGGGCGGTGGCTGCTTCGAGCACCCCCGGGCCGGCGTAGTCCGCGAGCGCGGGCCGCTTGGGCGCGGGCTCGAGCACGGGGTGCAGCGCGCGGTAGGGCTGGGTCGGCGGCTGGGCGGAGTAGATGCCGAGCGCGTGCTTGGTGACGAACCAGCCGAGCGAGGTCGACAGCCCGTAGGCGTCGGGGTCGCGGCGCAGCCGCTCGACCAGCGTCGCCACCGCGTGGGTGCCGTAGTTGTTGCCCGGGCCGCCGGCGAAGGTCAGCCCCCCGGTCACCGACAGCGGCCGCTTCGGGTCGCCGACCGGCAGGCCCAGCTCGTCGGCGGCGATCTGCACGGCCGCCGGGAAGCAGGAGTAGAGGTCGACGTGCGCGACGTCGTCGATGCCCAGCTGCGCATGGTCGAGCGCCGCCTGGCCGATGGTGCGGATCGCCGGCGAGGCAGCAAGGTCGGCGCGCTCGGAGACGAACCACTCGTCGTACGCCGCGGCGCCCGCGTGCAGGAAGACCCACCGGTCCTGCGGCACCCCGGCGGCGTCTGCGGCCGCGACGCTGGTGACGACGAGGCCGGCGGCGAGGTCGACGGTGAGGTTGGCGCAGAGCAGCTTGGAGTACGGCGAGGAGACGGCCCGGTTGTCGTCACCGACGGTGGCGAGCTGCTCGGGGGTGAACGACTGTGGGATCCAGGCGTGCTCGTTCTGCGCGGCGATCTCGGAGAAGCCGGACCAGAGCTCGGTGATCCGGCGCTGGTGCTCCTCCGGAGTCTCGCCGAGCTTGCGGCGCAGCGCCGACTCCATCAGCGCGTAGGTGTAGACGGGGACCGAGAGGCCGGCGGCGGTCTCGGGTCCGTTGTTGGCCTCGCGTTCGCTGCCCACGACCCGGTCGGGACGGGTGCCGGCGTCCTGCTGCGGCCACTGCGGCTGGACCCCGGCCTTCTGCGCGGCGGCGAGGGTGGCGCCCGCTTCCGCTCCGCACACCAGCACGACCTCGGCTTCGCCATCGGCGATCACCTGGCCGGCCTCGTTGACGAGCACCTGCCCGGCATCGCCGCCGAATCGCGCCGACATCACGGTGCTCTGCGGCGAGACACCGAGGCGTCCGGCGACCTCGGCGCCCATGTCCCGGTAGGACCATGACGCGCTGGCGACCGCGAAGACGGCGTCGACCTGCTGCAGCAGGGTCTCTCCGGCACCCGTGTCCTCCGCAGCGGCCCGCAGCGCCTGTGCAGCGAGCGCCGCCGGGTCGTGCAGGGCGTCGAGGTCGGGGGTGCGCTGGGCGACCTGTCCGACACCGACGATCACCGGGGTGGTCGGGTCCAGAAGTCGACCGGTGCGCTCGTGGCGCACCGGGGGCCGGGATGTCTGGACGTCCTCGACAGGACCGGCCAGCACCTCGGCGAGCTTCGCAAGAGAGTCGGTCAGCGCCTCCTCGACGCTGGCCAGGACCGAGGCGCCGAGCGGGCCCTGCACCGGGTCGCCGGAGATGCCGGCGTGGATGCGCACGTGCGTGCCCTCGTCGGTGGGAGTGGCGGAGAACGCCAACGCCAGCGTGAGGTCCATCGGCCCGGCGCCGACCAGGACCAGCCGGTCGGCCTCGACGGCGTCGACCCGCCAGGCGATGTCGGCGGGAATGCCCATGAGCAGGACCTGCTCGCCGAACTCGACGCCGACAGCGGCGCCACCCGGCGGCGTACCCCTCCACGCGGCGTGCATGGTCAGCCAGTCGGCCGTCCGGGGCAGGTCGTGCAGCGCGGCCACGACGCGGGCCACGGGTGCAGCCACCTCGGTCTCGGCGGCTGTCGTGCGGTCGTACTCGGCAACTGTCTCGCTCACGCCCGGCATTGTGTCGCAGCGAGGCCCATGCGCGGCCTGCGCCCGTCGGCTTGCCGGTCGTCCATCGCGGGTAGGACCCGACAGACGGGCGCGACAGGCGCCCCCTGACCTGGAGGACGCCATGACCACCACCCCCAACGAGCCGGTCGACAACTCGCTGACCGACGACGACATCGAGACCGCTGGAGCCCCCTCTGGCGCGGCCAAGATGGGCCTGGGTGACGAGAAGGACGCCGACGGCACCGACGGCGGAGACGCGGACGGCACCGACTCCTCGGACGGCGACTCGACCGACAGCACCG
>JBHWSH010000112.1:0-14200 GCA_043427135.1 Marmoricola sp. | reverse complement strand
TACTCGGCGCCGGCGCCTCGGGCAGCAGCATCTCGACACCAACGATCGCCTGGGTGAGGTTGCCGACCAGCACGTCGCGCCGAGGCTTGTCGTGCCGGGCTGCGGCGAGGTCGACGTAGAACCGTGCCAGCGACGGGTCCTTGGCATCCTCCGGCTCGGCAGAGAGGGCCAGCGTCTGGTCCGGGGACACAGCGTGCTCGAGCAGGTGCACGAGCTCCGCGCGACGCTGCTGCGCCGTCGTTGTGGTCTCACGGAACGTCTCGACGTCCGCGTCGTACGCCGCCTGCGCGGCTGCCTGCGCCCGCGCGGCACGACGGCGCCGCAGGATGCGGAGGGCGAGGACGGTGAGGAGGACGAGAAGCAGCAGACCCCCAGCCGCCACCGCGGCCCACCACTGCGTCGAGTACATCGTCAGCTCGTCGCTCAACACCGTCTCCCGCCCCGCTTTCCGCTCGACCGCGCCGCTGGCGCCGCCTCACCCCTACCCACTCCTCACGGTAGGAGGCGCCTCCTGTCCTCAATAGTCCTATTGCCGAGATCAGGACTTCTGAGGACTTAGGGCCGAGCGGACCGGGACGTTCACGACTGATGCGCCCTGGAATCCGGACCGCGCCCGACGAGTGCGGCGAGGTCGTGCCACCACGACAGGCGGTCCACCCGGCCGTCGTAGTCGTGGCGTTGGTTGGCGCCACTGGTCCCGGGCAGGACGAAGACGTCCGCCTCGTCGATCGTCCACTCCGCGGGTCCCAGTCCCGGTCTGCGGTGCCCCAGTGCCCGGGCGGCCTTGCCGGCGACGTCCTTGCTCGTGAACGCGAGCCACTCGGGTTTCCACCGGGCGACCTTGTCCACCAGGTCGTCGATCTCCACCCGCGGCGGATCCCACCTGCCGACGAGGTCGGTGAGCCCCAGGCCGTACTCGACGATGCGCATGTCCTCGGTCGGTGCGAGCCGGCGCGGGGTGAGCCCGCTGCGGTGGAGCATCGCCCAGAAGTTCTTGCCCGGGGAGGCGTAGTGGTGCTCGCGCACCTTCGTGCTTTCCGCCCCAGCCAGACCACAGAACACGATCAGTGGCTCAGGCCCCACGATGTCGGGCAGCACCTCCATGGCACCAAGCCTTCCACGCGTCTTCGGTCGGGACGCACACCGGTGACGACCGGCGCCGTCGGTGGCACGATGGCGGGACCGCCCGCGTCTGACGCGGCACAGGACGTCGAGGGAGAGAACCGATGAGTGAGTACGCCGTCACCGACCCGGCCACAGGCGAGGTCGTCGCGACCTACCCGACCGCTACCGACGAGCAGATCGAGCAGGCGCTCGCCGCCGTGGCGGAGGCGCACCGGACCTGGTCGCAGGAGACCACCGTGGCCGACCGCGCCGCGCTGATCGGCCGCGTCGGCGAGCTGCACACCGAGCGTCGGGAAGAGCTCGCGCGCATCATCAACCGCGAGATGGGCAAGTCGATCGAGGACTCCGAAGGAGAGGTCGACTTCAGCGCCTCGATCTACCAGTTCTACGCCGACAACGCCGAGAAGTTCCTCGCCGACGAGCCCGTCGAGCTGCTCGAAGGTGACGGGGACGCGGTCGTCCGCCGCAGCCCGATCGGCCCGTTGCTGGGGATCATGCCGTGGAACTACCCGTACTACCAGGTCGCCCGGTTCGCCGGCCCCAACCTGGTCATCGGGAACCCGATCGTCCTCAAGCACGCGCCCCAGTGCCCGGAGTCGGCCGCTGCGATCGAGCAGATCTTCCACGACGCCGGATTCCCTGCCGGCGCCTACGTCAACGTGTACGCCACGAACGACCAAGCGGCCACGGTCATCGCCGACCCGCGCATCCAGGCCGTGTCGCTGACCGGGTCGGAGCGTGCCGGCGCGGCCGTGGCCGAGGTCGCGGGACGCAACCTCAAGAAGGTCGTGCTCGAGCTCGGTGGCTCCGACCCCTTCCTGGTGCTGAGCAGCGACGACATCGACGCCGTCGCGCAGGCAGCTGTCGAGGGGCGGATGGAGAACGTCGGCCAAGCCTGCAACGCAGCGAAGCGGATCATCGTCGCCGATGGGCTCTACGAGGAGTTCACGGCAAAATTCACCGAGAAAATGCTCGCGCAGTCCGATCTGCCTCCGCTGTCGTCGCAGCGCGCCGCCGACAACCTCGCCCGTCAAGTCGACCTCGCCGTCGAACAGGGCGCGAGCCTCGCCACCGAGGGCGAGCGGCACGGTGCGTTCTTCCCCCCGGGCGTCCTGACCGAGGTCGCTCCCGACAACCCCGTGTTCCGCCAGGAGCTGTTCGGCCCGGTGGCGATGGTGCTGCGTGCCGGCTCGGAGGACGAGGCGATCGCGTTGGCCAACGACACGTCGTACGGCCTGGGCTCCTATGTCTTCACCACCGACGCCGAGCAAGCCCAGCGCGTCGCCGACCGTCTCGAGGCCGGCATGGTCTTCGTCAACGGCGTCGGCGTCGAGGGCGCGGAGCTGCCGTTCGGCGGAGTGAAGCGATCCGGTTTCGGCCGCGAGCTCGGGCGCTACGGGATGGACGAGTTCGTCAACAAGAAGCTCATCCGCACGGTCGCTTGAGGGTCATCCGCGCCCGAGCCACGCAAGTGCCGCCACGACGAGCGCTTCGATGCCGGTGTCCAGCGTCGGTTCGATTTCCGGGGCGAAGAGCGGCGAGTGGTTGACCGGTAGTTCGCCGAGGCGGCCGGCCTGCTCTGCGTCTCTGTAGACCTGCGGGTCCACGCCTCCGATGCCCCAGTACGTCGCGGGGGCACCCACAGCGGTCGGGATGTGGCCGAAGTCCTCGCTCGCACTCTGCTGGGGAAGCTCAGCAGCTCGCTCGCCGAAATGCGCCGCGAACGCCTCGGCGACACGAGCCGTCGACTCGGGATCGTTGACGGTCAGCGGGTAGCGGTCGTAGAGCTCGAACTCCGGCTCGCGAGGGGTGCCCGATGCCTCGCATTCGCCCCGCACGATCCGCTCGATCGCCGACAGGACCGTGGTCCGCGTAGTGTCGTCGTAGGTGCGGATGTTGAGCTCGAGCACCGCAGAGTCGGGGATGACGTTGCTCTTTGCGCCGGCACGGATGCTGCCCACCGTCACCACGGCGGGGTCGCCGGGACGCACCTCGCGAGAGACGACCGTCTGCAGCCGCACGACGATCATCGCGGCGAGCACCACCGGGTCGACCGCGGCATGCGGCATCGAGCCGTGGGCGCCGCGTCCGTGGATCGTGACGCGGAGGCTGTCGGAGGCCGAGAGCGTCGGCCCCGCCCGGGTGCCGACGAAGCCGGCGGGGAGCGCCAGGACGTGCTGGGCCAGGGCCACATCGATCTTGCCGACGAGTCCGACGAGTCCGTCCTCGACCATCCGCTGCGCTCCGTCGCCGGTCTCCTCGCCAGGCTGGAACAGCGCGATCGCGGTGCCGCTCCAGGAGTCGCGGGCGGCGGCGAGCAGCGCGACGGCGCCGAGCAGGCACGCGACATGCATGTCGTGGCCGCAAGCATGCATCACCGGCTCGCCGTCGGTCGTGACCCTGCTCGCGTAGTTGAGGCCGGTCTCCTCGCGCACCGGCAGGGCGTCCATGTCGGCGCGAAGCAGCACCCGCGGCCCAGAACCGTTGGAGAGGATGCCCACCACGCCGGTGCCTCCGACCCCTTCGTCGACCTCCCAGCCCGCCTCCCGCAGCCGTGCGGCGACGATCCGCGCCGTACGGCGCTCCTCGTGCGAGAGCTCGGGATGGGCGTGCAGGTCCCGGTAGAGCTCCTCCAGCGCGGGCCGGACGTCGTGGAGGCCGGCCAGCACGCCGACAGCCGCGGGTGACCGATCGAGCGTCATACCTCTGTGTCCCCGGGATCCAGGCCGCGCAACCGCTGAGCTTCGACAGGCATCGCCGAGGGCTCCTGCGGGAAGGCTGCCCCGGTGACGGTATCCCCGCTGGTGTGGGGCCTGACGATCGCGCTCATCGTCGGCCTGCTGCTCTTCGACTTCTTCTTCCACGTCCGCAAGGCGCACATCCCGACGTTGCGTGAGGCGACCTTCTGGTCGGCGCTCTACGTCGGCATCGCGATTTTGTTCGGCATCCTGGTGCTGGTGTTGGGTGGGGCCGACGCCGGCGGGGAGTATTTCGCCGGCTACATCACCGAGAAGGCGTTGTCGGTAGACAACCTGTTCGTCTTCCTGATCATCATGCAGAGCTTCCGGGTGCCGCGCGAAGACCAGCAGAAGGTGCTGCTGTTCGGCATCGTGTTCGCGCTGATCGCCCGCACCGGGTTCATCCTCCTGGGCGCGGCGCTGATCAACTCGTTCGCCTGGGTCTTCTACATCTTCGGTCTGATCCTCCTCCTCACGGCGGGCAACATGCTGACGCCGGAGGACGAGGAATCGCACGAGGCCGACAACTTCATCATTCGGGTGGCGCGGAAGGTCTTCCACACCACCGACTACTACGACGGCGACAAGCTGGTCACGATGCACGAGGGCCGCCGCGCCCTCACGCCGATGCTGCTGGTGATGGTGGCGATCGGCGGCACCGACATCCTGTTCGCCCTCGACTCGATCCCCGCGATCTTCGGCCTCACCCAGAACGTCTTCATCGTCTTCACCGCGACCGCGTTCTCATTGCTGGGTCTGCGGCAGCTGTTCTTCCTCATCGAGGGCCTGCTCGAGCGGCTCATCTACCTGTCCTATGGGCTGGCCGCGATCCTCGCGTTCATCGGCATCAAGCTGATCCTGCACGCGCTGCACGAGAACAACCTGCCGTTCATCAACGAGGGCGAGCCGGTCCCGGTCGTGGAGATCAGCACCGGGCTCTCGCTGTCGGTGATCCTCGGTGTGCTGACGGTCACCGTGATCGCGTCTCTGGTCAGCCCGGCCGGCAAGGCACAGACTGCTCTCGCGAACGCCCGACGTCACGCGACGGCGTACCTCGACTCGGAGTACACCCATGACCCGGCCGAGCGTGAGCGCATCTTCAAGGCGCTGCTTGAGGAACGCGACCAGATCCTGGCGTTGCCTGAGAAGTACCACGAGAAGGCGCGCGAGGAGGCCGAGCTCATGGAGTTGCTGGAGCGTGCCCGCGACAGCCACGACGCCGCCGTACGCCGCGGGGAGGCCTCCGCGGATCGGGGCCCCCACCTGCTCGACTGAGCATCACGCCCCGAGCCGCCGCCTGGACGGAAATGGCTGCTTGAACCGCGATCCGACGACAAGTCCCATCCATGCGAAGAGACGCAGACGAAGGGCCGGCCACCCGGGTGGGTGACCGGCCCTTCGCCGTACGTCGTGTGGTGCTGAGCCTCAGGACTTCTTGCGAGCCTGCTTCTTCGCCTCGGTCAGCTCGCTGAGCCGCTCGGCGTCGGCGCGGTCGGCCGCGGCTTCATGTGCGTTCTCGCGGGCTTCGTCGAGCTCGACCTCCGCGCGCTTCTGGGAGATCCGCTTCTTGGACTCCGCCGCGGTCTCGACCCGCTTCTTGCGCTCCTCCGCGGCGTTCACGCGAGTCTCGGCGCGCTGAGCCGCCGCCGCCTTCTTCCGGGAGGCGACGGAAGCGGCGTCCTCGGCCGCCTTGCGCTTGCCGCGCTGCTCGACGGTCTCGGCCTCCTGAAAGCCCTCATCGACCCGCTGGCGGGCCGCTTTGCGCTTCTGGGTGGCCTGCTTGATGCCGGATTCGGCGACCGTCTGCGCCTTGTCGCGCAGCGTTGATGCCTGCTGTTCCAGACGGGCGGCGGTGGTGGCCTTCTCCACGCGGTCGAGACGGGCGGTGCCGCGCTCGGCGATGTCGCGGTTGCGAAGGACGGATCCGGCGAGCTGGTCGACCTTGCCGAGCGTGCGGTCGAACGTCACGCGGGGGCCGGAGGTCTCGGGCAGCTTGCCCGCGACCCGCTGGTCCAGGAGCCGCAACGGAAGACGTGCTGCTTCATAGGGAAGGGCGATGACGGTGTTGATCATGGGGTCCTCACTTCTCGGTCTGGGCGTGGAGAGCGGCGGCTTGACGCTCGGCCGCTGCGGCTTCGCGCTGGAGGCGTGCGGCCTCGGCAGCCGCGTGCTGCTCGGTGTGCGCCGCGTCCGTCTCCATGGAGGCGGCCTCCTGGAGCCGGGTTGCGGCTACCTGGTCGGCGCGCTCCTCGGCGATCTTGCGCTTTTCTGCTTCGAGCCGCTGGGCGTCGCGTGCTGCTGCGGCACTCTCACGCTGTCGCTGTTGCTCCGCAGCGGACTCGACCTGTGCTGCCTCCGCGCGGGCCGCAGCCTTCTCCTGCGCGGCCTGCTGCTGTGCGTCGCGGAGTTCGTCGGCTGCCTCTTCGCGCTTCGCCTCGGCTATGGCCGACTCGGCAACAGCGGCCTTGCGCTTGCGCGCTTCCTCCTGCTGCAGCTGGCCTTCTTCGACGAGCTCGTCCTTGCCGCTGATCGCGCCGGCAAGCTCCTTGGCCTTGCCGGCGACGCTGTCGAGCAGCCCCTCGCGTGCCTGTCCTGCCTTGTCGTCATTGCTCATACACGAGTTGTCCCCGGCTCGCTGCCACGAGACACGAGCAGGCGGTTGTGCCCTTGGTCACGCCCCGGGTGTCGGTCAGGCCGCGAGCGCGGTCTGCGGAACCCCGACCCGGTGACGCCCACGGCCGGCCGAGCCGCGCAGGAGGCCGGCGACGCGTCGCGGAGCGTCGCGCCAGGTGGTCTCCTCCAGGAAGCCGTTGGGTAGCGACAGCCGCACCACCTTGTGCCAGGCGCTGGCCACCTGCTTGACGAGCGGGCGAGCGTTGTAGGTCAGGCCGTAGCGCTCGAAGATCTGCTGCACCTGCGGGGAGATCTCGGCGTACCGGTTGCTGGGCAGGTCGGGGAAGATGTGGTGCTCGATCTGGTGCGACAGGTTGCCGGACATGATGTGCATCAGCCGGCTGCCGGAAATGTTCGCCGAGCCCAGCATTTGGCGCAGGTACCACTCGCCGCGGGTCTCGTTCTCGTCCAGCGCCGGCTTCTCGAAGGTCTCGACACCCTCGGGGAAGTGCCCGCACATGATCACCGAGTGGCTCCAGATGTTGCGCAGGATGCCCGCGGTCAGGTTGGCGGTCAGCGTGCTGCGCCACGACTTGCCCGACAGCGCGGGGTGGACGATGTAGTCCTTGGTCACCTGGCGGCGTACCTTGTGCGCGGTCTCGGCCAGGTCGCGTCGCAGCTCGGGGGTCACGCCCTTCTTGGAGCGCAGGTGCTCGCCGAGGTCCATGTCGTACATGGCGATGCCGTACTCGAAGATGGCCGCGTTGACCAGGTTGAGGAGCGGCTGGGCGAGGTGGCGCGGCTTCCACTCCTGGTCCTCGTCGACGCGCATGATGCCGTAGCCGAGGTCGTTGTCCATGCCGAGGATGTTCGTGTAGGTGTGGTGCTGGAAGTTGTGCGCCCGCTTCCACTGCGCCGGTGGCGAGACGTGGTCCCAGTCCCAGGTCGTGGAGTGGATCTCAGGGGCGTTCATCCAGTCCCATTGCCCGTGCAAGACGTTGTGCCCGATCTCCATGTTGTCCAGGCTCTTGGCGACCGCGAGGCACGCAGTCCCGAAGATCCAGACCGGGCGGTGCTTGCTGCCGAGGAACAGCGCGGTTCTTCCGGTCAGCTCGATCGCCCGGTGGACGGCGATGACGCGACGGATGTACGCCGCGTCGCGGGCACCGCGGGTGTCCAGGACCGACTGGCGCAGCGCGTCCAGCTCGCGACCGATGTTCTCGATGTCCTCCGGGGTCAGATGGGCTGCCTGATTCCCCGGCTTCCTCCCCAGTGCCGTCATGGGCCTGATATTCCCCATTTCCGGGGCGACTCACCCCTCGACCGTCCGCGTCCTACGCTGTGCGGATGATTTCCGCCCGGACCATTGTCCGCCTCGTCCTCGGCGCCGCCATGGTCGGGGCGGGTGTCGCTCATCTCACCGTGGCTCGCGAGGAGTTCCAGGCTCAGGTGCCGTCGTGGTTTCCGGTCGACGAGGACCTGACCGTGCTCGCCTCTGGCGCGGTCGAGATCGGGCTGGGGGCTGCATTCGCCGCGCTCCCCCGGCGTCGGCGGCTCGCCGGCGGACTGCTCGCCGCGTTCTTCGTCGTGATCTTCCCCGGCAACATCGCGCAGTACGTCGAGAGCAAGGACGCCTTCGGGCTGGACACCGACACCAAGCGCCTGGTCCGGCTCTTCTTCCAGCCGGTGCTCGTGCTGGGAGCGCTGTACGGCGGTGGGTACCGCCTGCGCCGCTCCCGCCGTACGCAGGGCTGAGCCGCGGGCTGCACCGATGAACCGTGCTTCCCGACGCTCGCGGACGTCGCGCGACCCGCTTGCGGATCGCCCGCTCGACCAGCCGGCAGAGTCCCGTCTTCCTGTCGACCATCCATCGCGCGCAGCCATCCTGGAGTGCCACGCAGCCGCGCTCGCCGCAGGCCAGAGCGGATACCTCGACCCCGAATCCGGGTTGTTCGTGCTGACCGCCGGTTTCCTGGCCGATCGTGGCTACTGCTGCACTCGCGGCTGCCGCCACTGTCCCTATGTCGAGGGCTGAAGCAGATCGGGACCGGTCCCACAGCTGGTAGAGCCATCGCGTGGACACCTCGATGGAGCGCGCCGTACGTGAGGCTGCGATGGCCTGGTTGGACGCGCGTCCGTCGCCCGGGGTCGACTACAACTGGCTCGCCGAGTTCGAGTACGCTGGCCAGCGCATCCCGCTGATGGACAGGCAGCGCGGGATCCGCAAACCTGCCGGCTTGGACGCAGCGCTGGCCATCCGGACGACGTACACCGATCCACGCAAGACTCCGCCGTACGCGGACGAGATCGGGCCTGACGGCCTGCAGCGCTACAAGTACCGCGGCGACGACCCGGACCACCCTGAGAACCGGGCGCTGCGATCTGCCTGGCAGCAGGGGCTGCCGCTGATCTGGTTCGTCGGCATCTCCCCCGGCGTCTACGAGCCGATCTATCCCGTCTGGATCGCCTGGGACGAGCCCGAGAAGCTGCAGTTCGCCTTGGCACTCGACCCAGCGCAGCGCTTCCTCTCACCCGCACAGTCCGACCAGGACATGCGCAGGTATGCCGAGCGGCTCACCAAGGCGCGCCTCCACCAACGGGTCTTCCGCAGCCAAGTCCTGATGGCCTACCAGGGCAAATGCACGATCTGCCGGCTCAAGCACTCCGCGCTACTCGACGCGGCCCACATCATCGACGACGGAAAGCCGCTGGGCCAGCCGATCGTTCCCAACGGGCTCTCGTTGTGCAAGATCCACCATGCGGCGTTCGACCACAAAATCTTCGGGATCCGGCCCGACCTGACGCTGCACGTCCGCTCCGACGTACTCGAAGAGGTCGACGGCTGGATGCTGCAAGGCGGCATCCAGGACATCCACGACAAGAAGCTCGAGATCGTTCCGGCTCAGAAGGCGGCAAGGCCGGACCCGGGGAGGCTGGAGTTGAGGTACGCCGAGTTCCTCGAGGCAGGCTGAGGGCAGCTCAGCCCGAAGAGGCGCTGAGCTCGGCCAACCGCACGAGACGTCCCGCCGCGGGTTCCGACACGAGCTCGGCCCAACGCAACCAGTTCGCTTCGACACGAGGGCCGGTCAAGAGCTGCCGGGCTTCGGCAAACGCGTGCGGGTGGACTACGGCCGCCGCGACGTAGGCGGCGTCTTCCTCCGGCCATTCCCCCGCTGCTGCTGCACTGAGGACGCGGTAGGCGGCGCGACCGATCTCGTCGCGACCCTCGGCCAGCCGGTCCAGTTTCCAGGACAAGGCCGAAGGCTCGGTGGCCCTCACCAGCAGCGCCAGCCCCGGAACGTCGGTGACGAGCTCTCGGTCCTCGATCTGCAGGACGCCGCGGTCGATCCGGCCGTCGTAGACAGCCAACCGCAGAGGATCGATCCATCCGGCGAACGCGTCGTTCTCCGCGCACTCACGTGCGGTTCTCTCGTCGACGGGGAGCGGACGCGTGTCGAACATCAGCGCTGGCGTCGTACCGCTCGGCACCACGCGTCCGATGAGCCAGCCACCAGACTCGGCATGGGCGTGCACGCGTGCCCCCAAGTCGAGAAGCTCGATGGTTCGGCCCTCCGCGAGATCGTGGACGATGAGCCGGTCCGGGTCGGGATCGACGCGATATCCACCGATGCGCGCGTCGGTCCACTGACGGGCCAGTGCGCTCTCTGCGGCCAGACGACCGGTCGCCAGATCGTCGAGGAAGTGCTGGAGCCCACCGAGCTCGAAGGTGCAGAGTTGGTGGTACATCCAGTCCTGTCCCAGCGTGCGCACCACGACCGAGATGGGATCGCCGCCCTCCTCGTAGACGCGCTGCAGTCGATCTGAATAGAGCTCGTGGACGGTGAAGTCGAGCGCCCCTCGGGAGATGGCGCCGCACTCAGTGCCGGGATCCTCGGCACGGGTGGTCTGGTACGCCGCCCAGCGTGCCCACAGCCACGGGGTCATCTCATCGGCGACGTCAGCGAGCTGACGCAGCACGACGCGGTGGGCACTCCGGCCGAACATGGGGATCCCTTGGTGGTACTCGAGCGCGCTCTGCGCGTCGCCCGCTCGCTCGGCGGCGTACGAGCTCGACACGAAGGCGTGGTAGTCGGGCGTCATCTTGTCGGCAATGCGCGGCCCACGGCGGAAGCCGGGCGCGTGTTGAGCGTGTGCTCTGGGGCGTCGTCGTCTCATGCCCCCAGGCAACGCCAGCGGCCCGATGCTCGGCAACGACAGTTTGCGTGCCTGTGGAGAACCGGCCTCAGCCCTGTGGGAAGGAAGGCTCCGTGATCGGATCCAAAGTCCGCGTGCCGAAGCGGCGAAGCCCCGCCTACTTGCTCACGATCATCGAGCGCCCGACGAGCCGGTACTCCTCGCTTTCGCATGGGGGCTCGCGTGTTGCGCTGCGCGCCGACGAGGACGTCAGGTCACAGAACGGCATGGCCGGGCTCGTCCCCGTCCAAGATCTCGGCCATGAGTTGTTTGTCGTAGAGATCCACGCCTGAGCGCAACCCTCCCGAGTACGCGAACTCGGGAAGTCTTTGCCCCTCGGTCTTCACGTCACTCGCCGGCTGCGCTGGCGAGCGGCTGTCAGGGATCGGACTCGTCAATGCTCTACGGGCCCTGCGGACCACAAGTTGGAAGCCGATTGGCAGTTCAGACATGTCGCCCTCCCCCATGGGAGTCAACGTAGAGGAGCGGCTTCTCCCGCGCATGCCCTTCGCTGGGCGAAAGGCGATATGCCTTGTTGGCACAACGTTCCACAGTGCGGACTCGATGACAGTTGGCGCAGACCAACTCGCACTTGGCGATCTCCCCGCTTTCGCTTCGGTTGAACGACGATGCGGGATTCTCTTCTATACACACGGGAGGGGGCTCGGAACCTCGCGGTCCCGAGCCCCTCACCGACGGCGTTCGCCCTCAATCGTGCGACATCATCAGCTGTTGAGTTGCGTCGAGTTGCGACCACTGTTGCGCTGGTCTCAAACGTCATCACTATGAACTTGATAGTTCGACTATCATCATCACTATGACGCACCTGCCGCTGGCCCCGATCGCGAACCTCGCTGACGGCCTCTCCCGCGTCTTCGCGACGTTCGCGGACGAGCTGCGCGCACACCAGTCAGCACACCCCGATCCAGCGCCCAGCCCAGCATCCGCCCCGACGCCGTCGGCGTCGGCGTCGGACACCGTGGAGGCCAAAGCGCCGAAGCGGGATGAGAGTCGGCTAGGTGCTGCGCAGGTGCGGGTCCTGGACGTGTTGAAGGAGGCGGGCGCAGAGGGATTGACGTCCGCCCAGGTGGCGGACCAGACGGGGCTCGCGGCAACGAACACTCCCCGGGCGTTGAAGAAGCTCCAAGAGCGTGGCCTGGTCACCAGCACCGACGAGAAGCCAGCGATCTGGAGGCTTGTCGAGGAGGTGGCCTCCTAACCCGCGTCGCATCCACGTGAGCGGTGTAGCAGTTGCCGTGACCGGGGTACTGGCTCCTCCGGTCTCCTCAGCGGCTGCCGCTCACCACGCACGGTGCCCGCGGGAACAGTCCGCGCGCCCTAGGGAGTGATCACGAGCCAGCGCCGCCCGCACCTCGTCTTCCAACCCCATCACGTAAAGATACCCACCACTGGATCGGCGTGCTCGGAGGTGGAACGTTCACCTCCGCGGGTGCGCGCGAGCCCCGGGGGCAGCTCTGATGAGGAGACTTCAAGTAGACGCGTGATGTTTGAAAGCTGCTCCAGACCGCGACGATCACCCCTACCGTCGACGCATGAGATCCGCGGGGAGATCGAAAGTAGTCGGCGTCCTGGGTTGCCTGCTGATGTTCACCGCGTGTGCTGGAGGCAGCGACGAGCCGTCTGGCCCACAGATGGCCGGACCGCGAGAGTGTCCACGTGGATTCGCTTTGGCTGTGGCGTCCCACCTGGGAGGCGACGTGCACGCCGTGGCGCAACTCCAACCCCGCGACATCGGCTTCGGCAAGATCGCGGACAAGGTCGCTTGCGTCGTACGCACGGACTCCCACAGCTTCGGCGCCTCGGCGATCGTTGTGATGCGGGCCGGCCTGTCTGAAGACGACGCAAGGCGCGCGTTGTGGGACGTGGGTTTCGACGACGACGTGTACTCCACCATGACTCGAAAAGGTGTCGGACACGGCGAGGCCACCTCCGCACTTCGTCTTCGCTACGGCGGACTTACCCGCGATTGGGGTCCGGAACGCTGGCGTCTGCGCGAGGCGTTCCCGCCCGACACTGTCGTCTTAGACACCTCATTACGCATCCCCCACACCAAGAAACGCTGTGAAGACGCTGCCTACGACGCTCAGTTCGGAAGGACGCGCCCACCTAAGACGCTGTCTAGGCCCGCAGCGAAGATTGTCAGTTGCCGCCCCAAGACTGCCAAGGAGATTGGCCGCGAGTTCAGGGAGAGGATCGAGAACTGGACTCCCCAGGGCGCCAACTGCCAGGACGTCACCAGCATCGACTACGACTGGCAGAACGACATGTTGTGCACCCGAGAAGACGGCTCGCAGTTCTACACCGACTACGAGGGAGCCGCCGAGTTCCTCGGATACGAATCCGCGGCAGAGATGGGGCGCTGAGACCCGCCCACTGGCGACTCGGTCGGGCCCAGCCCCCTGCCCCAAGCCTCAGGTAACGCACACCGGCCCGGAACGGGAAGACGGCCCTCTGGAGGCATGTGGTCGAGGAGTCGCCCTAGCGGCGTGTGTTCCCTATCGCGCGGGTCGCGACGTGAGGGGATCCAGACAACAAGAACCCTTACGACAGTTGGACTCGGAACACGTGAGGCGCTGCGACGTCCCGCACCTGCTGCGCGCTGAACTCCGTCAGTGTGGGTGTGGTCAGCGCCTGGGTCACCACGGTCAGCCTCCAGGCCGGGTCGGTGCCAGCCGTCGCGTGTTCGTTGCGGGTCAGCAGGACGGTGGGCTTGGTTCCGGAGACACCCTTCACCTCCAGATGTAGTTCTGCACCGTCACGCCTGGCGGTCAGATCCCACCCAACTTTGAGGGCCGAGACGTCCTCCACCGACCAGCCACGTTCTTGGAACGTCGCGGCGACCAGTCCCATGGCGGCCTGCTCGACCCTCGCGTTCGTGACCGGGTCGCCGTACCCAGCGCCGGCCGCGGTCACTGTGATGACCTCGTTGGCCGTCTGGGATCGTGTTCTGGCAGACGGCGGGGAGACGTGGATGGGCACCACGTTCCCGGGGCCTTTGACGATCAAGTGCCGTTCTTCGAGCAGGTCGTAAGCCTCGGTGCGCAGCGGCCTGAGACTGAGGGCTTCCCGTTCGGTGAGGTGGGCCTCCCCCTCCCACCAAGGACGGATTCCGCCCGCCGACAGCCACCATCCCTCGATCTTCGGCGACGGCTCGGTGCGCTTGTCCCACAAGAAGTCGACGCACAGCGTCAGCAACTCGTCTAGTTCGGCGTCTGTCAGGTCCGTGGCCTTCACGCCGAGCCGACCAGCGTCGGTCGCGCGGGCAAGCGCTCCGCGCAGAAGTTCCTCGAGTGTCATTGCGCTCACTTTGCCAGCACCGTTCCCACGGCGTCAGCGGCTTGGCGCTCAGTCGACCCCCTGCCGCCACTTCGCGAACGGCTGTCCCAGACCAGTCGACCGACACCCGGGGTTGCCGTCGATGAAGCCGTGGGCCTAGAGCAGCCAGGCGCATCTCGTGAGGCGTACTGCCGAAGAGCTCGCGCCCCAGCATCGCCGCACTGATCACCAGA
>JBHWSH010000111.1:0-23499 GCA_043427135.1 Marmoricola sp. | reverse complement strand
CGTCACCTCGGCCGCGAAGACCGCGACCGACCCCCAGGCGTCCGCTCGGATGCCGGCCAGGACGGTCGGTACGATCAGGTAGGGGAGGAGGGCGGCGCCGTCGGGCAGGCTGGTGCCAATCACGAGAGCGGCCAGCGCCCCCTCGACGACGAACAGGGCGCGATGGTGGGTATGCGGCATCTGCTCGACGCCCCACGCGGCTGCAGCGACGACGGCGAGCAGCAGGGTGCCTTGCAGGACCGCGGGTAGGTCGAACGCGAGCGCGACCCCGAGGACGACGGCGAGGAAGAACGTCCTCGCCGCCAATGAGACGCGGACCTCGTTGGTCACATCCGACCCGAGAAGGCCTCGAACATGCTGATGCCGGCGGGTCCGAGCACTGCGATGAACAGGCACGGCAGGATGCAGAAGATCAGCGGGATGAGGATCTTGACGGCCACTTTCTGTGCCTGCTCCTCGGCTCGCTGCCGGCGCTTGAGTCGGATCTCCTTGGACTGCACGCGGAGGACCTGGGCGATCGGGATGCCCAGTGCGTCTGCCTGCACCATCGCTCCCGCGAATCCCTTCACCTCCGGCACGTGCGTGCGGTCGCCGAGCGCACGCAGCGCTGCCGACCTGCCGGTGCCGATCTGCATCTCCTGCAAGACCCGGGAGAACTCCTGCGCAAGGGGGCCCTCAGTATTGCGCGCGACTTGGGCAAGCGCCGCGTCGAACCCGAGACCCGACTCCACCGAGATCGTGAGCAGGTCGAGAGCGTCGGGCAGGGCCTTCTGCATCTTCTGCGTGCGGTCGTAGCCGAGTTGGTAGAGGTAGAGGTTCGGCGACATGTAGCCGATCAGAGAGGCGATGACCACCAACCCGAGTGTGGGCAAGAACGAGAGCCCGAAGAGCATGGTCGCGATGAGGCTGAGCACGAGCGCGATCGCGAAGCCCAGGAACTTCAGGGCGGTGATGCGGTCGACGGTCCAGCCGGGCGGGTTGCCGGCGATCTCGAGCTTCTTGCGGATCTGCTCGCCATGGTTGCTCGGGGTGAGCCGCTTGCCGAGTCCCAAGGTCTTCTCGGTCAGCGGAGCGAGGACGCGGTCACTGAACGACGCGTCCAGCTCCTCTCGCATCTCCTTGGGGGCGGACGAGAACGCCTGGACGACGGCGAGCGAGCGACTGACGCCGTGGGCCTCATTGGTGAAGACGCCGAACGCGGTCAGCGTCAGGAAGATGCCGCCGAAGATGGCGAGCAGGCCGACGAGAAGCAGCAGCGTTTCCATGTCAGACGTCCACCTTCACCAGACGCGTCATCCAGAAGATCCCAACGACCAACAAAATGGCCATGATGATCAGCATCGCCCAACCGAACGGGTGGGTGAACATCGGCGCGAGATAGCCGGGGTTGGCCACGCCCAGGTACGCCATGAACCCGGGAGGCAGCGCGCCCAAGATCCAGACCGAGAGCCGGCCCTCGGCCGACAATGTCTTGACCTGACGCTCGAGATACTCACGCTCACGGATAGTGTCCGCCACCTTGTTGAGCAGCTCGGACAGATTGCCGCCGACCTCGCGCTGAATCCGGATGGCCATCACGACCCACTCGAAGTCGACGCTCTTCATCCGTAGAGCTACCCCAGTGAGGGCTTCATCGATCTCCACTCCGAGACGGGACTCGACGACGGCTCGACGGAACTCGCTGGAGATCGGCTCGGAGCCTTCGCGCACCACGGTGTCCACTGACTGCAGCAACGAGAGACCTGCGGATAGCGAACCCGCCATCAGCTGGAGCGTGTCGGCCAACTGCGCCCGGAAGGCGCTGAGCCGTCGCCGCTGGGCAAAGGCAAGGTAGAGCCAGGGAACCACAGCGCCGAGCACGAGAGCGAGGAGCAAGGCCAAGAAGTTGCCGCCACCGAGAAGAGCACCGAAGATTCCGAAACCGATGGCGACACCGGCGTGGATGAGCACCCATTCTGCGGGCTTCACTGAAAGACCAGCGGCTTCCAGCCGCGCTCCGAGGGCTGCCTCAAGACCCTTCTGGCTGCCGATCATGCCCTGGGCGACAGCGACTGCCTGCTGGGTGACCGTCTGTGGCCCTGCCGCCTGTGCCTCTGCGAGGCGCCGGGCACCTTGCCGGGTGTAAGCCTCGATGCTGCGGTCAAGGGCATCTTCCTTGCGACCGCTGGCGACACCGCCCATGGCCACCACGACCAGGAAGATCACCGCGAGCGTCGCAAGCACGAGTCCGATGATCATCACCCCTCGCGGGACCACCCACCCGCCGCTGTCCGACGGCTGTAGGACTTCGGCGGTCGCCGGGATAGCGGCCGAGGCCGGCATGGTGATGTAGGCGCGGTCTCCGACGCTGGTGCCGTCGACATCGAAGCTGATCTCCAGCGAGCCTTCTTCTCCAAGGGCGGATTCGTCGGGGGTGACCGTGACGAGGATCTGCTGCGCCAGCGCGAGCGCCTCGCTCGCGAAGACCTCTTCGAGGGCGGCGGCGTCGTCGGCAGCGATCACCGAGCCTTCGCCGGCGTCAGCGAGCTGCTCGAGGAGAGCTGCGTCGGCGTCGTCCTGCCCCAAGGCGACGACGTCGACCTGCACGCCTGCCGCGGAGACGGCGTCGGTCGCGCGTGTGATCGGGGTAGGGCCGGTGTTGCGGCCGTCTGAGAGCACGAGGATGCTGCGCGCACCCTCAGTTCCGGCGAGCTCCGTCGCTCGGATCAGGCCGTCGTACAGGCGGGTGCCCCTGCTCAGGGTCAGTCCGTCGATGGCCGCGCGGACCTGGTCGATGTCCTCGGTGGGTGGTTGTGCGACCCGGACGTCGCGGGCGAATGTCACGAGTCCGACGGAGACGTCGCCGGGCACGTTGTCCAGGTAGGCGAGTGCGGCTTCCTTGGCGCCTTCGAACTTGCCTTCGCGGCGCATGCTGTTGCTGACGTCGAGCGCCAGCACCGCCGTACGCCGCACGGCTTGGTCTGCGTCCGCGATCGGTTCGGCTGTGGCCGGCAGAGTAACCCCGTCGAACGAGGCGGTGACGCTGTCGAGGTCGGGGACCGCGCCGTCGGGCATGCCGGACAGCGAGTACACCACTCGCAGGGAGTCCTCGCTGGTCTCGACGTGGTCGATGTTGCCGGACGCCGCGTGAGCGGGCGTGCCGATGAAGAGGCTGCTGGTGGCGAGCGCGACTGCCGCGAGCAAACTCGCCTTCGCGGAAAGCGACATCACATCTCCCGCGCGAAGAGCCGGGGGTCCACATGCACGTTGTTGTAACCCAGCTTCTCGAGGAACTTCGGCCGCAGGCCGGTGGCCTTCAGGCTACCGAGGGCGCGGCCATTGGCGTCGAAGCCGGCGGAGTGGTCGAAGAGGAAGATGTCCTGCAGGGTGATGACGTCACCTTCCATCCGCTCCACCTCCGTGACGTGCGTGATGCGCCGCGAACCGTCCTTGAGTCGGGACTGGTGCACGATGACGTCGACAGCGGATGCGACCTGCTCGCGGATCGCGCGGATCGGCAGGTCCATGCCGGCCATGAGCACCATCGTCTCGATGCGCGCGAGCGTGTCCCGAGGGCCGTTGGAGTGCACGGTGCAGATGGACCCGTCGTGACCGGTGTTCATGGCCTGGAGCATGTCGAGGGCTGCGGAGTCGCGGACCTCGCCGACGACGATGCGGTCGGGGCGCATGCGCAGGCTGTTCTTGACCAGGTCGCGGATATCGACCGCGCCGCGGCCTTCGATGTTGGCCGGCCGGGACTCGAGCCGCACCACGTGGTCCTGGTGCAGCTGCAGTTCGGCGGCGTCCTCGATCGTGATGATGCGTTCGTCGCTCGGAATGAACGATGACAGGACGTTGAGGGTCGTCGTCTTGCCGGCGCCGGTGCTGCCCGAGACGATGATGTTGAGCTTGCCGCGGACACAGGCCGACAGGAAGTCGGCCGTCTTGGCCGAGTAGGTGCCGAAGGCGACGAGGTCGTCGGAGGTATAGGGGTCGGCGGAGAACTTCCGGATGGTCAGGGTGGACCCGTCCAGCGCGAGAGGCGGGATGACGGCGTTGACGCGGGATCCGTCAGGCAGGCGCGCGTCTACCATCGGGCTGGACTCATCGACCCGTCGGCCGATGCGGGAGACGATCTTGTCGATCGTGCGGCGCAGGTGCTGCTCGTCGGTGAAACGCCCTTCGACGCGCTGCAGCCGACCGTTGCGCTCGATCCAGATGTCGTCGCAGCCGTTGACCATGACCTCGGTGAGGTCCGGGTCGCGAAGGAAGGGCTCGATCGGGCCGTAGCCCAGGATGTCGTCAGCGATCTCCTGCGCGATGCGCGTGCGGTCCGCAGGAGTGAGGATGATGTCCTCGTCCTGCATCGCCTCCTGCAAGGCGCCGCGCACCATCCGCTCGAGCTCACCCTGGGTGAGCTCGGCGTCGTACAGCTTCGGGCCGAGTTGGGTCAGCAGCCGGTTGTGCACGGTGGCCTTCAGCTCCCGGAAGGAGTCGGTGTCCGGCCGTCGAATGCGTCCGTTCGGCCCCTTGCGCGGCTCGACATCTTTGCCGGAGGAGGACGCCGCGACCCGATCGCGCGAGGCGGCCGCGAGACGATCAGCGAGACTGCTCATTGTTACCTGCCCTGACGACGGAGGAGACCGCGCTTCGGCGCGATCCTGTTGGAGGACTTCGTGGTGTCGGTCGCTGCGTCTGAATTCATTGACTCGTTCATGATGCCGGTGACGACGTCGGCGAGGCGGTTCATCGCGAGACTCACCTGGTGCTTGGGATGTGCACCAGAGATCGGCTCTCCCGCGTTGGTCGCATTGCCCACCTCGGGAGAGGTGGGGATCTCCTGGGCGATCTTCATGCCGAGGGTGGCCTCCACCTTCTCCGGGGACAACCCGACCTTGTCGTCGGCCCGATTGAGGACGAGATGCCGGCGCGGCTTGGGGAAGTTCAGAAGGTCAAGGGTCTCGGAGGCGATCTTGACGTTCTTCAGGGTGGGGACGTCCAGCGTGGTGATCAAGAGGAGCTCGTCGGTCTCGTCAAAGGCCTGCAGCACGTGCTCATCGAATGCCGGCGAGGTGTCGACGACGACGTAATCGAAGTTGGCCTTGAGGATCGACAAGATCCGCGACACCAGCGAGGGCGGGATCGAGTCCTTGGCATCGGGCTGGACCGGTGCCACCAGCGCCGAGAACCCACGACGATGCGGAGTGAGGAGCGGCTCGAGCACCGTGAAGTCGAGCTCATGCTCGAGCGTGACAGCGTCGGCGATCGTGCGTGCGGGGAACATCTGCAGCGTGATGGCGACGTCGCCGAAACCGAGGTCGAGGTCGACCAGGCAGACCTTGACGTCGCGGGCCGCCAAGACGACAGCCAGGTTGGCCGCGATCGTGGTCTTGCCGACCCCGCCCTTGGGTGAGAAGACGGTCAGGAGCTTGCCCATCGGCCCCGCGTCGCTGGTGCTCTGCGGTCCCGTCACTGCGACGTAGACCTGGTGGGCGCGCTTGATGGCCTCGCCCAGGCCGGTCAGGTCGCGCTCCTCCACGACCTCGCGCATGCCGGATCGCAGCGCTTCGGCCAGGACGCTGGTGTCGACCCGGCGGCGGACGAGGATGACGCTGACCGCCGGACGAGTGACCCGGAGGCTGTCGGCGAGTGCGGCAGCGGAGTCCAGCGCGATCGATGAACCGAGGACCACCGCGTACTCGTCGGGGGTCGTCGCGAGCGTGCGCCGCAGCTCCTCCAGCGAGGAGACCAGGCGGGTGCCCGCGCCGGTGACACCGAGGAACAGCTCGGCGTTGGCGGGGTTGCTCTCGACGATGGTGGGCATCAGATCACCGGAAGAGGTTCTGCTGCGTGGTGCCCGGACCGGGCTGGACTTCGGACAGGTCGTTGAGGAGGGCGAACGAGAGCTCACCGACCGTGCTCGCGAAGAGCAGCTTCTCGGCCTTCTCCTGGTCCACCGACACCGTCATCAGGGTGCGAGGCAGCTGCTCGGTCATCTGGGCACCGCCCTCGGTCGTGGTGGACGTGGTGACGGTCGTCTGTCCGACGGCGATGACCTGCACCTCCGGGATCAGCAGGCGAGTGCCCTGAGCGCCGGGGCCCTCAGGGCCGGCGTTGGCGCCGGGGCCGCCACCGATCGGGCCGTTGAGGAACACGGCCACCCGAGAGCCGGGGTTCACGAAGCCGGCGACGCGACCGGTGTCGGAGAGGTTGACCGAGATCGCGAACTCGCCGTCTGGGACGGTGAGCGCGTCCTGCTCGCCCGGCGACCCGAACTTGGAGGACACGATCTGTTCGTTGGGGAACACCCGCATCAGGGCCACCAGGCCCCCCGCCTCCCCGATGCTCGCCATGGCGCCGTCCAGCACCTGCTCGGCGGGCACCTCCTGAGACTCCAGTTTCCCGGCTGCCTGCGCCTGCGCCAGCGTTTCGCCAGGCTCGATCTGCGCTACGGCCTTCAGCACCTCGACCGGGGCTTGCTCGGCTTTCGCACGGTCGTCAGCGCCTTGAACGTAGAGGAAAACCATTCCAGCGCCGACGACGGCGATGACCGCCGCCACGATCAGCAGAACCGTCCGTCGTCCCATGGGGGTCCCGATCTCTCCCTAGTCGGAATGGAGCGGCTGGTGCCGGCTCCGGGGTCGGCCCCGGAAAAGTTGGGGTGTGTGGGGCCGAAGTAAAGGTTTCCGTAGAAACCGCCGGCCGTCAGGGAATTGCGAAGATTCGTCCGTTCGTCTAGTGGTCGAACAGTCGGTCGATGTCGGCGCGGAACTCGCGCAGCACCACGTTGCGGCGGAGTTTGAGGCTCGGCGTGAGCTGGCCGTCCTCCTCCGTCCAGTCCGCAGGCAGGATCTCGAACCTGCGGATCGACTCGGCCTTCGACACTGACTTGTTCGCCTCGTCGACGGCGCCTTGGATCTCGGCTCGGAGATCGGGGTCGCGCAGGAGAGCGGGCAGGGGGCTCGACTTGCCGTGTTGTCGAGCCCACTCGCCGAAGGCGTCGGGGTCCAGGGTGACCAGCGCCGCGATGTAGGGCTGGCCGTCGCCGACGACCATGCACTGGCTGACCAGGGGGTGGGCGCGGACTCTGTCCTCCAGGACGGCAGGCGAGACGTTCTTCCCGCCGGCAGTGACGATGATCTCCTTCTTGCGGCCGGTGATCCGCACGAATCCCTCGGCATCGATCTCTCCGAGGTCACCTGTGTGGAGCCAGCCATCGGCGTCCAGCATCTGGGTCGTGGCGTCCTCGTTGCGCCAGTAGCCGGCGAACACCTGACCGCCTTTGACCAGGATCTCGCCATCCTCGGCAACCCTGATCGTCGTGCCGGGCAGGGGACGTCCGACGGAGCCGATCTTGAGCGCGTCGGGGAGATTGACCGTGATGGCGGCCGTCGTCTCGGTGAGCCCATAGCCCTCCAGGATGTTCACGCCGATTCCGCGGTAGTAATGCCCCAGGCGCTCTCCGAGAGGCGCGCCGCCGGACACCACCCAGGCGCACCGTCCACCCAGAGTCGCGCGCACTTTGCCGTAGACGAGGCGCTCGAACACGGCGTGCCGGGCCCTGAGCAGCGGGCCGACGCGGCCGGAGTCGAGCGCCTTGCTGTAGGCGATCGCCGTGTTCGTGGCCTTTTCGAAGATGCGACCCTTGCCCTCGGCGGTCGCCTTCTGGCTCGCACCGTTGTACAGCTTCTCGAACACCCGCGGCACCGCGAGGAGGAACGTCGGCTGGAAGTCGATGAGGTCGGGTACGAGCGTGCGGATGTCGGGGGAGTGTGCGAGCCGGACCCGCTCCTGCACGGCACCGATCTGGATGATCCGTGCGAAAACGTGGGCGAGGGGGAGGAACAGCAACGTCGCGGCGTCGTCGTCGTCGAAGAGTTGCGGCAAGGACGCAGTGGCCGTGCCGAGCTCGAACATGAAGTTGCCGTGGGTGAGCATGCAGCCCTTGGGACGCCCCGTCGTGCCGGAGGTGTAGACCAAGGTCGCGAGGTCGTCCGGGGTGACGGCGGCTCTGCGGGACTCCAGCTCGGCAGCCGCGACGTCGTGACCAAGCTCGGTGAGCACATCCAAACCGTCCAGGTCGATGGTCCATACGTGTCGCAGCTCCGGTGTGCGGACTGCCTCGACGCGGTCGCGGTGGGCCGCTGTCTCGACCACAGCAGCCACCGCGCCGGAGTCGCTCAACGCCCACGCCACCTGCTCCTCCGACGAGGTCTCGTAGATCGGCACGGTGACCGCGCCGACGTACCAGATGGCGTAGTCGAGCAACGTCCACTCGTACCGCGTCCTGGACAGCAGGGCGACCCGGTCACCGTGTTGTACGCCGGCAGCCGCCAGTCCCGCGGCGGCGCGGCGTACGGCCTCCAGGAACTCGGCGGCCGAGACATCGACCCATCCGTCGGAGGTGCGTACGGTGAAGACGGCCTGGTCGGGCGCTTCCTCGGCGTTGCGCACGATGTCGTCGGTGAGGCTGGCTCTGACGGGCAGGTCGACGGTCAGGGCCGAGGAGTACTCGCGCAACTGCTACCTCCAGGTGGTGTCTGCGTGTCGACAGTAGTCTGGGGGCCTACCTTCCTGTGCGAGTCCCCGAGGAGTCCCCGCATGGCAGACCAGACCAGCTCGACGATCGTCATCGACGCGCCGGCGGAAGCCGTGATGGATGTGATCGCCGACTTCCCGCGCTATCCGGAGTGGGCCCAAGGCATGCACGTCGCCGAGGTCAAGGAGACGTTCCCCGATGGCCGGGCGAAGGACGTCTACTTCGAGCTCGAGGCGAGCCCGATCAAGGACGCCTACACGCTGACCTACGACTGGCACGGCAACGAGTCCGTGGACTGGCACCTCGTTTCGGGCAAAATGCTGAAGAAACTCAACGGCACCTACGCGCTCGTCGAACGGGACGGCAAGACCGAGGTCACCTACCGCCTGGCCGTCGAGGTGGGGATCCCGATGATCGGCATGCTCAAACGCAAGGCAGAGAAGGTCATCATCGACACGGCACTCAAGGGCTTGAAGAAGCGCGTCGAGTCGATGAACTGAGCCGGTCGAGGACTTGCGGACCATCCTGTTCACGGGCAAGGGCGGGGTCGGGAAGACCACCATCGCGGCCGGCACCGCGGCGCTGGCCGCGTCCCGCGGGCTCCGAACGCTGGTGATGTCGACCGACGCAGCACACTCGCTGAGCGACGCGTTCGCGGTGCCGCTCGGCTCGGAGCCGACGCCGGTCGGCCCGAACCTCCACGCTCAACAAGTCGATGCCCAGCGCAGGCTCGAGGAGTCCTGGGCGGAGATCCAGGGCTACCTCCTCAGCGTGCTCGATGCGGCCGGAGTCGACCGGATCACCGCCGAGGAGCTCACCGTCCTACCCGGTGCCGAGGAGGTGCTGGCCCTCCTGGAGGTACGCCGCCAGGTGCGGTCCGGCGCCTGGGACGTCGTGATCGTGGACTGCGCGCCCACGGCCGAGACCTTGCGCCTGCTGGCGCTGCCAGAGGCGCTGGGCTGGTACATGGACCGGGTATTCCCGGCCGAGCGGCGCATCGTCCGTGCGCTGAAGCCGATTCTCAGCCGTGCCGCCGGCGTCCCGATGCCGGGCGAGACGGTCTTCGACGCCATCGAGGTGCTGCACCGCGACCTCGAGGACGTGCATCGGATCCTGGCCGGCGACGGCACGAGTGTCCGGCTGGTGCTGACGCCCGAGAACGTCGTCGTCGCCGAAGCGCGCCGGTCCCTGACCACCCTGACGCTCTTCGGCTACCGCGTCGACGGCGTGGTGGCCAACCGGATCTTCCCTTCTGAGGATGCGGACGGATGGCGGGCGCAGTGGGTCGCGGCGCAACGCGGCGTGCTCGCCGAGGTCGCCGAGTCGTTCGCCGGGACCCCGGTGTGGCGATCGGAGTACCGGCCACGAGAGCCGGTCGGTCTCGAGGACTTGCGATCTCTCGCATCCGCGGCGTACGGCGAGGACGACCCAATGGCACAACTGCAGGGTGAGCCTCCCGTGGTCGTCGACCGCACGGACCACGGGCTCGTCCTGCGGATCGCGCTGCCGCTGGTGCAGCGGGGAGAGGTCGACCTGGTCCGTCACGCCGATGACCTCGTCGTGACAGTGGGGTCGTATCGTCGGGTGCTGGCGCTGCCCGTCCTGCTGCGCCGGCACAGGGTCGCGGGAGCCGGGATCGAGGGCGGGGCACTGCACGTGCGGTTCGAGGCGGAGGAGATCGATGGAGACCGGTGACGAGGACGTCGGCACCGTGGCGGACGAGGCTGCCAAGCTGCTCGGCGCTCTCCGGGACTGGGCGAGCGAGTCGGGTGCGGCCCACTCAGGAGCCGCGGCGACGGCTGCGTCGAGTCTTGCGTCCGGACTCAAGGATTTCAACGAGCACATCTCCACGGGAGCCGAGGAGTGCCGCTACTGCCCGCTCTGCCGCGGCATCGACGCCGTACGCCAGGTCTCACCAGAGGTGCGAGCCCACCTCATCGTCGCTGCGAGTTCGCTGCTGCAGGCCGCGTCCGGTCTTCTCGAGACGCACGTGCCGGCTCGCGAACCTCACGAATCCGGCGTGCAACGGATCGATCTCGACGGTCCCTCGACGCAGCGGTGACCGGGACTACTGTGTCGCGCGTCAGGCAATTCGCCAGTTAAGCACCTTTCGCGGCGCCGCGCGTCTACGCTGATTCGTGGACGCAGAAGGGATATGCGCGTGCTGCGATGGCGGACGTCTCACAGGAGGCAACGCGGCGCCGTCTCGATCGAGATGGCGCTCCTTGCGCTGCCCTTGATGATCTTCCTTCTCGGCATCATCGAGCTCTCGATGGCCTTTCGTGGCTACGTCACCATCACCTCGGCCGCGCGCTCGGCAGTGCGGGTCGCTGCCACTGGTGCGGATGCCGGCACCTGCACCACCGAAGCGGGGGACCTGACGCCCTGCCCTGCGGGCAACGTGCCTCAGCTCGCACAGAACGCCGCCGATGCGATGGCGCGCGCGAGCCGCAACCTGAAGCCCGAGGACATCCGCTCAGTGATGATCTACAAGGCCAACAACAGCGGCTTCCCGGGCACGCGCACGTCCATGCCGGACTCCTGCTCAGGGGTGACTGAGTGCGTCATCTACTCGTGGAACCCCAATCGGGAGCGCTTCCGATATGCGTCAGGCACCTGGAATCCCCGGACTATCAGCGCCTGCTTCCCCGGTACGCCGTCCGCGCCGCTGAACTCGGTGGGCGTGCAGGTGGTAGCCCGCCACGATTTCATGACCGGGATCTTCGGCTCAGGGATCACCATGGCGGACCACGCCGTGATGAACTTCGAGCCGCTCCCCGCCAACGAGTGCGCAGCGAATGAGCACCCATGATGCGCCGCTATCGTCCAGGACGCCGTGAGCAGGGCGGAGCTGTTGCGGTCGAGGCTGCCCTGATCACTCCGGTCGTCGTCCTGATCATCTTCGGCATCCTCGAGTTCTCTTTTGTCATGCGGGACTACGTGGGCGTCACCTCAGCCACGCGCGCGGCGGCCCGCGCTGCGTCGACGGGTGCTGGAGCCGGCGCCTGCATCCCGCAACCCGACGACGTGGTGCCCTGTCCGGCCGGGGCTGCCCCGGAGTTGGCGCAGCGGGCGGCCGACGCCATCAGCGAGGCGAGCGTGGCACTGCCGCGCGAGAAGATCCAGTACATGCTGGTCTACAAGGCCAACGCGGATGGATTTCCCACCGGACGCACCAGCATGCCGGACCTCGCCGGCTGTACTGCGGACTGCGTCGCCTACCGGTGGTCACCCAGCCAGGATCGGTTCCGTTATGTCAGCGGCCACTGGAACTCGCAGCAGATAAGCGCATGCGGCGGCATTGATCCTGTATCGAAAGTGCGCCGGGCCAAGCTCGACTCGGTGGGCGTGCAACTGGTCTTCGAGCATCAGTTCATGACCGGGCTCTTCGGCCGCACGTTGTCGATCAGCGACCGAGCAGTCCTGTCCTTTGAACCCCTCTCCAACGCGACATGTGCAGCAGGAGCCCATCCGTGACAACACATCCGACCGCGTCCCGTCGGCGCAACCGTGGCAGCGAGGCTGGGTACGTCGCGATCATCTTCGCGCTGCTGATCCCGACCGTGTTCCTCGGCCTGGCGGCGACCGCCTTGGACACAGCCCGCTGGTATCTGGAGGTGGAGCGGGTGCAGAAGGCAGCGGACGCCGCTGCCTTGGCCGGTGTGCCCTACCTGCCGCAGGACCTGCCAGCTCTCACGAAGGCACGGGCTCGCGCGCTCGAGGTCGCCAAGAGGAATGGGTATGACGACGCGTCCGCAGACGTGGCCATCACCGTCCAGCAGGGCAACCGTCCGTCTCAGCTGCGCGTCACCATCTCAGCCGAGGTCGAGAATCAGTTCGGCTCCATGATCGGCGTGCCGGCCACGACGATCACCCGGACGTCCGTCGCCGACTTCACCGGTCCTGCCCCTATGGGAAGCCCCTGCAACACGTTCGGCAACGAGCCAGACAGTGGTGCGGGTGGGGGACGCTACCAGTGGGTGTGGGTGGGTCCGAACTGGTGGAACTTCGAGAATCGCTGGATTGGGAACGACGGGGAAGGTGGCGCGTCGAACTGGCAAGGAAACACCGGCACTGCAACTGCGGGGGCAGATTGCCCCCGTGTGCCGCAGTTCTGGGGCTCAGTGGAGGGCCCGGAGAGCGGCAAGGTGCAGGGCGACCGCTATCAGACCAAGAACTGCGAGGCCTCGAGCACCGACGGCTGTGGAAGTGGCGGGAGCGGGGGGCGGAACGAGGAGTACCGCGAGGAGGGTTACTTCTTCGTGGTCCGGGTCGCCCCGGAGATGGTGAACCAGGAGGTCCGGCTCCAGCTCTACGACCCTGCATCCGTGACGGGCGGCGGCCAGCAGTGTCAGGACATGGCTTCAGTCAGCAAGTTCGTCGACGACATGAATCCCTACGTGAGAACCGATGGCAAACTAAGGTACGGACGGCCTGCTGATCGTTCTGCCGGTTCGGAAGCGCGTTTGAAAGCAGAGGGGTTTTGCACCGGCGACTCATTTCCGGGATCCCTCGGTGGCGGGCGCCAGATGACTACTACGTTTGCGCTGCGGCAGCAGGTCGACAGCCAGAACCCCAACCGGGCCCCCGTCCAGAATGACACCTCGGGAGCCGCCTGCGTCCGCCAGTTCACGGGCGTGAATCTCTCCGGGTCAGAACGGGGTTACGCTCAACTCAAGGAAGGCAACAACGCCTACAACGACCAACTGGCGCAGGTGTTCCACAACTGGGTGCCCTTCTGCTCATTTAGGCCACAGCGCAGCGGCGACTACTACCTGCAGGTGCGGACGAACGTTGCCCCTGTCTCGCCCATCGCGAACGGCAGCCGTGACTCGATCATCTACCGGGGCAACGCGACGACTGCTGTTGCTTCGACGGGCAACTACAGCACCGGCGCGGGCGGCAACTCGTTCTCCATCCGCGCCGTGGTCGCTCCTGGTTTCGAGCGCTTCGTGGCTGTCTCGGGTTGGGGTGCGATGCCGATCCTGGCCAACGCCCCGAGTGCCTCGTCGGAGTTCTACCTCCTTCGTGTGCTGCCAGGCGCCGCGGGGCAAGCCATCTCCTTCGAGTTCTTCGACGCCGCCGACGCCACCGGGGCCGGCACGGTCACTGTCCTCGCCCCATCCGACGCCTCCGGGTCTATCGGCTCCACGCCCTTCCCTGGACGATGCAAAACGCGCAAGCCCTTTGCGAACCCTGATTGGACAAATGCGGGCAACGAAAGGTCGTGCTCAGTCAATGTCAGCAGCGCCAACAACAACGGAAAGGTGCAGGAGATCCAAATCCCGATTCCGTCGGACTACAACTGCGATCCGACGCAGCCGACGAATTGCTGGTACAAGGTGCGGATCTCCTTCGGCGCCGGTGTGACGGTGAACGACTTCACCACCTGGAACGCCGAGATCACCGGCGATCCGCTGCGATTGATCGAGTGAGTCCGGCCCGGCGCTCAGACGCGAGCGCCGTCGTCGTACCCCTCGCGGCCGCGGCCATCGTCCATCGTGGCGACGAGGTAGACGAAACCGCCGACGAAGGCTGCGGCAAGGACGAACATCACCCAGCCTGGCAGGGCGACGGCGAAGATGATCGATAACAGCATCAGCGTCGGTGAGCCGAACATGCCGAGCCACGCCCATTTGCGGCGGGGGTCGAGCGGTGGCAGCGGGGGCGGCGGCGGCGGGATGAAGTGCTCGTCGGGGTCGATGTCGTCCGGGGCGTCCCAGGCGGGGCGGAAGAGGTTGCGGAGCCGGTCGGGGTCGGGGGTTTCGAGACGGCCTCCTTCGTCGGCCTCCTCAACCGCCGGAGGGTCGTCCTCGGTTCGTCCGGGGGTTTCGAGACGCCCTCGTTCCTCGGGCTCCTCAACCACCGAGGGGGTCCAGTTGGCGACGATCTGATCGAAGGCGGCGTCGATGTCGAGGCCGCGGTCATCGTCCCCGGACGGCGGACGGCGGTCAGCCATGATCAGCCTCGGCTCGACAGGCGCCGGAAGAACTCCAAAGACTCCTCGAAGATGGCTGGCGCGTCGTTGTCCATCGTGGCTACGTGGTAGCTGTCCTCCAGCACGCGCTCGGTCAGATCGCGCGAGGAAACCGTGCTCATGATGATCTCGCCGGACGACGGGTCGACGACCTTGTCGATGCGCGAGCGGAAGAGCATCAGCGGCTGAGTGATCTCGGGCAGACGATCCCGAACGGCCTTGGTCGAGGAGAAGAGCGAGTGTGCCGCCTTGAGCGGGGTCTTCGAGTACGCCCGCTCCTCCACGCCCGCCTTCTTGATGTCGCTGCCGATCCCCGGGAACGCCGGGACGAGGTGCTTGAGCACCGGCAGCAGCTTGATGTCCTTGCGGGTGGAGTTGACCATCGGGTTGACCAGGGCGATGCCGGCGACGTCGCGCGGATGCTCGAGAGCGAGGTTGAGCACGAGCAGACCGCCCATCGACAGTCCGGCGACGAAGACCACGTCGCACTCGGACCTGAGCTTCTCGAAGCTGCGCTCGATCTCGGCGTACCAGTCGGCGTACGTCGTGGTGTTCATCTGCTGCCACGACGTGCCGTGGCCGGGCAGCCGCGGCACCGAGACGGCGTAGCCGTGCTGGTTGAGGAACTCCGCCCACGGGCGCATGGACGACGGCGTCCCGGTGAAGCCATGGGACAGCAACACACCGATGGTGCGGCCGTCCGGCTGGGGGACGCCGGGAGCGGTGTACGCGTCGTCGCGAGGGTCGATCGTGGGCATGTTCCGATCGTCGCTCGGGCCCCAAGGTCAGGCTAGGGTGTGTCCCTGGCAACAGGCAGCATCGAGCCGCGCGAGGAGTCGATCGGGTGTTTTACTGGTTCCTCAGGTTCATCGCTCTGGGCCCCTTGCTGCAGCTGATCTTCCGGCCGACAGCCGAGGGAGTCGAGAACGTCCCCGCCGAAGGCGCGGCGATCCTGGCCAGCAACCATCTGTCGTACGCCGACTGGCTCTTCATGCCGCTCACCTTGAACCGTCGCGTCACGTTCGTCGCCAAGGCGGAGTACTTCACGACCCCGGGCTTCAAGGGGTGGCTGCAGAAGCACTTCTTCTCCGGCGCAGGGCAGGTGCCGATCGACCGCACCAGTGGCGACGCTGCCGCCGGTGCGCTGGCCTCGGCGAAGCGGATCCTCGCCGCAGGCGGCCTGTTCGGCATCTACCCCGAGGGCACCCGCTCCCACGACGGCAAGCTCTACCGCGGCAAGACCGGTGTGGCCCGCCTCGCGATCGAGACCGGAGTGCCGGTGATCCCGCTGGCCGTCGTCGGCACCGACGTCGTTGCCCCGCCCGGCAAGAAGTTCGGGCGCTGGACCCGACCGCACGTCCGCTACGGCAAGCCCCTCGACTTCTCGCGCTACGAAGGCCTCGAGAACGACCGGTTCATCCTTCGGTCGGCGACCGACGAGATCATGTACGAGATCATGCGACTCGGCGGCCAGGAGTACGTCGACCTGTACGCGACCCGCGCCAAGGCCCTCGACAAGGAGGCCGCTCGCGAGGCGGCCCGGGCGGCCAAGGCTGCCGAGCGCGCCGCCGAGCAGGCCGAGATCGACGAGCAGCTGCGCGCGTCCTGAGGTGGTCTCGACAGGCTCGACCGGCGGGGGCGGCGCCTCGACGGGCGCGACCGGCGGCGGCGCCGGAGACGGCGTGCGGACGGACCTGTTCCGCGCGCTGGCGGTGCTGCGCGGCGTACTCGTCGTCTATGCCGTCGCCCTCAACCTGATCCGATTCGACGACTTCAGCCGGCCCGGCTGGGCCCTCGCCGTCGTCGGCGTACTCGTCGCATGGAGCGCGTTCGCCACCTGGGCCTACGACGCCCCCCGACGGCGCAGGTTCTGGTTGTACGCCGCGGACTTGGCCGTCGCCGTACTCCTCGTGCTCAGCACACCCCTGGTGCAGAGCCAGGAGATGCTCGAGCGGCATGCGGCGACGATGCCGTCGTTCTGGGTCATTGCGCCGGTGCTCGCGTGGGCGGCCGGACGTCACTGGACCGAGGGCATGGTCGCGGCGCTCGCGGTGTCCCTGGCCGACATCTCGGTGCGGGAGGAGATCCGGGGCGGCACGGTCGGCAACATCTTCCTGCTGCTCCTTGCGGCGGCCATCGTGGGCTACACCGCGCGCCTGCTGGAGCAGGCGGCCGCGGCCCGTGCCGCTGCAGACCGCGCCGCAGCCGCCTATGAAGAGCGAACCAGACTCGCGCGCGCGGTGCACGACGGGGTCCTGCAAGTGCTGGCCCTCGTCCAGCGGCACGGCCAGCAGGCGGGCGGTGAGCTGGCTGCCCTGGGGCGTCTCGCGGGGGAGCAGGAGGTGGCGTTGCGGGGGCTGGTGCAGTCCCAGGCCAAGGTCGCCGCACCGGGCGAATCGCGACACCGCGACCTCACCACAGCCCTCGAAGCACTGGGCAGCGCGACCGTCACGGTCTCGACCCCCGGGCGCGCGGTGTCCCTGCCGGCCGAAGTGGTCGAGGAGCTGGTCGCGGTGGTCCGCGCCTGTCTGGACAACGTGCACCGCCACGTGGGCGCCGACGCCGCGGCGTGGGTGTTTCTCGAGGATCTCGGCGACGCGATCCTGGTGAGCGTGCGCGACGAGGGCGACGGCATCCCCGGCGGGCGGCTGGACCAGGCGCGTGCCGAGGGAAGGCTCGGTGTCACTGAGTCGATCTGCGGTCGGATGCGCGACCTCGGCGGTCGCGCCGAGCTCGTCACCGCACCCGGCGCCGGCACCGAATGGGAGCTCATGCTGAGCCGACAGACCGACCGATCCGAGGAGCCACGATGACCGACGCCGAGCAGCCGCTGCGCGTGATGGTCGTCGATGACCACCCGATGTGGCGCGACGCCGTCGCCCGCGACCTCGGGGCTGCGGGCGTCGACGTCGTTGCCACTGCTGCGACGGGTGACGAAGCTGTCAACCGTGGACGCGCCGCCCGCCCGCAGGTCGTCGTACTCGACCTCCAGATCCCTGCCCCGAACGGCGTCGAGGTCACCCGCACGCTCGTCGAGGACGACCCCACGGTGCGCGTGCTCATCCTGTCGGCGTCGGGCGAACAGGAGGACGTCCTGGCCGCGGTCAAGGCCGGTGCGACTGGCTATCTGGTCAAGTCGGCCTCACGCGAGGAGCTCCTCGATGCCGTACGCCGCGTGGCGCGCGGCGACACCGTGTTCACTCCCGGCCTGGCGGGCCTGGTGCTGGGGGAGTACCGACGCCTCTCGGAGACGCCGACGTCCGGGGACGAGGCGCCACGTCTGACCGAACGCGAGACCGAGGTGCTGCGGCTCGTCGCCAAAGGCTTGTCCTACAAGCAGATCGCCGAGCGTCTGGTGCTCTCGCATCGCACCGTGCAGAACCACGTGCAGAACACCCTGCGCAAGCTCCAGCTGCACAACCGCGTGCAGCTGGTCCGCTACGCCATCGAGCAGGGGCTCGACGAAGAGCTGGGCTGATGGCCGACCTCGACGAGCGCCTCCACGAGATCGCGACCGAGCTCTACCGGCTGCGACCCGACCGGTTCACCGCTGCGCGCACGGCAGCCTCGATCCAGGCCCGAGACGCAGGGGACAAGGAGCTGGCTGCTGCGGTCAAGGCGCTCCGCCGGCCCGGCGTCGCGGCGTACGTCGTCAACCTGCTGGTCTCGGAGCGAGCCGAGCTGGTGGAACAGGTCGTGACATTGGGGGTGTCGTTGCGCGAAGCGCAGTCAGCGCTTCAGGGCGACGCGCTCCGCGAGCTGTCCCGACAGCGCCGGCAGCTGGTCATCGCCGTCGCCGAGGAAGCCCGCGCGCTCGGCAGGGCGCAGGGGCAGAACGTCACCGAGTCCGCGGTCCGGCAAGTCGAGGAGACCCTGCATGCCGCAATGGCCGACCCGGCTGCGGCCGAGGCCGTCGCCAGCGGGCTGCTCACCCAGCCGCTCAGCTCGACCGGACTGGAGTCCTTGACCGACTCGCTCGCGGTCGCCCCGACCGCCGGTCGACGGCGTACACCGACTGGCCGGGCTTTATCGGTCGTGCCGGACGCCGCCGGGGCCGACGACGCCGCCAGCGAGGAGGAGCAACTCGCCGCCGCTCGGGCGGAAGCCGAGGCCGAACTGTCGTCGGCTCGAGAGGCTCTCGCTACCGCGGAACGCAAGCGAGCCAAGGCGACGACTCGGAAGCACAAGGCCGAGGCACGTCTCCTCGAGCTCGAAGCCAGGCTCGAGGAGCTACGCCGACACCTCGCTGAGTTGGAGGCCGAGGCCGAGGCGGCCGCCGACGAGGTCGAGGCCCTCGACGTCAAGGTCACCAAGGCCGACCTCAAGGTCGAGCGCGCCCAGGAGCAGCTGACTGCGGCGCGGGGGGCGCTTCAGGAGTAGCTGGCCGCAGAAACGCGTCCACATGGACGAGAATCCACCCCGTCCGCTGCCCGCACAGGTGCAAATTCGTCCACGTGGACGGTTGTCACCGCGCCGTCAGCTCAGACGGTACGCATCCGAGCGGTGCTCGATGGCGACGATGGTGACGACGTCGGTGATGCGGTAGATCACCCGGTAGTCCCCGCGGCGGGCCGAATGCAGTCCCGCCATCTCGAAGCGAAGCGGCTTGCCGATTCGGTGAGGGTTCTCCGCTACGGGCCCGTAGATGAACTCGACGGCAGCTGTCGCGACCTTCTCGGGCAGCCGGATGAGCGCGCGTCGTGCCGTCGGAGTCCACGCGACAGCATGGGGCTCGACCCCCGTCACCGGCGCAGCGAAGCCAGCAGTTCGTCCCTGGCCAGCACCTCCGACTGACCAGCCGCCAGCTCATCGAGACTGCTGTGAATCTGCTGCATCAAGCTGGACCGAGCAGCGATCTCAAGTGTCTCTTCGAGAGAAGCGAGATCCTCCACGCTCACCACGACCGCGGCAGGCTTCCCGTGCCTTGTGATGACGACCCGGTCGTGCTCGCGCTCGACCTGCTCCACCACCTCGGAGAGATGGTTCTTCACATCCCGCAGTGCCATCGGGCCAGTGACAGACATGGACACAACTGTAGCTACACGGACGTCAGCCCGCCCAGCCCTGGGCGCGCTCGACTGCGTCCTTCCAGCGCTCGTAGCCGGCATCGGCGGCGACCCGGTCGCCGGCGGGCTCGAAGCGCCGGTCGAGCTGCCAGGTCTCGCGCAACTCGTCGGGCGAGGACCACACCCCGACACCCAGGCCGGCCAGGAACGCTGCGCCGAGCCCGGTGGTCTCGACGATGCGGGGCCGCTCCACGGCGACCCCGAGCTGGTCGGCCTGCAGCTGGCACAGCAGATTGTTGGCCGCTGCACCCCCGTCGACCGTCAACGCCGTGAGAGCCGAGCTCGACGGCAGGGTCTCCACCACGTCGCGGACCTCGTAGGCGATCGCCTCCAACGTCGCGCGCACGACGTGCGCTCGCGTCGTACCCCTGGTGATGCCGAAGATCGTGCCGCGCGCGTGCGGGTCCCAGTGGGGTGCGCCGAGGCCGGTGAGCGCAGGCACGAAGAAGACCCCGCCGGAGTCCGGGACGGTGCGGGCCAGCGGCTCGGTCTCCGCGGCCGAGCCGACGATCTGCAGCCCGTCGCGCAGCCACTGCACCGCGGCGCCAGTCACGAAGATCGACCCCTCGAGCGCGTACGTCGTCACGCCCTCGGGCGAGCGCCACGCCGCGGTCGACAGCAACCCAGCCTCGGATCGGACCACCTCGGTGCCGGTGTTGGTCAGGATGAACGACCCCGTGCCGTAGGTGCACTTGGACTGGCCGACCTCGAAGCAGGTCTGGCCGAACAGTGCCGACTGCTGGTCGCCCGCGATGCCGGCCACGGGCAGCTCCATCCCCAAGAACGCGCGCGGGTCGGTGGTCGCGAGCTGGCCCCACGACGGCACGATCTCCGGCAACGCCGAGCGTGGTACGCCGAACAGCGCGCAGAGCTCGTCACTCCAGTCCCCGGCCTCCAGGTCGAACAGCAGCGTGCGCGAGGCGTTGGAGACGTCGGTGATGTGCCAGGTGCCGCGGGTCATCCGGGCGATCAGGTAGGAGTCGACCGTGCCGACGGCGTACCGGCCGGACTCCACCAGCGCCCACGTGTTCGGCTCGTGCTCGCGCAGCCACGCCAGCTTGGTGCCGGAGAAGTAGGGGTCGAGCCGCAGGCCGGTCAGCGCACTGATCCGCTCCTCGTGTCCGTCGGCGCGCATGCGGTCGCAGATCTCGGCGGTACGCCGGTCCTGCCACACGATCGCGCGCCGAGGAGAGCTCAACGTCTCGCGGTCCCACAGCACGACCGTCTCGCGCTGATTGGTGATGCCGACTGCGCGGACCGGCGGACCGTCGTACTGCCGCAGCGCCTGCTCGGTGGCGGCGAGGGTGGCCTGCCAGATCTCCTCGGGCGTGTGCTCGACCCAGCCGGGGTGCGGGAAGTGCTGGGCGAACTCCTGGCTCGCACTCGCGGCGATCGCGCCCTCGCGGGTGACGACCAGGGCGGTGACGCCGGTGGTGCCTGCGTCGATGGCCAGCACGCTCATCGTGGGGACTCCTGTCGGTCGGCTCGCAGGACGGCGAGCACGCGTCGGTCGACCCAGTCGTCGCCGGCGCGCATTTCGAAGTTCTCGGTGCCGACCCAGCTGTCGAAGTCGGGATGGCCCAGGGCGTGTGCCCTCTCCTCCAGCTCGGCGCGCAGGGCGTCGTCGATCGGCACCTTCTCCTCCTCGGTGGAGGGGGAGAGGTACAGGTCGTGGATCGTGAGCAGCCGCTCGAGCTCGGCACAGGGGTCGGGATGGTCGTCGACCCGCAGGTCCACAGCCACGTCGTCGCCGCCGTCGTACCCGGCGCCGTCCTGGACCACGAAGAGCGCCGCGGACTGCCGTCCCCGCCGATCGCCGCCCGCTTCGTCACCGGCCTGCAGTGCGCGCAGAAGGCGGTGGGCGAGCTTGGGTTCGTCAGTCGACTCCCAAGCAGCCAGCATGGCCTCGACCACCTCGGGGCCGGTGAGGATGTTGCCCTGGATCGCGACGCCGGATCCGGTGATCCCGCCGGCCCAGTCGTAGCACTGCTCACCGGTGTACGTCGCGGCGTTGCCGTCCACGTCGACCAGGCCGACCTGCCGGTGCGCCCGGTCCACGTCGTCCTCGAGGAGTACGTCGAGGGCGACCTCCGCGGTCGCGCCCTCGTCGAGCAGGGCCAGGCCCTGGCCCTTGTAGGCGACATTGGCCTGGGCCTGGGTCGCGATCGCCCCGATGCCGGCCACCGCTGCGGGCACGGCCGATCCGACCGCGAGGAACTTGGAGGCCACCGCCACGCCCCACGACTCGCCATCGGCAGAGCGGGCCACGATCGAGAACGTCATGCCCCGCACCGTAGCGGGGGCGCGGTTTACCTGGGCACCTAGTGGCTACGGTGGAGCCATGCGAGTTGGACTGCTGACCGGAGGCGGGGACTGCCCCGGCCTCAACGCCGTGATCCGTGGAGTCGTACGCCGGGGGGTGCAGGAGTACGGCTACGAGTTCGTCGGCTTCAGAGGAGGTTGGCGAGGGCCGCTCGAGGGCGACACCGTTCCGCTGACGCGCGAGTCGGTGCGGGGCATCGCGCACCTGGGCGGCACGATCCTGAAGTCCTCGCGGACCAACCCGTTCAAGATCGACGGGGGCGTCGAGCGGATCAAGGAGAACCTCGCCTCCGCCGGCGTCGATGCGCTGATCGCCATCGGCGGCGAGGACACCCTCGGTGTCGCCACCAAGCTGGCGGATCTCGACGTCAACGTCGTCGGCGTGCCCAAGACCATCGACAACGACCTGTCGGGCACCGACTTCACCTTCGGCTTCGACACCGCGGTCAACATCGCAGTGGAGGCCATCGACCGTCTGCACACAACCGCCGAGTCGCATGAGCGCGTCATCGTCGTGGAGGTGATGGGTCGTCACGCCGGCTGGATCGCGCTGCATTCCGGCATGGCCGGCGGCGCGACCGCTGTCCTCATCCCCGAGGTGCCCTTCGACGTCGAAGAGGTCGCGCGTTACGTCGAGTCGCGTTTCGCCGACGGCTTCGCCCCGATCATCGTCGTCTCCGAGGGAGCTGTCCCGGCCGAGGGCGGCGACATGACCCTGCAGAACCAGGAGAGGGACGCCTTCGGACACGTCCGCCTCGGGGGCATCGGCGACCGCCTCGCCAACGAGATCGAGTCGCGCACGGGCAAGGAAGCCCGCGCGGTCACCCTCGGTCACGTGCAGCGCGGAGGCACGCCGACGGCGTACGACCGCTGGCTGGCGACCCGCTTCGGGCTGCACGCGATCGCCGCGGTGCATGAGGGCGACTACGGCAAGATGGTCGCGCTGCGCGGCAAGGACATCGTCCGGGTGCCGCTGCACGAGGGCACCGGCAAGCTCAAGGTCGTCTCTCCCGAGGAGTACGCCGAGGCCGCGGTCTTCTTCGGGTGAGGCGCTTCGCGGCCTGCTGAGTCAGGCGCTACGCAGGCGGGGGTTCGTCAGAGCTCGAACGATCGCGCCCTGGATGCCGCGGCGGCACAGCTGCGGAGCTCCTATCGACACATCGATGCCGGGTCGCCACCAGACCCGCTCGACCCCTGACTGGACGAACAAGGCGTCCTCCAGGCCGATCGGTGCGTGGGGTGAGACGTACGGCAGCAGTGCGCGCTCGCACAGGACCCGCCAGTGGAACGGTCCCCGTCGTTCAGAGTCCTCTTCGACATACAGGCGCGTCGTCGGGGACGGGAACGTGGTGAGCGCTCCTGCAGCGACGAGCTCCGCGGCGCTGATGCGGCCCCTGCCGGCGGCCAGCGGGATCCGCTCGTCGAGCAGATCCTCGATGTGGCTCTCGCACTGACAGATCCCGGGTGACGGCGGATGCCAATCCTCCCGCGTGTCCGGACGGAAACGTTCCAACAACCCCATGATCCCTAGGATAGGGCAAATCGGACGTTGTGGGCTCAGCGCCCTCCGTTGACCGGAGCCGGACGCCGGGAGCCGGCCGCGTACGCTGGGCAGG
>JBHWSH010000110.1:0-20329 GCA_043427135.1 Marmoricola sp. | reverse complement strand
CATCCAGGAGCCGGCCAAAGGCGAGCCCACCGCGTTCGCGAGGGCCAGCGCACCTGCCGCCAGCCCGCCCTCGCCGTAGCTGCCGGTGGCCTCGGAGACGAGCAGGAGCGTGCCGAGTTGGCTCATGCTCAGCGGAAGCCGCCCGAGGAAGGCGACGACGAGATACCAGGGGCCGGCCAGCGAGGCCAGACGGCGGTAGGAGGACAGCGGGGACACGCGCACCTCAGGGTCGATGGGACTGCGCGCCGACCCACCACCAATGACGCGCCCGTACCCTGAGCGCCACCGATCCTACCGACCCCTGGCCCCCGACTCCCGCTCACCCAGACGTGCGACCGCTACCGCGGCGCCGCGGTGCGAGGATCGAGCGGCGGGTGGTCGGAGCGGACGAGAGGAACCCCATGCAGCTGGAGGGCAAGGTCGCGGTGGTGACCGGCGGCGCTTCGGGTATCGGCGGTGCCATCTCGCGAGTTTTCGTACGCCGCGGCGCCCAGGTCGTCGCGGTCGACGTCGCTGCTGACGCCGGCCAAGCGCTCGCCGAGGAGCTCGGCGATGCACTGGTCTTCCTGACCGGCGACGTCCGCGAGGTCGCGGTCGCCGAGGACGCGGTCGCCACCGCGGTCTCGCGATTCGGCCGGTTGGACGTCTTGGTCAACAACGCGCACGCCTCGCGCCAGGCACGGTTCGTCGACCTGACCGAGGAGGACTGGGCCCTGGCCTACGACACCGGCCTCAAAGCCACCCGGCAGTTCATGCGCGCGGCCTACCCGCACCTGAAGGAGTCGCGCGGCGCCGTGATCAACTTCGCCTCCGGGGCGGGACTGGACGGCCAGATCACCCAGGCGGCGTACGGATCCGCGAAGGAGGCCATCCGCGGGCTGTCGCGGGTGGTCGCGAACGAGTGGGCCGCCGACGGCATCCGCGTCAACGTCGTCTCCCCGATGGCGCTCACCGGGGGGGTCCAGGCCTGGCGCGACGCGTTCCCCGACATGTACGCCGCGGCGGTCCGCAAGGTGCCGCTGGGCCGCTTCGGGGATCCGGAAGAGGACGTCGCGCCGGTCGTCGCGTTCCTCGCCAGCGACGACTCTCACTACATGACCGGTCAGACCCTCATGGCCGATGGCGGCAGCATCAAGCTGCGCTAGAAACACCGGTCCCGGCGTTGCGGTGGTATGACGCAGGTGACACGGCTCGTTCCCCCACGGTCACGCGCCTCTCACTAGGCTCGAGGTGTCCAGCCGGCGATGCGCCGGATCTGTCCTGATGCGGCGGCTCGACGGCACGGCCTCGAGAAGGCGATGTAGATGGCTTCACTCCTGATCACCGGCTTTCCTGGTTTCCTCGGGTCTGCGCTTCTGCCCAAACTGCTGAGCCGAAGGCCACAGGCCGAGGCGGTCTGCCTGGTCCAGCAGCAGCATCTCCTCCTCGCCCGGTCCCGGGTCAAGGAGCTCGACGTCGAGCACCCCCACACCGCGGGACGCATCCGCCTGGTGGTCGGCGACATCACCCTCCCCGACCTCGGGCTCTCGGCCGACGAGCTCCGAACTCTGGGCGAGGTGACGGAGGTGTGGCACCTCGCAGCCGTCTACGACCTGGCCGTTCCGGCGACCGTCGCGCACCGAGTCAACGTCGAAGGCACGGCCCGAGTCCTGGAGTTCTGCCAGAGCCGCGACATCCCACCGAGGCTTCAATACGTCAGCACCTGTTACGTCAGCGGCCGTTACGAGGGACGCTTCGGCGAAGACGTCCTCGACGAGGGGCAGGCCTTCCGCAACCACTACGAGGAAACCAAGCACGAGGCCGAGGCTCTCGTCCGAAGCGCCCTCGATGCAGGCCTGCCTGTGACGATCTACCGTCCGGGAATCGTGGTCGGCGACTCCACGACCGGCGAGACCCAGAAGTACGACGGTCCCTACTTCCTGGCCCAGTTCCTCCAGCGCCAGCCCGGCGTCGCCGTCGTACCGGCCGTGGGCGACGCGGACGAGGTGCGGATCTGCCTGGTGCCGCGCGACTTCGTGGTGGGCGCAATGGACGAGCTCTCGGTGCTCGACGAGTCGGTCGGGCGCACCTACGCGCTGGTCGACCCCGATCCTCCGACTGTCCGCGAGTTGGTGACTGCGTTTGCCGAGCGACTCGACAAGCGGGTCGTGTGGCTGCCTCTCCCCCTCGGGATCACTCACCTGCTGGTCGACAAGGTGCCCGGGATCGAGAGCATGCTCGGTCTGCCCGCGGAGGCCCTGGACTACTTCGCGTCCCCGACCACCTACGACACGACGAACACCACTCGCGATCTGGCAGGGCGTCTCGTCTGTCCCCCGTTCTCCAGCTACGTGGACCGCCTGATCGACTACATGCAGGCGCACCCGGAGCACGACTCCAAAGCGATGGTCTGACATGCCTACGCCACGCGAAGCCGACAAGAGCACCGGCCGACAGTCGACCGGCCACACAGAGCTCGTCGTCGTCGAGATCAGCCTCGGCAGCGACGCCGCCGACTACGACGTGCGGGTCGACTTCCTCGACCGGCCCTATCGGCTGATCCGGTTCGGCACCGCGGGAGACGTTCGTGCCGCCGAGGAGCTGGTGTCGCGCTGGAGCCGGCTCGCAACAGTCGTCGCGGTGAGCGGCGTACACGAAGCCCAAGCGAGTGGTCTGTACGCCGGTGATCTCGACCGGGCACGACGCCGGATGGCCGAAGCCTCGCCCGGCGCGGTGGTGACCGACGGGGCGCGGTTGCGCGAGGTGCTGCAGGAGTGGGCGGTACGCCGCGTCCACGCCGAGATGCCCGGCTACTTCAACAACGCCCGCACCCTCGTCCTCGACGACGGGCATCAGCGTGCCGTCGCCGTGCTGCGCGAGCACACCGACAACATCCACGCGGTGGACCTGCCGCTTCGGGCGGCTCTGACGCGGCGAGCCGCGGCCCTCACCGGACCCGTCGGCCGAGCCTTCCTGGGTGACATCACGCACGACGACTGCGACGTGGTCGTCGGTTCGTACGACGATGTGGCGGCCCACGGGTTCGAGACTCTGTCCGGCAGAACCGTCCTGACCTCGGCGGTCTCCGCCGAACGGTTGGACGACCTGGCTGCACGCGACGTCGACCTGGTCCTCGACGTCACCCCGCAGCCGTTCGACGTGACGGTGGACGCCGCGACGCTCGAAGCCATGATGAGAGCGGCGGTGGCCGCCGGTGGTGGCAACTCCGAGCGGCTCACCGACGACGACCTGCTGGAGATGATCGAAGGGTCCGAGCTCGAGCCGCGGATGTTGCAGCCCAACGGGCCCCGCCGCAAGAGCAGGTTCGCGTTCGTCATCCATCCGCTCTCCCAGAAGTTCTTCACCAAGGTGGAGCCGTTGGCGACGGTGGCGAAGATCGCTCCGCAGCCCGTGATGGACGTGGTGGAGAAGGCCGTCGCGTACTCACCGCCGTTCGTGTACAGCCACATGACCGGCATCAAGTCGCCCACCGGCGCCGAGGCCGAGGGATGGCTGATCACGGTCGGCGGCACACCCAAGGAACTTCTCGCGCACGATCCGGAGTTCACCTACGACCGCTTGCTGGCCGCGGCCGAGATGGCTCGCAAGCTCGGCGCGCAGGTGATGGGACTCGGGGCCTTCACGAAGGTGGTCGGTGACGCCGGTGTGACGGTGGCTCGCAAGTCCTCCCTGCCGATCACCACGGGCAACAGCTACAGCGCCTCGGGCGCCTTGTGGGCGGCTCACGAGGCCGTCGACCAGCTCGGGCTACTCGAGCGGGACGACGACGGGATGATCCGCGGCAAGGCGATGGTCGTCGGGGCGACCGGCGCGATCGGTTCGGTGTGCGCACGCCTGCTGGCGTTGGCGTGTGACGAGCTGTGGCTGGTCTCGCCGGAGAGCGGGAAGCTCCTCGCGCTCAAGGAGGACATCGAGCGCGAAAGCCCGCGCGCCGTCGTACGCGTAGCGGCGAAGCCCGATGACCATCTGGCCGAGATGGACGTGATCGTGACAGCCACATCCGGGGCCGGCAAGCGGGTCCTGGACATCATGTCGGTGAAGCCGGGCTGCGTGATCACCGACGTCGCCCGTCCGCTGGATCTGTCGGCCGAGGACGTGGCGAAACGTCCCGACGTGCTGGTCGTGGAGTCCGGTGAGATCGAGCTCCCCGGTGAGGTCCGCATGCGCGACATCGGGCTGCCCGGCAACGTCGTCTACGCCTGCCTGGCCGAGACGGTCGCGTTGGCGCTCGAAGGCCGTTACGAGACGTTCACCGTAGGACGCAACATCGAGTGGGAGAAGGTCAAGGAGATCTACCGCCTCGGCATCAGACACGGCATGCGACTGGCCACGATCTCCGGCGTCAACGGCGTCTACAGCCGTGAGGACATCGACCGGATACGTGAGTTGGCATTGGCTGCCCGCGAGAAGGTCGCGCCCGTCTCCTGATTCGCTTTCGCACAGCATTTACGATACAGTGGGTGTATCGCTAAAGAACGCGAAAGGTGCCCGCGAGAGACGCGGGTGCGGAAGGAGGCACATCACGGTGACCATGTTCGGACTGATCTTGACGGCTCTGATGGTTCTTCTCGTCGTCGGAGGTGGCACCTACCTCGCCTTCCGTGTCGGCGAGAACGTCGTGGCCAGCCCGGTCGACACCGATGAGCACGAGGCGGCGAACGATGACAGCAGTCGACGCGACTCCGCGACGCGGACGTCCGCGGCAACACGCCACTGACCAACGCATCACCGAAGCTGCCCTGGCGCTCCTCCGGGAGGCTGGGCCGCAGGCGGTGACCATGGCCGCGGTCGCGTCCCGCTCCGGCGTCGCCCGGACCACGCTGTATCGCCGCCACCGCGATCGTCGTGATCTGCTGCGCGCGAGCCTCAGCACGGTGACCGACCGCGACGCTCCCCCCGCCGCACTCGGGGTCGAGGACAAGCTGCGCTGGGTGCTCGCGCGTACCCAGGAGATCCTGGAGCATGGGGTGGGGATCGGCGGCGTATCAGCCGTGCTCGTCGACAGCGACCCGGAATTCAGCGCTGCGCTGCGAGACTCCCTCAACCGGTCCCTGGACGCAGTGCGTGACGATCTCGCGGCCGATGCCGCAGCCGGTCGACTCGATGCTGCGCTCGACGCCGAGGTGGTGGTCGACCTCGTGTTGGGTGCCTATCTCGCAGAGGTCCTGCGTCACGGGCACGTGAGACGCGTCTGGAAGGAACGCACCGCGACGATGCTCAGCCGTGCGCTGACCGATCCTCAGGACCAGACATCGTCCCCGCGCAGCGAGGCGTCGGCTCCGCCGTCGCAGTAGATCGTCTGGCCCGCGCAGTGGGTGTTCTCCTCCGAAGTCAGCCACATCAGCAGCAGCGCGATCGACTCCGGCCCCTGGTGGTAGTTCAGTGGCATCGGCACTGCCCCGTCCACCAGCTGGCGGCCCTCCTCGGTGGAGAGCAGCCCTTCGGTCATCGGCGTGATGACAGTGCCTGGGGCGACCGCGTTGAGCGGGATGTGCGCCCCGGCCCACCGCGAGGTGATCGACTCGCGGCGTACCCAACGTGACAACGCCCTCTTCGAGGAGGGGTAGTTCAGGTAGCCGGGACCAGGGCCTTGCTCGGCCAGCGCGGTGCCGATGCGGACGGCCTCGCCTTCGTCGCCGGCCAGCATCGCGGCCACCAGGTCGTGATCGACGCCCTGCAGGCTCGCCATCGACGACACCACCGCCGCCCGCGGAGCGCTCGACGAGGCCAGAGCCGGCTGTAGCGCCTCCAGGAGCTCCACGACGCCGAAGAAGTTCACCTGGACGGCCAGCGCCGTCGGAGTGGATACTCCGGCGCAGCCCAGGACCGCGTCCACCGAACCGTCGGTGAGGTCGAGGACCTGCCGCGCGGCTTCGTCGCGTCCCTCAGACTTGGATAGGTCGGCCACCACATCGGCCTCGTGCAGGTCGATCCCCACGACGCGGTGACCCCGCTCCTTGGCGATCTCGCTGGCTGCACGGCCGATGCCGGACGCCGATCCGCTGATGACGTAGGTCCGCGACATGGGCGCCTCGTTCTGCTCGTGGGGGCAATGACCCGCTCACCTTGCCACGGCATTCGCAGGTCCCTCCGCATCCTCCCGGTGGGCGGTGGTCAGTCGCCGGTGAGTCCGATGTCGACCATCAACTCGTCGGCCAGCGACTCCAGTGCGACGCGCACCTCGTCGACGTCGATGCCCTCGGGCACCGTGAGCCTGGCACGTGCGCGGAAGAGGCTGCCGCCGGCCATGGGCGCGTCCTCGACGGCCGTCTCGAGCTCGTCGATCCCGACACCGCGCGTCGCCAGCAGCTTGGAGATCTCCGCGACGATGCCGGGCCGGTCGGCGCCGAGCAGCTCGAGGTGGAGCGCGTCGTCCACCTCGCGCGACGCGGGCCGGGCTGTGACCTGCGCGGTGACCTGCAGCCCGTGGAGAGCACGGAGGTCCGCCAGCAGTGGATCGACCGCATCGTCCGGGGCGTCGACCAACACGATGCCGGCGAACTGGCCGGCCAACCGGGCCATCTGGCTGCGCTCCCAGCTCGCGCCGTGCTCGCTGAGCACGCCGGAGACCGCCGCGACCAGGCCCGGCCGGTCGTCGCCGATGACGGTCAGGACGAGAGTTCCCATCCTCGAAGCGTAGAGCCCTCAGTGGGCGAGCTTCAGCCCGACGATGCAGCCCACTAGCCCCAGAAGGAGGAGCACCTTGACCAGGCTGACCGGCTCGTCGCCGTTGGCCATGCTCACCACCACGGTGATCGAGGCGCCGATCCCCACCCATACGGCGTACGACGTGCCCGTCGGGAGGGTGCGCATGGCGTAGGCCAGGCCGGCCATGCTGATGGCAAGCGCCACTCCGAAGACGACCGTCGGAGTCAGCCGGGTGAAGCCTTCACTGCGCCCCAGTGCCAACGCCCAGACGGCTTCGAAGACACCCGAGATCACCAGAACGAACCACGCCATCGCGCACTCCTTGCGGCCGTCTTGTCGCGCTCCGGGTACGGCTCCCTCGTCCGGCGGTCGTCGATGGCGACCAACTCCGAGATCCTAGCTGCGCGCGCCGCAACTAGAGTCGAACCGTGCTCGCCGCGCCCCCTGCTGTAGCCCGACTGTCTGTCGCCATGCGCGACGGCTCGCGCGCCGAGCACGAGGACGCCGAGAACTCCGACTTCACGACCGAGCTTCTCGCGGGCCGCATCTCCAAGGCCGGATACACCCCCTACCTGCTGCGCTTACGCGAGTTGTACGCCGTGATGGAGACCGAGATCCGGTCGCGGCTCGACGACCCCATGGTCGCGGCGGTCCACGACCCGGCGTTGGAGCGGCTCGCCGCGATCGACGCCGATCTGGACCACTGGGCCCCCGGCGCCCCGCACGAGCTCGACCTGGCCAACTCCCCCGCCATCGCGGCGTACTGCCGTCGCTTGCACGAGGCCGAGTGGGGCGGCGCACTGGTCGCGCATCACTACACGCGCTACCTGGGCGACCTATCCGGAGGGCAGGCCATCGGCCGCACCCTGGACCGGGCGTTCGAGCTCGCCGGCGCGGGAGTTTCCTTCTACGCGTTCCCCGAGATCCCCAAGCCCAAGCCCTACAAGGACGCCTACCGGGCGCGCCTCGACGCGCTGCCGCTGTCGCCCGCTGACATCGACCGGATCGTCCAGGAGGTGAAGGTCGCGTTCGGTCTCAACCAGGCGCTCTTCACCGAGCTGGGCGCTCGCATCGCCGAGTTCCGCCGCCGCCCGTAGCCGAACGACCTGCAGCGGCTCAGCGCCAGCCCAGTTCGGGCGCCAGGTGGGTGAGCACCGACTCGAGCACGTGCGCGTTGTAGTCCACACCGAGCTGGTTGGGGACCGTGAGGAGGAGCGTGTCGGCCTCGGCGATCGCCTGGTCGGTGGCGAGCTCCTCGACGAGCTTGTCCGGCTCTCCGGCGTAGCTCTTGCCGAAGCGCGCGCGTCCGCCCTCGAGGTGTCCGACCTGGTCGGTGCTCTCGGTGTCGTGTCCGAAGTAGGCCCGGTCGAGGTCGCTGACCAGCGGGAAGATGCTGCGGCTCACCGAGACAAGGGGCTCGAAGCCGTGACCGGCCTGCTTCCAGGTCTCGCGGAAGAGGCGGATCTGCTCGGCCTGCAGCTCGTGGAAGGGGACCCCGGTGTCCTCGGTGAGCAGCGTCGAGCTCATCAGGTTCATGCCCTGCTCGGCGGTCCATTCCGCCGTACGCCGGGAGCCGGCACCCCACCAGATGCGCTCGCGCAACCCCGGCGAGTGCGGCTCGATCCGCAGGAGCCCTGGAGGGTTGGGGAACATCGGACGCGGATTGGGCTGCGCGAACCCCTCGCCCTTGAGGATCTCGAGCAGGATCGCGGTGTGGTCGCGGGCCATGTCCGAGGCGTCCTTGCCCTCGGCGGGCTCATGGCCGAAGTAGCGGAAGCCGTCGATGACCTGCTCCGGTGATCCTCGACTGATGCCGAGCTGGAGACGGCCACCGGAGATCAGGTCGGCCGCACCGGCGTCTTCCGCCATATAGAGCGGATTTTCGTACCGCATGTCGATGACGCCGGTGCCGATCTCGATGCGGCTCGTGCGGGCTCCGATGGCGGCCAGCAGCGGGAACGGCGAGGCGAGCTGGCGGGCGAAGTGGTGCACGCGGAAGTACGCCCCGTCGACACCGAGCTCCTCGGCGGCGACCGCAAGCTCGATGGACTGCGTCAGCGCATCGGCAGCCGAACGCGTCTGGGAGTGCGGCGAGGGCGACCAGTGGCCGAACGAGAGGAACCCGATCTTCTTCATGAGGGCACAACGCAACCGCCGCGCGAATGTTTCCCTCTTCCTTTGGGCACCGTGAGGACGGAGAGGACGCCCCGTGGATCCGTTCAGCCTGGCACGACGCGTGACCGCTTCCGGCATGCGGACGGTGGAGGTCGTCCTCGATGCCCCTGATCAGCTTGCTGCGCTGTGGCGCGACGTCCACGAGCTCGTCGGCGGCGCCCAGCGGCTGCTCGGCCGGCTCGAGGACCTCGCCGGCCGCGCCGAGGACCGGCTCGCAGAGCTCGACGGCCTCCTCGTGGAAGGAGACCGCGTCCTGACCGACGCGTCGGGCGTCGCCGACCAGGCCCGCGATGTCGCCGTTGCGGTAGGTGGCACCCGGGAGCTCGCCGAGGCTCAGGTCCTCCGGATCAGGGCGCTCCTGGACCTCTACCTGCCGACACTCGAGGCCCTCGTCCCGCTGGGAAGGGAGGCAGCCGGCCTGCTGCGCCCGATCCACCTGCGCGGTCTCGCCCGCCTCCTCGACGAGCTGCCCGGTCTGGTCGACCGCCTGGAACCCGCACTGGACGGCATGGGCACGATGACGCCGCATCTGGAGGAGATGACCGAGCGGATGGACACCGTCGGTCAGGTCGTCGAAGGACTGCCTGGCGCCAAGCTGTTGAAGCGCAGGGGACAGGCTCGCGAGGAGCAGGACGAGATCTGAGTACGCCGCGTCAGGCCGTTCTGCGCAGCGCGGGACAGGTGCCTCGCCACGGCGGCTGCGGCGGTGCGCCCTGCTCGGCTCGCGCCGATGGTGCTCGCCGACGGTCCGTAGCCGACGAGCTGGACACGCGGGTCCGCCACCGCGGTGGTCGCGCCCTGCACGTTGCCGGGGATCGACTCCAGCGCGATGCCGCCATGGCGGGACCGCAGACCCAACGGCGCCAGGTGATCGACGGCAGCCCGGAACCCGGTGGCCCACAAGATGACGTCGAACCGTTCGAACGAGCCGTCCGGCCAGCGCACACCGTCCGGCTCGATCTCGGCGAACATCGGCCGCCGCTCGTAGGCACCGAGCTCGGCGGCACGTCGCTCCTGCGGTCGCAACGCCAGACCGGTCACGCTCACCACGCTCGCCGGAGGGAGCCCGCGGCGTACCCGCTCCTCCACCAACGTCACCGCGGCAAGGCCGGCTTCGGGATCGAACTCGTCGTCGCGCCATCGGGGCGGACGGCGGGTCACCCAGAGAGTCTCGGTGACCCCGGCCAGTTCGCCCAGGAACTGCACGGCCGAAGCGCCACCGCCCACGACCAGGACCCGCTTGCCGACGAAGTGCTCCGCGCCCGGGTAGTCGACCGTGTGGAGCTGCTCGCCCGCGAACGAACCGATCCCCGGGTAGTACGGCACGAAGGGCTTGGTCCAGGTGCCGGTGGCATTGACCAGGGTGCGGGTGTGCCAGCGCCGCTCCCCTGCCGAGACGACGAGCAGGTCGTCGTCGCTGTCCACCCGATCCACGCGCACGGGGCGCACGACCGGCAGGGCATGGCGGCGTTCGTACGCCGCGAAGTACGCCGGCACGACCTCGTTGGCCCGGGCGGTCGAAGTCGATGGCGCGGACGATTCCGGGAGGTCGGCGACACCGTGGACGTCCTGCATGGTCAACGAGTCCCAACGGTGCTGCCATGCGCCGCCAGGCGCGGAGTTCGCATCCAGGACGACGTGCTCGATGCCACGCCGCTGGAGGTGGTAGGACGCCGCGAGACCGGCCTGCCCGGCCCCGATGACCACGCTGTCCAGAACTTCCATGTCTGCACAACGCGCGTCGAGAAGGTTCTATGCCGTCTCATCCCGGTCGTCGGTCCGAGCCCCCGCGACCGGTGTGACGCGGCTAACATGCCGAGTTCACGCACCGGCATCGACAGGGAGCTCCCGTCCATGAAGTTCAACCTCGCCACCGTCTTCGAGACCGTCTCCGACGCCCTTCCTGAGCGGGTCGCGCTGACCTACGAGGGACGCAACCTGACGTACACAGAGTTCGACCGCGAGGCGACCCAGGTCGGTCACCTCTTCGCGACCCACGGGATCCAGGCCGGCGACCACGTTGCGGTGTTCCTGAAGAACTGCGTGGAGCACGTCACGACCATGGTCGGACTGCTGAAGATCCGGGCGGTCCCGATCAACGTGAACTACCGCTACACCGACGCCGAGCTCGAGTACCTCTTCACCAACTCCGACTCCGTCGGCATCGTCGTGGAGGAGGCGGCTCACCAGCAGGCGTTGGCCCGGCTCCTCGACTCGTTGCCTCTCGTACGCACGGTGTTCGTGGTCGGCTCCGTGGACGAATCATTGAAGGCCGCGGCCGAGAAGCAGAACGTGCCGCTGGTGGACTTCGCCGAGTGGCGCGAGCAGTCCGCCGAGCGCGACTTCGAGGAGCGCACCGGCGACGAGCACTACATCCTGTACACCGGTGGCACGACCGGCTACCCGAAGGGCGTCGTCTGGACTCACGACGACCTGTTCCACAAGCCGCTGTCCGGTGGCAACCCCTACGGGGACCCGCACCCGGACCTGGACGCGATCGCCAAGGCCGCCGAGGCGATGCCGCCGATCTCGTTCCTCATCGCCGCGCCGCTCATGCACGGCGCCGCGTCGTACGCGATGTTCTTCTACTTCATCTTCGGTGGCCGCTTGGTCATGCTGCGTGACTTCGACCCCAAGAAGATCGTCGACGGCATCGCCAACGACGGGCTGCAGAGCCTGCTGATCGTCGGCGACGCCATGGGCATGCCTCTGGCCGACGAGATGGAGCGCCGCAAGGACGAGGTCGACTACTCCTCGCTGTTCATGATCACCTCGGGCGGAGCGATCTGGTCGCGCGCCTGCCGCGACCGCTTCCGCGAACTGGCCCCCAACGCCATGCAGCGCGACAACTTCGGTGCCTCGGAGTCGGGCAACGACGGTGAGATCACTTTGGACGAGAACGGCAACCTGCGGGTGCCGGCCACCGACAAGATGCGAGTCGTCGACGACCGACTCGAGGAACTGCCGACCGGCCCCGAGAACGTCGGGTTGATCGCCCGTCTCGGGCGCGTGCCGCAGGGCTACTACAAGGACTCCGACAAGACCGCGCGCACCTTCCGCACCCTTCCGGACGGGCAGCGCTGCTCGGTCCTGGGTGACATGGGCTACCGCGACCATGACGGTTCCATCGTGTTCCTGGGCCGCGGATCGCAGTGCATCAACACCGGCGGCGAGAAGGTGTACGTCGAGGAGGTCGAGAACGTCCTCCACGGTCACCCCGACGTCGCCGACGTGCTGGTCGTGGCCGTGCCCGACGAGCGGCTCGGCGAGCGGGTGGCCGCGGTCGTGTCCCCTCGTGACGGGCGCAAGCCGACCCTTGAGGAGATCCAGCAGCACGCACGGGAGCTGCTCGCCGGCTACAAGGTCCCGCGCGAGCTCGTCGTGGTCGACGAGGTGAAGCGGACGCCGGCGGGCAAGGCCGACTACAAGTGGGCGAAGCAGGTGGCGGCAGAGCACGCGGGCTGACGCTGGCGCGCGTGGCAGACTGCGTACGTTCCTGGCGGCGGGCGTCGGGTGTCGTCGAGCCGGAGGGGCCATGACGCAGAGACCGGAGGGATGGTCTCCGCCGCGCGCTTTCCGCGATGGCACCTTCGGCGAGGTCCCCGCCGCGTTGTTCGCCCGGTGGCTGGTCCACGGCAAAGCCGACCGCGCGCGCATCGACCGCTTCACCGCCCTCGCAGCTCGGCTGTTGAACGCGCCCTCAGCCCAGGTCTCGATCATCGGCGACGCCCAGGTCGTGATCGCCGGCGTAGGAGCCGGGGAGAGTCTTCTCGACGCCGAGTCCGATGCGGCGGACTCGCTGTGCACGGTGACGGTACGCCGCGCAAGTCCCCTCGAGGTGAACGATGCTCCCTCTCACCCCGAGGTCAGGCACCTTCCGCCCGTGACGTCAGGCGCTGTGGGGGCCTATCTCGGCGCGCCCCTGGACGTCGGGGGCCACCTCGTCGGTGCTCTGTGCGTCTACGACGAGAGGCCTCGCTCCTGGACTGCTGAGGACACCTCGCTCCTGATGGTGCTCGCCGACGCAGTAGCGGCGGAGTTGCAGTCCGCTGCCCTCGAAGCCAGCTTCGCGCAGGACCGCGAGATCTGGCAGCTCGCGGTGGACGCCGCCGGCGTCGGAGCCTTCGACTGGGACCTGCGAAGCGGCGACCTGCGCTGGGACGACCGGCTGTTGGCCATCTTCGGCACGACTCGCGAGGCGTTCGGCGGCACCATCGAGGCGTTCCAGCATCTGGTGCACCCAGACGACCTGGACAGAGTGACCGCGGATCTGACGGCCAGCATCGAGACGTGCTCGGAGTTCGCCGCCGAGTACCGCATCAGCACCCCGGACGGCTCGGCGAGGTGGGTGTCGGCGCGCGGCCGCGCCTACCCCGACGAGGCCGGCAACGCCGTACGTTTCATCGGGGCCGCCTTCGACTCCACGGCTGTCCAGCAGGGCGAGGCCAGAGTGGCACGAGTCCTCGAGACCATGTCGAGCGCCTTCTATCACCTGGACCGTCGATGGTGCTTCACCTATGCCAACGCCGAAGCCCAGCGGATGCTCGCTGGAGTGAGCGAAGACGTGGTCGGCCGCAACATCTGGGAGCTTTTCTCCGCTGCGACCGGCAGCATCTTCGAGGAGTCCTACCGCCGGGCGATGGAGACGGGGGTTCCTGAGACCTTCGAGGCCTACTACCCGCCGCCGCTCGACGGCTGGTACGAGGTCCGCGCCTGGCCCTCTCCTGACGGCCTGTCGGTCTACTTCCACGACATCACCTCGCGCCGCAACGCCGAGCAGGAGCTGTCCCGCGTCACCGAGCGCAAGGCGATGCTGGCCGAGGTGACGGCGTCGCTCACCGACACTTTCGAGACCGTGGAGGCCGTGGGCAGGCTGACCCAGCTGCTGGTGCCGCGCATGGGCGAATGGTGTCTGGTCTCCCTCATCGACGACCCGGAGCCGTTCGCTCGACGTGACTGGCGGCGCCACGTGCGCGACATCGGCTCCTGGCACCGCGATCCCGCTCAACGGCCGCTGGTGGAGCGCTACAGTCGACTCCGCATCCCGGCTTTGGGGGACGACTCCTACCTGGCTCGCGCTGTCCGCGACGGCGTGCCGGTGGTGCTGACCCACCACGCGACCGAGGAGATCGCCGCACACCTCGATGCGGGGGAGGCACAGGATCTCTACCGCGAGCTCGGGCCGGCGCATGTGGTGATCCTGCCCATCCACGGACGCGGTCGGACGGTCGGCGCCTTGACGATCGCCCGCGGGCCCGACGCCGAGCCCTTCACCACCGACGAGCTCGAGGGGCTCGGCGAGGTCAGCGCCCGCGCCGGACTCGTGTTGGACAACACGTTGCTGTTCGGTCGTCAGCGCGACCTGGCTGAGGGCCTGCAGCACAGCCTGCTGTCCCCTCCCCCTCGAGCCGACGGTCTGGAGGTGGCCGTTCGCTACGTGCCCGCAGCCGAGATGGCGCAGGTGGGCGGCGATTGGCACGACACCTTCCGGACGCGGGACGGCCTGATGGTGGTGATCGGCGACGTCATGGGTCACGACACGGTCGCGGCGGCGGCGATGGGACAGCTTCGCGCGATGCTGCGCGCGATCGCTGTCACCACCGACGAGGATCCGGCTAGCGTGCTCGCCTCGCTGGACCAGGCGATGGAGACCCTGCGCCTGGAGACCACGGCGTCCGCGGTGGTCGCTCATCTGACGCCGGCGGTCGATTCGGGCGGCGTGCATCTGCGTTGGTCGAACGCCGGGCACCCTCCGCCCCTCATGGCGCACACCGATGCCGAGGGTCACGTCAAGGTGACAGCGCTGGTCTGCGACGAGACCGACACCCTTCTCGGCATCGACTCCAACTGTCCACGGACCGGCTCGACGGTCGATCTTCCATACGGCGCACTGCTGCTGCTCTACACCGATGGACTCGTCGAACGGCGCGACCAGACTCTCGACCTCGGCCTGGAGCGGCTCAGCGAGGTCTTCGGCGACCTCGCCACCCAATCGCTCGACCCTGAGAAGGTCGCCGATGCCCTGCTGGCGCGGCTGCTTCCCCCGCAGCCCGAAGACGACGTCGCCCTCATCGTCGTGAAGGTGCAGCCGCAGACCCGAGCATCCTGACCGTCTCGATGACGCAGCTACGCGCCGTACTCCTCCTCCGGGCCGCGCATATCGGCCCTTCGCTCACCGTCACCGCGATCACCACGCTGCTCGGCATCTCTCGCGGGCTGGATCCGGCGACGTCGGGGCTGCTCGCCGGCGCGGTGTTCGCCGGGCAGCTCACGGTCGGCTGGGGCAACGACCTCCTCGACGCTGCCCGCGACAGCGAGGTGGGTCGCCGCGACAAGCCGCTGGCAACGGGGCAGCTCTCCCGGGCACTCGTCGTACGAGCGCTGGTCGTCGCCGCGGTCGCCGCGATCGCGCTCGCACTGGCGGTCGGGTGGCGCAGCGGCCTGACCCACCTGTGCCTCGTCGCAGTCGCGCATCTCTACAACCTGCGGCTCAAGGCGACGGTGTGGTCGTGGCTTCCGTACGCCGTGGCGTTCGGCGGTCTGCCTGCTGTGGTGACTCTCGCGGCCGACCCGGCCACCCTGCCGCCTGCATGGCTGATGCCGGCGGCTGCTGCGTTGGGCGTCGGGGCGCACTTCCTGAACACGCTTCCGGATCTGGCCGACGACCGTGCCACGGGCGTCAACGGGCTCCCCCACCGTCTCGGCGTCCGGCCCAGCCGGATCATCGCTGTCGTGCTGCTCGGGATCGCTTCGATCGTCGCGGTGCTGGGTCCTCAGGGTCCGCCGGGCACCCTCCGTGTCGCGGTGCTCCCCGTCGTCGGACTGCTGGCGGTGCCTGCGCTGAAAGGCGGCGGCAGGACGCCCTTCCGTGCGGCGATGGCGATCGCGGCAGTGGATGTGGCGCTGCTGGCGACGGCGGACTGGTGACCGTCCCGGTCGGCGACACGCGGCGTTGCCGCGAGACCGTTCCGGCCGAAGACTGAGCGTTCCATCCTCCAGAGAACCGGAGCGTCCATGCCCGAGGGCACCTACGACCTGGCTGTCATCGGCGCCGGCCCCCTCGGAGCCGCGACGGCGCGGCACGCCGCCCAGTCAGGCGCCCGCGTGCTCGTAGTCGGGCCGGACGAGCCCGCCGGCATCGATGGCCACGAGGGCACGTGGGCGGGCTACTACGACCAGGGGCGGCTGTGCCATGTCCTGGAGGTGCCGCTGGTGACCTCCCTGCTCGCGAGGAGGAGCCGGCGGCGGTTCCCCGAGCTCATCGGCCGCACCGGCATCGACTTCCTGACCCCGACCCATTCGGTGACCGTCCTCCCCGCCGCCGGGCGGGGCGGGACCTCCGCGACCTGGTTCGACCGGGAGGTGCTCGCCAGCAACGCCGCCGACCTGGGAGTCGTGGTCGACGAGCTCGATGAAAAGGAGCTCGCCGCGGCGTACCCGACCCTGCGGTTCGAGCCCGGGCACGTGGCGTTGCGCGAACGCGACGCGTTCATCCTCAATCCGCGAGCCCTCGTCCGAGCAGAGCTCGCCGCCGCAGTCGCCGCCGGCGCGGAGCTGATCCGGGACGAGATCGTCTCGACCACGCGGCGTACGGCGTCGGTGGCGCTCGTCGGCACCGGCGGGCGGAGCTGGCAAGCCGACAAGGTGGTGATGGCGACCGGGGCGGCCACCAACGCGACCGGGCTCCTGGACCGCCGGCTCGTCACGCCGACGTTCGGCGCCACCGTGGTCCTGGCGGAGGTCGACGGGCCCGACGCAGTCCAGATGCCGACGATGATGATGTTGAAGGTGCGCGACGGCGAGCTGCTGTTCGGCGGCATCGTGATGGCGCCGGTGCAGTATCCGGGCGGGCGGTGGTGCGTGAAGCTCTCCGGCAACAGCCTGCTCGCGCATCCGCTCGAGGACCGTGAGCAGATCGCGGCCTGGGTCCGGACCGGTGGGCACGCGGCTGACGTCGACGAGGCGCGGGCGGTCCTCGGCGAATTGCTGCCGGACGCGGAGTTCCTTTCCTTCCGCACGCGACCGTGCCTGGTGTGCGCGACCCCGTCGGACCGGCCCTACATCGACTGGGCCGACGACCGCACAGTGGTGGTGGTCGAGGGCGAGCGGGGTGCGATGGCAGCCGACGAGATCGGTCGACTCGCCGCCGACCTGGCACTCAGCGGCCGGTGGAGCGACCCGGTTCCGCACTCCGTGTTCGCGGCGGAGTGGGCGGAGAAGTAGCCCCCGCGGCGCGGGATCGCGCCGCCGTACGCCGGTAGAGTCGTCCTCGGTGCGCCGGGAAGTCTGGTCGGCAGCTCTCGTCCCGACCCCGAAGGATGCCCGTGCCCACGTCTTCCCCTGATCCGTCAAAGCGCCTGCTCGCACCCGGTTCGTACCGGGAGGCGAGACGCGTCGGCGAGGTCCTGCGCAAGGAGACCGTGGGCGGTGCGCTTCTGCTCGTCGCCACCGTGATCGCCATGGTGTGGGTCAACTCCCCTGCCGGCGACTCCTACCTCGCAATGCGTGACTACCGGATCGGACCGGAGTCGTTGCACCTCGACCTGTCGTTGGGCACCTGGGCTGCGGACGGTCTCCTCGCGATCTTCTTCTTCGTCGTGGGCCTGGAGCTGAAGCGTGAGTTCGTGGCCGGGGATCTCCGCGACCCCGCCCGTGCGGCCCTTCCCGTGCTCGCCGCGGTCGGGGGTGTCGTCGTACCGGCGGGTGTCTACGTCCTGGTGAACCTGGGCAGCGGTGGCGACGCGCTGCGTGGTTGGGCCATCCCGACCGCGACCGACATCGCCTTCGCCCTCGCGGTCCTGGCGATCATCAGCACCCACCTCCCCGTAGGCCTGCGCACCTTCCTGCTCACCCTCGCCGTCGTCGACGACCTGATCGCCGTCACGATCATCGCGGTGTTCTACACCGCCGAACTCGACCTGCTCGCGCTCGCCGCAGCGCTGATCCCGCTGGGTCTGTTCGCTCTCGCCGTCCGCCGCCGCAAGACAGCGTGGTGGCTGCTGGTGCCCCTTGCCGCTCTCACCTGGGTCCTCGTCCACGAGTCCGGCGTGCACGCCACGATCGCCGGCGTCCTGCTCGGGTTCACCGTGCCGGTGATCGCATCCGCGGCCGAGAACGGCGGTCCTGGCCTCGCCGAACGGTTCGAGCACCGCATCCGCCCCCTTTCCGCGAGCGTGGCCGTGCCGGTCTTCGCGTTCTTCGCCTCCGGCGTCGAAGTGGGCGGTCTCAGCGGCCTCACGGAGTCCCTGCGTGACCCCGTGGCGCTGGGCATCATCGCCGGACTGGTCATCGGGAAGCCGATCGGCATCCTGGGCACCTCGTGGCTGACCGCCCGGTTCACTCGCGCTGAGCTGGACGCGGACCTGAGTTGGCTCGACGTGCTCGGCGTGGCGATGCTGGGCGGCATCGGCTTCACGGTGTCGCTGCTCATCGGGGACCTCGCCTTCGGCGCCGAGTCGGTCGCCGGGGAGCACGTCAAGGTCGGCATCCTCACCGGTTCGCTCACCGCGGGAATCTTGGCCGCCATCCTCGTCAAGTCGCGAGACCGCACCTATGCGCGGATGGTCGCAGAGGAGCAGGTCGACGCCGACCACGACGGCATCCCCGACGTCTTCCAGCGGGGCGACCGCGCACCGGAAGGTCCGTGATTCGCCGGTCGTCAGCCGGAACGCTGAGGGAGCTCGCCGCGGAGGCGTGTCGGGGAGAGCGCCGAGCGCGACCGGCACTGGAGGCGCTGGCTGCTCCCGCCTTGGTTTCCCAGACGCGGCGGCGTAGCGTGATCAGACCCGGCGCGGCCGCTGTCACTCGACACCAGTCGTCATGGGCAGATCGAGACCACGGTCGGCGAGCACACGCACGTTGGCGGGGACATGACCAGTGGATCGATCTCACGATGGGCGGCGTCCGGTTCTACCCTGCCGCCGCACCGGCCGGAGGGCGAAGACGCTCCGGCCACCGAGCTGAGCTGGCAGACGTACCGCGACAGCGAGGTCGTGACGACGGCCGGTGAGATCGACCTCGCCACCGCCCCGCACCTGTGCGAACTGATTCGCCAAGCGGCGGCCCGTCCAGGTCGGCATCTGATCATCGACCTCAGCGAGGTCGCGTTCATGGACTGCTCCGGCGTCAACGCGGTGATGCTCGGCTATCGTCGCCCACCTGCACCAGGAGCTTGCCGAAGTTCGAGCCGCGGAGCAGGCCGCGGAACGCCTCCGGTGCCTGCTCGAGGCCTTGGACGACGTCCTCGCGGTAGCGCACGTCGCCGTCGGCGACCCAGCGCGTCATGTCGCGCACGAAGTCCCGACCATGCGACCGGGTGAACTCGTCCTGGATGAAGCCACGAACGGTCAGCGACCGGGTCAGGACCTGGTTCATCAGCCAGGGCATCCGGTCCGGTCCGGGCGGCAGCGCGGTGGCGTTGTAGTTGGCGACCAAGCCGCAGACCGGGACTCTGGCGTACTTGTTGAGTCTCGGGAGCACCGCGTCCAGGACCGCACCGCCCACGTTCTCGAAGTAGACGTCGATGCCGTCGGGGACGGCGGCCTTGAGGTCGGCCTTGAAGGTGGGTGACCGGTGGTCCAGCGCGACGTCGAACCCGAAGTCGTCGAGGAGCGCTGCGCACTTCTCCGGTCCGCCGGCGATGCCGACCGCGCGGGCGCCCTTGAGCTTGGCGATCTGTCCGACCGCCGAACCGACCGGGCCGGTGGCGGCCGCCACGACCACGGTCTCCCCCTCCTGCGGCCTGCCGATCTCGAGCAGTCCGGCGTACGCCGTGAAGCCGGGCATGCCCAGCACGCCCAGGGCGGTGGAGACCGGAGCAGCGGAAGGATCCAACCGGCGTACGCCGCGTGCGTCGGCCACCGAGTGGGTCTGCCATCCCGAATAGGACAGCACCATCGTGCCCAGAGGAAGGTCGTCCGAGCGCGACTCCACGACCTCGCAGACGGTGCCGCCGACCATCACGTCACCGATCTCCATCGGCGCGGCGTACGACCGGGTGGTGCTCATCCGTCCGCGCATGTACGGATCGAGGGAGAGGTAGACAGTGCGCAGCAGCACCTGCCCCTCGCCGAGCTCCGGCAGATCCACCTCTCGGGTCTCGAAGCAACTGTCGTCCGGCTCCCCGTCGGGGCGGGCCGCGAGCGTGATCTGTGTCGACTTCATCCCCGACTTCTATCAGGCGCCCGTAGCCGACGCGGAGCGAGTCAGGAGGCCATCGTCCTGGGGAACAGTCGCTGCAGCACGTCGGTGAGGGTCACCACTGCCGGCCCGTTGCCGAGGTCGACCACCGCGAGATGATTGCGGGTCTCACGCATTGAACCGCCCCGGGTTTTGTGGAGGCTCGGTTAGTTGGATCCGACCTCGGTGAGGACCGGGTTGTCACGGTAGTGCTTCGCGGGCTGTGATGCCCAGTGGTTGGCCTCGAACTCGGCGGGTGGGACGAGCCCGATCTCGCCGTGCAGGCGCCTGTGGTTGAACCAGTCGACGTATTCGGCAACGGCGATCT
>JBHWSH010000109.1:0-6256 GCA_043427135.1 Marmoricola sp. | reverse complement strand
TATGTCCGGCGACGCCCGCCGCGGCTGCTCCGGCGTCGGGACGCGCAGCCGCAGCAGTCAACTACGCCCTCGCGCAGGTGGGCGATGCCTACGTGTGGGGCGCAATGGGCCCCAACGCCTTTGACTGCTCCGGTCTGACTTCCGCGGCCTGGGCGCAAGCGGGCGTCTCGCTGCCACACTCGTCTTCGGCGCAGATGGCCTACGGGCCACGGGTTTCGTCGAGTGCGCTCCAGCCCGGCGATCTTGTCTTCTACTACAGCCCGGTCAGCCATGTCGGCATATACATCGGCAACGGACAGATCGTGCATGCTGCCAACCCATCAACTGGTGTCCGGGTGGCGCCGGTCTTCTCGATGCCGTTCAGTGGAGCCGTCCGACCGGGTTGAGCCGTCGGTATCGCGGCGCTCGCGCCGACGGCTCCTGATTTGGCTGACAGCCTGCCTGGCCGTGATCGTGCCTGCCGGCATAGTCGTTGCGAGGGGCCACGACAGGGAGCACGCGCAGCTCCCCAGCGAATCTGCGGTAGAAGCCGACTCTGATCGTGGCGCTGCAACCCAAGGACTCCTCAGCGAGCTCGAGACAGCATTGACATCAGGCGATGTCGACGCGGCGGTTCAGCTCGCGGGGCTGGAGGGGGCGCAAGAGGTCCGACAGCTCGCCAAGAACGTCCGGCGGCTCGACCTGGCCGACTTGCGTCTGCGGTTCCTCAGCGAAGGTGAGGTCGGGTCAGCTCGTGTCGCTGCCGGGCAACAGGGACGGGAGACCTGGGTCGCGTCCGTCGCGATGACCTGGCGTCTGGCAGGTGTGCATCAAGGCACGGCCACCGCCGATGTGCCGATCAGGCTGGAGCAGGCAGACGACGGCACCGCCAGGTTCATAGCCGTCGAGACCGGCGCGGCTAAGCGCCTGCCCCTGTGGTTGCAGGCACCGGTCCAAGTGCGGCGTGGTGACCGCGCGCTCGTCGTGACGGCAAGACGGGACGTCGAGCGGCTTCTGCGACAGGCCGAGGAGGCGGTCCTCACGGTGAACAGGACGTTGCCGCGATGGGACGGCAACCTCGTCGTCGAGGCGCCCCGCACCCCGCTGCAGTTCGAGAAGGCATCGGGGATGGCGCCCGCCCAGGCGCAGGCAATCGCAGCCGTGACCGCCCGAGCGGACGCGACGGACCAGCCGCGATCCCCCGTGCAGGTGTACCTCAATCCGGCTGTCTTCGATCCGCTGGGGCCCCGCGCGCAGCAGATCGTGTTGAGCCACGAGGCCACTCACGTGGTGGTCGATGCGCTGTCCCTGTCGATGCCGAAGTGGTTGTCGGAGGGTTTCGCCGATTTCGTCGCTCTGGCCGGGACCGACCTGCCGAAGACCACCCTGGCTGCCCAGATCCTCGCATTCGTGCGAAAGGAAGGTGCGCCGAACGATCTCCCCGGACGAGCCGAGTTCGACGGATCCGCCGATCACCTCGGCGCCTGGTACGAAGGGGCTTGGTTGGCCGCCGACCTCATTGCCCAGCGACACGGCGAGCCGGCCCTCATCGAGCTCTTCGACCAGGTGGCCGCGACGGGCGACACTACGCGTGCGTTTCGCGAGGTGCTGGGCACCACGGAACGAGAGTTCGTGCAGGAGTGGCGCGCTTACCTGGTCGAGCTAGCGCGATGACCGCGTCAGTGCCGATGCTGACTGATCGCAGGTTCGCGGGCTGGCTCCTCGCGGCGGCGGTGATGGTCTGGCTCGCGCTCGCGCTGGTGCTCGTTCCGTGGGGCGCGGGTGGGAATGTGTCCCCTGCGTTGCCTGATCAGGTGTTCACCGCGGAGGAGCTCGCGGCGGCACAGGCGTACACCGGTTCCGTACGTCCCGCTGCCTGGCTCGCCACCGCGGTGAGTGTCGCGACCTTGGCCGTGATCGGCTTCACCCGAATGGGACCATCGTTAATGGCGCGGCTGCCGAGACGTTGGTGGCTCGCCGCTCCGGTCGGCGTTCTGGTGCTGTTGCTAGCGCAGCGGATGATGACGACGCCGATGGCCCTGTGGACAAGGAGCCGCCGGCTGGAAGCCGGACTTACCGACCAGGCAGCGGCCGAATGGTGGCGCGATCGCGCGCTCGGGCTGGCCGTGGAGTGGTCGATGACGGTAATCGTGTTGCTGATGCTGCTCGGACTAGCGCGGTGGTCGCCGCGGCGATGGTTCTTGTGGGCGGGGGCCGCCGGAGCGGGGGCTGTCTTCGCTGGCTCATTGCTCTACCCAGTGGTAGTGGAGCCGCTGTTCAACGAGTTCGAGCCGGTGCCGGACAAGGAACTGAGCACGGCTGTCCTCGGTCTCGCCGACGACATGGGAGTGGATATCCAAGAGGTGCTCGTTTCCGATGCCTCTCGACGCACCAACACCCTCAACGCCTACGTTTCTGGTCTCGGAGATACACGGCGGGTGGTCTTGTACGACAACCTGGTCGATACCGCACCCCGGAAGGAGGTGCTGTCCGTGGTCGCTCACGAGCTCGCTCACGTAAGGCACAACGACGTCCTCGTGGGGACGGTGTTGGGGGCGGTCGGTGCGGTGGTGGGGATGGCGGGGCTGGGGTTGGTCATGTGGCCTTGGAGGTTTCGAGCCCTTCGAGACGCTCGCTCCGCTCGCTCCTCAGGGACCAACTTGGCCTCCGCAAGCTCCGGCCGCTCCTCAACCACCAAGGCAAGGTCCTGGACCACGGATGCGGGGGTGGTGCCGTGGTTGGTGGGGGTGCTGGCCCTCGGAGGTTTGCTGGTGCAGCCGGTGCAGAACGGCGTCAGCCGGGCGATCGAGGCTCGTGCCGATCGCGTTGCTCTGGAGGCGACCCGGGACCCGGAGACGTTCATGCTGATGCAGCGCACGCTTGCGCTGCGGTCCCTGGCCGATCCCACGCCTCCGCGATGGAGTCACTTCTGGTTCGGCAGCCACCCCACCGTGCTGCAGCGGATAGGGATGGCGCGGGCCTACGAGGCGGACCGGTGAGCCGGACGCTGTTCGTCACCAACGACTTCCCGCCCCGCCGCGGGGGCATCGAGACGTTCGTTCGGCAGCTCGCCGGGGACCTGCCCGCCGACGAGGTGGTGGTGCACACCGCGTCCATGCCCGGAGATCTGGCGTACGACGCCGACCAGGCGTTTCCGGTGGTGCGCGACCCCAGTGAGGTGCTGCTGCCGACCAGAGCCACGTCGCAGAGGATCGAACGCACGCTCAGAGGCTACGACTGCGACCGGGTCGTCTTCGGAGCAGCGGCCCCGCTGGCATTGCTGGCGCCAGGACTGCGGGCAGCCGGAGCTCGGCACATCACGGCGATCACGCATGGGCACGAGGTCTGGTGGGCGTCGCTGCCGGGCTTCCGTCGCGCGATCAGGAAGATCGGCGATTCCGTCGACGTGCTCACCTACGTCAGCGAGCTCTGTCGTGACCGGATTGCTCCGGCGCTGTCGGAGGACGCTCGGGATCGGTTCACGCTGCTCGAACCCGAAGTCGACGCCAGCCGGTTCTATCCCGGATGCGGCGGAACTCAGGTGCGGGACCGCCTTGGTATCCCGCAGGACGCACCCGTGGTGGTCTGTGTGGGACGGCTCGTGCGGCGCAAAGGACAGGACACCCTCATCAAACTGTGGCCCGAGCTTCGCCGCCGGTTCCCAGAGGCGCGGCTGCTCTTGGTAGGCGATGGACCGCAGCGGTCTCGGCTCGAACGGCTCATCCGTTGGTACGGCGTCGATGGCTCGGTGGTCATGACTGGGTCTGTCCACCCGCAAGACGTCCCGGCGCATCTGGATGCGGGGGACGTCTTCGCTATGCCGACTCGGCCGCGACTGTTCGGGTTGGAGGTCGAGGCCTACGGCATCGTCTACCGCGAAGCGAGGGCTTGCGGGTTACCGACGGCCCGCTAGCCCGGCTGCGTGGATCTCCCGAGGATTCCGCAAAAGGCAAAGGGCCTGCACAAAGTGCAGGCCCTGTACCGGAGTTGTCTGTGTCAGCAGGTTGCGCTGGTGCTCATACCGGTCTTCATCGAGTCACAGGTGGTCTTGAAGGCGCCCTTGATCATGCCGCCGAGGGCAAAGACGATGGCGACGATGATGGCGGCGATGGCGGCCACGAGCAGGCCGTACTCGACGGCGGACGCACCGCGCTCGTCGGTGCGGCGGTTGAGCAGGCTCTGAAGGAACTGAAGCATTTTGGTCTCCCACGGTCTGTGGATGCTCTTGAGGGGTGTGCATCCGGCTTGACTCTGAGTCTTCCATCGTCGCTGTCCCAATTCAGTGGAATGGTCACGAATCTGCGATGAACCGGACAACTCCGGCCGCTCGACGGGTCGGCATAGTCCGGATGGACTATGCGTGGCTGTCCGTTGCGCCGGAGTCGAGCAGGCCCTGGCGGATCGCCAACATGATCGCCTGCGCCCGATTGGCTGCACCCAGCTTCTCGTAGATCTTGGAGATGTGGCTCTTGGCCGTCGACTCCGAGACGAAGAGCTGCTTGGCGATGGCGGCGACGCCCAGCCCGTCGGAGAGCAGATGCAGAACCTCGGACTCTCGCTGGGAGAGCGTGGGGCCGGAGGGCTCCATCCGGCGCCGCATGGCGTTTGCGAGATCCGCCGCGGCGAACGAGCGTGGCGAGATCACCGCGTGCCGTGCTGCCGCGACGACGTCGTCCGCCGGGGAGTCCTTTGAGACGAAAGCGGAGGCACCCGCCTCGAGCGCTCCGAAGAGCTGCTCGTCGCCGGCGTACATGGTGAGCACGACGATCCCGATGCTGTTGTCGTCCTCGCGAAGGTGGCGAACGAGGTCGAGCCCGGTGCCGTCGGGCAGACGTACGTCCGTGACGACGACGTCAGGGGTCTCGCTGCGCGCGAGCGTCTTGCCCTCAGCGACGGTGGCCGCCGCCCCGACGACGCGGAAGTCCGGGCTGCGCGCGAAGGCGCTGGCCAGTCCCTGACGGATCAGCTCGTGATCGTCGACGAGCAGCACCGTGATCTCGCTGTTCCCGGTCATGGGCCCTCCTCCGAGTGGTCCGACACCTCGTCGCTCTCGTCGATGCCCCCCACCGACACGGCGACTCTAGTGCCGATGCGGCCGTTCGGACTCTCCGCATCGCCGATGTCGAGCGAGGCTCCCACTCGGCCGGCGCGTTCCCGCATGATCTTCAGCCCGTACGAATCAGCACTGCCCTGCCCGAGCCCGCCTCCGTCGTCGTGGACGGTGATGCAAGCGCGTGGGGGAGCGATTCGGCAGTCGACCCAGAGGTTGTTGGCCTCCGAGTGCTTGCGGGCATTGGTCACCGCTTCCTGGACGATGCGCAACAGTTCGGTCTCGGTCTCGATCCTCAATCGCGTGGGCGCTTCGTTGAGGGTGAGGTGCACGGTGAAGCCCGAACGCGCTCCGACTGCGCGGACGTAGTCGGAGAGGGCGGATCCGAGGCCTGCCGAAGGCGAAATCTCGCTGCGCAGGTCGAAGATCGACAGGCGCAGTTCGTTGACCACCCGGCTGATCTCCTCGCGGAGCTGGCGCAATCGCTTTCGTTGGGAGGGTTCGCTCGACGACGCCGCCAGCTCATCTACCAGGTAGCCGAGCGACGCGATCTCTTGCGCTACGCCGTCGTGGATCTCGCGGGCGAGTCGTTGCCGCTCTTCGGTGGTCGCGAGCGAGCGCACTTCATCGAAAACGAGCGCAGTGTCCAGGCGCAGGGCCTGCTCGTCGACCTCGCGCATGAGGTCCTCGAGCACCACCGGGGGGACACCTGACGGCGAGTCCGAGATCAGTACGCCGAACATGCGTCCCGCGGAGCGTAGGGGGAGGACGGTTCGATGGCGACGATCGGCCGACCCGGCCGGCTGGCGCCCGTGCGTGGGGGCGCAGGTGTCCCAGCAGGCCGTCACCAGGGGGCCGTCAGGAGACAGGCTCTCGCTTGCGGTCAGGCCGCGATAGACGAGCGGCACGAAGACGCCGCCGTTGGTGCGGATGAAGAGTCCGGACTGGGCGGCTCCGAGCAGATCGTGGGCGTCGTCGAGGATCTGGGTCGCGAGCGAGACCAGGTCCAGCCCGGAGGAGAGCCGTCGCGCGACGGTCCGGAGTTGCGAGAGAAGCCTGCGCGCGGACTCGTAACTCGCCTCCTCGACGCGTGCCGGGGTCATTCTCGACTGGCCCCTCCAGCTCGCGATCAGGCCAGCTCCGAGCCCTGCGAAAAGCCAGGAGGAGGCCAGCTGGAGCCCTTCCCTGGTCGCTTCGGTTGAATTCGCCCCGCCGAGCGCCAAGTCT
>JBHWSH010000108.1:0-4565 GCA_043427135.1 Marmoricola sp. | reverse complement strand
CGCTCGCCTGACCCCTAGCCTGGGTCCATGCGTGCAGTCATCGCCGCCGAGCCCGGCGGCCCCGAGGTCCTGACCCTGGTCGAGCGGCCCGACCCCGTGCCCGGCCCCGGCGAGGTCGTGGTGGACGTGGCGGCGACCGCGGTCAATCGCGCCGACCTGCTGCAGCGCCGCGGGCTCTACAGCCCGCCCCCGGGCGCCACCGACATCCTGGGGCTCGAAGCCAGCGGTGTCGTGGCCGCGGTCGGTGAGGGCGTCGACGCCTGGGCGGCCGGCGACGAGGTGTGCGTGCTGCTGTCCGGAGGCGGCTACGCCGACAAGGTGCTCGTCCCCGCCGGGCAGCTCATGCCCGTGCCGCAAGGCATCGACCTGGTGACAGCCGCGGCGCTGCCCGAGGTCGCCTGCACGGTGTGGTCCAACGTCTTCATGGTGGCGCATCTGCAGCCAGGCGAGACGTTGCTCGTGCACGGCGGCGCCGGCGGGATCGGGACCTTCGCGATCCAGCTCGCGCACGCGCTCGGCGCCACCGTGGTCACGACCGCGGGCACCGACGACAAGCTGGCGGCGTGCCGGCAGCTTGGGGCGGACGTCGCGGTCAACTATCGCGAGCAGGGCTTCGTCGAGGAGGTACGCCGCGCAACCGACGGTCGCGGTGCCGACGTCATCCTCGACAACATGGGCGCCAAGTACCTCGCCCGCAACCTCGACGCGCTCGCCGTCGAGGGTCGCCTGGTGATCATCGGCATGCAGGGCGGGGTCAAGGCGGAGTTGGACATCAACCAACTCCTGCGCAAGCGGGCCGCCGTCATCGGCACGACCCTGCGGGCGCGCCCGGCCGAGGAGAAGGCAGCGATCTGCGCGGCCGTCGTACACCACGTGTGGCCGCTGATCGCGGCCGGCGAGGTCCGGCCGATCGTGCACGGCAGCTATCCGCTCGACCAGGTCGCGCAAGCCCATCAGGTGATGGAGGACAGCGGCCACGTCGGCAAGCTGCTGCTGACCGTCTGAGGGGCCACCGACCGGTCACCGACCTCACGAGGGCGCTCGGCCGCTCAGTAAGGTGGGCCGCATGACCGACCAGCCGATCGAAGCCACCGGCCCCGAGTCCGACGACGCCCAATCTGGGGATGGCCAGTCTGCTGATGGCCAGTCCGGTGATGGCCAGTCCGGCGCGACCGAAGGCCGCATCGTGGTCGTGGGTCCGCAGGGTGTGGCCATCAGCGGTGAGCGGGGGCCTGCCGGGCAGGGTGAGGACGAGGACGGCGAGGGCGAGGACCGCCACCTGACCGACCTGGTCGAGCAGCCGGCGAAGGTGATGCGGATCGGCAGCATGATCCGTCAGCTCCTCGAAGAGGTGAAGGCCGCTCCCCTTGATGAGGCGTCGCGGGCGCGGTTGGCGGGCATCTACGACTCCTCGATCAAGGAGCTCGAGGCCGGTCTGGCGCCCGAGCTCGTCGAGGAGCTCGAGCGGCTGTCGTTGCCGTTCGGCTCGGAGACTCCGTCCGAGGCCGAGCTGCGCATCGCACAGGCGCAGCTGGTGGGCTGGCTGGAGGGGTTGTTCCACGGCATCCAGACCGCGATCTACGCCCAGCAGATGGCGGCGCGGGCGCAGCTGGAGCAGATGCGTCGCGCGCTCCCTGCGGGGCTCGCCCAGGCGCTGGGAGGACAGGGTGGGCCCGCCGGCGACACCGGCCAGGGCCAGGAGGGGCCCGACCCGCGCACCGGCGGGATGTACCTCTGATCTGAGCAAACCCTTGCGGGCCAAACCATTTTGATTCACCATTGATCGAAATGGTCAGCTCGGTCTATGGTCGAGCGGTACGCCGGGAGGCTCCATGCGCCAGTCAGCAGCCGAGATCGACCGCGCCATCATCGACGTGGCCGCCGGGATCTTCGCGACCTACGGTTTCGCCCACACCTCCGTGCAGCAGATCGCGGACGCGGTCGGCTACTCCAAGCCCGGCCTGCTGCACCGCTTCGGCAGCAAGGACGCCATCTACCGCGCGGTCCTTGCCGAGGTGTCGCAGACCGTGCAGGAGATCATCGGTCACGCCTTGGCCCACTCCTCCGAGCCCGACCAGGTCCACCAGGTCCTCGAGGTCATCACTCACAAGGCGTTGGACCGCCCGGGCATGGTCCAGGTGATGCTCAAGGCCTTCGAGCCCGGCACCGACGAGCCCGGCCTGGAGTCGATCCAGGCTGCGGCGTACCGGCTCGTCGACGCGCTCGACCATCCGCTCAGCACTTCCGCCGAGAGGCTCAGGGTGGTGCTGTCCCTCAAGCTCATCGTCACCGCCGCGATCACCCAGCACTCTCGAGTCGACGCCGACCTGCATGTCGAGCGCGAGCAGCTGGTCCCCATGCTGGTGTCGCTGGCCGGGCACGTGATGGGCGCCGAGCGGCCCGCCCACGTCTGAGCGCGACTACCCGGGTTCGACGGGGAGCTCCTCCAGCACCTCGCCGCGGCGCTCGGGCATGCCCCAGGTCGCGGCGGCGGCGAGCGCGACGAACGCCGCGAACACCGTGAAGACCAACGGTTCCTCGCCCCAGCCGATCATCCACGGCACCGACAACGGCGCGATCACCGAGGCGATGCGGCCGAACCCGGCGGCCCAGCCGGTGCCGGTGCCTCGCAGGGAGGTCGGGTAGACCTCCGGGGAGATGGCGTAGAGGGCGCCCCACGCGCCGAGGTTGAAGAACGACAGCGCCATCCCGGCGACCAGGATCGCGGTCTCGCCCTCGGCGTTTCCGAAGAAGACCGCCGAGACCGCCGACCCCACCAGGAACAGCGACAGCGTCGGTCGCCGTCCCCACACCTCGACCAGGACGGCCGCCACGGCGTACCCGGGGATCTGAGCCAAGGTGATGATCAGCGTGAACCCGAACGAGCGCACCAGGTCCATGCCGGAGGCGACCAGCAGGCTCGGGATCCAGATGAAGGCGCCGTAGTAGGCGAAGTTCACGCCGAACCACACCACCCACAGCGAGGCCGTCGTACGCCGCAGGCCGGGTGCCCAGAGCGCCGAGGGACGGGTAGGCAGCGGCTTCAGCACACTGGCCGGTGTCGGGGCGGGCGTCGCGGGTGGCTCGACGCCCACGGACTCCTCGAAGCGGCGTACGGTCGCCTCCGCCTCGTCGTGGCGGCCCCAGCGTTCGAGGAACCGCACCGACTCCGGCAGGCCGAAGCGGATGATCGCGGAGTACGCCGCGGGCACGGCTCCCAGCGCCAGAGCCCAGCGCCAGCCGTCGTCGGAGAGCGGGATGACGAAGTAGCCGATGAGCGCGGCGAGCACCCACCCGAGAGCCAGAACGACTCCAGCGCGACGACCACACGGCCGCGGATCCGGGCCGGGGCGAACTCGCTGACCAGGGTCGAGGCCACGGGTAGCTCCGCCCCCAGTCCCAGGCCGATGATGAAACGGAAGACCAGCAGAGCGCCCACCGACCACGAGAGTGCGGCCGCGCCGGTGGCGACGCCATAGAGCAGCAGCGTCGCGGCGAAGACCTGGCGACGGCCGATCCGGTCGGCGAGCAACCCGCCGAGGCTGGCGCCGAAGGCCATGCCGATGAAGCCGATCGAGGCGATCCACGACGTCGTGGTGGCGTCGAGGTCCCACTGCACCGCCAGAGCCGCCATCACGAAGCTGATCAGCCCGACGTCCATCGCATCCAGCGCCCAGCCGCCGCCCGATCCGAACAGCAGTCTGCGGTGCAGGGGCCCGAACGGCAGCCGGTCGAGTCGCTGCGCGCGGGTGAGGGGGGCGGCGTTCATGGACGACACGATGCACCATGAGCGCATGGGGAGGGCGGGGCGGTCCGATTGCCGTGCCTACGTCGTCTTGGTGACGCTCCGGCTGCCCAGGGTGCGGTGGTGGTTGTCGATGCCCTGACTGAGACATCACCAATGTCCGGCGACATGACCCGGATTCCGGGACGGGTTCCGGGCGCTGTCCACATCTGTCTCGAACTGTTCGAGAATTGTCGGCGGGTGTCTCTAGAGTCGTTTCATGGAGCCAGAGGACCGACCCGAAGAGCAGCAGGCAGATCAAGCCGACGCTGCTCTCGAGTCGCGCGGTCCAACCCCGCTTGCAGAGCGGTCGGTGGCGGTGCACTGGTTCGCAGGTCGCCTGCATGGGGTGATCGATGACCTGGTCGACCCGCTGGTCGCGACCGCGGGTCTGGATGCAGAAGCTGCTGCGGAGACGATTGTGGAGCTGCGTGCCGCGATGCACCGCCTCCGGGCTCTCGAGGCAGCGGTGCTGACCCGCGCGGATCTCCTGGACGTGGCGGAGGCCAATGGTGCGACGTCGACCACGGCGTGGTTGGCGCACGCCACCACTACGACGCATCGTGACGCCCGGACGGCGGTGAAGCTCGCGGCGGCGTTGGATCGTCATGAGGCGACCGCGACCGAGCTCGGCGCCGGACGGATCGGTGCAGATCAGGCGCAGGTCGTGATGGCCGCGATCGACGCACTGCCGTCCTGGGTGCCGCAGGCGGATCGAGAGCGTGCCGAGAAGCACCTGCTCACCGAAGCCCGGATCCATGACGCCCGGGCTTTGAAGATC
>JBHWSH010000107.1:0-3622 GCA_043427135.1 Marmoricola sp. | reverse complement strand
CGCGATCCACAACGAGGACACGATCGCGAACTACCACGCAGAAGGCCGTCGCCTCGGGGTCCTGCTCTACCAGGGCAGGTGGATCGACCCGCAGGCGATGATGCTGCGCGAGTCGATCCTGCGGTGGGTGGCTTCCCTGGTGACCGGCGAGGTCACCCTGCGGCTGCGGCGCGGCGAGGACTACACGGTCCTGCGGACCGAGGGTCCCGCGTTCTCGTATCACCCCGAGAAACTGTCGATGGAGCGCACGGAGAACGCCGCCTTCGGCCCCACCGACCGCATCGGCCAGCTGACCATGCGCAACCTCGACATCGCCGACTCCCGCGCGAAGCTCGAGCAGTACGCCGCGCAACCCCTCGACCAGGGACAGGTGCTCGTCGAGCACGGCACCCTGCTCGGGGAACTGCCCTCCGGCGGCGCGGACCAGATCAGCGACAACCCCGAGGCGGCCGCCGAGTCCGAGGCGCTGCTCGAGCACGCCGCCCTCGAGTCCGGCACCGACTGACCGGCCCGTCGGTCGACTGAGAGGGTGGGTTCATGAGCGAGAGCAGCACCAACACCGGCATGCTCTGGGGCGCCCGCTTCGCCGGCGGACCCAGCCCCGAGCTCGAGGCACTGTCGCGGTCGACGCACTTCGACTGGCGGCTCGCGTCCTACGACCTCGCCGGGTCGAGGGCGCACGCGCGGGTCCTGCATCGAGCCGGGCTCCTCGACGACGACGAGCTCGACCGGATGCTCGCCGGCATCGTCGAGCTCGATCGACGCGTGGTCTCCGGGGAGTTCGTCTTCGCGACGTCCGACGAGGACGTGCACGGAGCCCTGGAGCGTGGGCTGGTCGATATCCTCGGCCCTGAGCTCGGGGGCAAGCTGCGGGCCGGCCGCAGTCGCAACGACCAGATCGCCACCTTCGGGCTGCTGTATCTCCGCGAGCATGCACGCGTCGTAGCCGGTCTCGTACTCGACCTCGTCGACGCGCTCGCCGAACAGGCCGAGCGGCATCTGGGTGCGATCATGCCCGGACGCACCCACCTGCAACACGCCCAGCCGGTGCTGGTGTCCCATCACCTGCTGGCTCATGCCTGGCCGCTGGTGCGCGACGTGCACCGGCTGCGCGACTGGGACGCGCGGACCGCGGTCAGCTCGCCGTACGGCGCCGGGGCGCTGGCCGGGTCCAGCCTCGGACTGGACCCCGAGCAGGTCGCCCAGGACCTGGGCTTCACCGCCTCCGCACCCAACTCGATCGATGCCACGGCGGCTCGCGACCTCGTCGCCGAGTTCGCCTTCGTGCTGGCGATGATCGGCGTCGATGTGTCCCGGCAGGCCGAGGAGATCATCGTGTGGGCGACCCGGGAGTTCGGCTTCGTCCGGCTCCACGACTCGTTCTCCACCGGGTCCAGCATCATGCCGCAGAAGAAGAACCCCGACATCGCCGAGCTCGCCCGCGGCAAGTCCGGCCGGATGATCGGCAACCTCAGCGGTCTCCTCGCGACGCTCAAGGGGCTGCCGCTGGCATACAACCGCGACCTGCAGGAGGACAAGGAGCTGGTCTTCGACTCGGTGGACACCCTCGAGGTGCTGCTGCCGGCGTTCACCGGGCAGGTGGCGACGCTGACCTTCGACACCGCCCGCATGGCCGAGCTCGCTCCGCAGGGGTTCTCGCTCGCCACCGACGTCGCCGAGTGGCTGGTCCGCGAGGGCGTGCCGTTCCGGGAGGCGCACGAGCTCGCGGGGGCGTGCGTGCGGGTGTGCGAGCAGCGCGGCATCGACCTCGTCGACCTCTCCGACGACGACTTCGCGGCCATCGACCCGCGACTCACCTCTGCCGTCCGCGACGTCCTCACCGTCGAAGGCTCGGTCGCCAGTCGCGACGGCCGCGGGGGCACCGCACCGAACCGCGTGCGCGAGCAGCTCGGCGAGCTTCGCGACCGCATGGCCGACCACCGTGCCTGGCTGAGTTCGTGACCGACCGGGATCAGTTGCTCTCGCGCCCATCGCTCGAGGTCGCACCACTGTTGTTGGGCGGAGTGCTACGTCACCAGACTGCCGAGGGAACCGTCGCCGTTCGACTCACCGAGGTCGAGGCGTACGCCGGCGCCGACGACCCCGGGTCGCACGCCTTCCGCGGCCCCACCCCGCGCAACGAGGTCATGTTCGGGCCGGCGGGCAGGCTCTACGTCTACTTCACGTACGGCATGCACTGGTGTTGCAACGTGGTGGTGGGGGAGGAGGGCATCGCCTCCGCCGTGCTACTGCGCGCCGGCGAGGTGGTCGAGGGCATCGAGCTGGCTCGAGTGCGACGGCCGAACGCCACTGACCGTGACCTGGCACGAGGACCGGCTCGGCTCTGCCGGGCCCTCGCCATCGACGGCGCCCACAACGGCGCCGACCTGGCGTCGGGCCCCGTGACACTCGAGCTTCCTACATCCCCTCCGTCCGTGCCGGTCGAGACCGGCCCACGGGTAGGCCTGCGTCTGGCTGCCGAGCACCCGTGGCGGTTCTGGCTGTCCGGAGAACCCAGCGTCTCGGCGTACCGCCCTGCCGTGCAGCGACCACGCAAACGAACCTGACCCCGGGGGGCCTCTCCTGCGGGGGTCGCGATGCGGCAGGCTTGGACGCGCGAACACAGCGGAGAAGGGACGTCAGTGACCGACCGAAGCGGCAGCGACCGGAGTGCGATCCTCGACGAGCTCGCCTGGCGTGGGCTCCTCGCGCACCACACGGACCTCGATGCGCTCCGTGCGGAGATGGCGAAGGGGCCGGTCCGGTTCTACGTCGGTTTCGACCCCACGGCACCGAGTCTGCACATGGGCAACCTCGTGCAGATCGTCACCGCCCGCCGACTTCAGGACGCCGGTCACGTGCCCTATGCCCTCGTCGGCGGCGCCACCGGCATGATCGGCGACCCCAAGCAGTCCGGCGAGCGCACGCTCAACCCGGCCGAGACGGTGCGCGAGTGGGTGGCGCGGGTGCAGCGGCAGATCGAGCCGTTCCTGTCGTTCGAGGGCGACAACGCAGCCACGATGGTGAACAACTACGACTGGACCTCGCAGCTCTCGACGCTCGACTTCCTGCGCGACATCGGCAAGCACTTCCCCGTCAACCGGATGCTGGCACGCGAGGTGGTGAAGTCGCGGCTGGAGAGCGGGATCAGCTACACCGAGTTCAGTTACGTCCTGCTGCAATCCATGGACTTCCTCGAGCTCTACCGAGGCCACGACGTACGCCTGCAGTTCGGTGGGAGCGACCAGTGGGGGAACCTCACCGGCGGCGTGGAGCTCATCCGGCGGGCAGAGGGCGGGCACGCCCACGCGTTCGCGACGCCGCTGGTGACCAAGGCCGATGGCACCAAGTACGGCAAGACCGAAGGCGGCGCGCTGTGGCTGGATCCCGAGATGCTGTCGCCCTACGCCTTCTACCAGTTCTGGCTCAACGTCGAGGACGTCAAGGTCGGGGAGCTGCTCCGCGTCTTCACCTTCTTGAGCCGCGAGGAGATCGAGGACCTCGAGCGGCAGACCGAGGAGAAGCCGTTCCTCCGAGCCGGACAGAAGGCCCTCGCTACGGCCGTGACCAGCTTCGTGCACGGGCCCGCGGAGACCGAGCGGATCCAGTCCGCGTCCACACG
>JBHWSH010000106.1:0-2877 GCA_043427135.1 Marmoricola sp. | reverse complement strand
AATGTCCGCGCGACCGCGAGCGACCTGCTGGAGCAGTCCCTTGCCCGCATCGCCGAGCTGGACGGCCAGGTCAACGCCTTCACGACCGTGATGTCCGAACACGCGCGCGCGGAAGCTGCCGCGCGGGACGATGCCGTGAGCCGCGGCGAGCCGCTCGGGCCGCTGCATGGCGTCCCGGTCGCGATCAAGGACGAGAACGACGTCGCCGGGGCGGTCACGACCTTCGGGGGTCGCGGCAACAGCACGCCGGCAGCCGCGGACTCGCACGTCGTACGCCGCCTGCGGGAGGCCGGCGCCGTCGTCGTGGGCAAGACCGCGATGCCGGAGTTCGGTCAGCACCCGTTCACCGAGTCCCTCGCGTTCGGCATCACCCGCAACCCCTGGGACACCAGCCGCACGCCGGGAGGATCCAGCGGCGGCACCGCGGTTGCGGTGGCGACGGGGATGGTGCCGGTCGGGATCGGCGGTGACGGCGGCGGGTCCATCCGCATCCCGTCGGCATCCTGCGGCCTGTTCGGCCTCAAGCCGACCCGCGGCCGTGTCTCGATGGCGCCGGTGCGCGACCTGTGGTTCGGTCTGGGCACGGTCGGCCCGCTCACGCGGACGGTGCTGGACAGTGCCCTGGTGTACGACGCGATCCGGGGCTCGCTGCCCGGCGACCGCTTCCACGCACCCGAGCCCGCGTCGAGCTTCGCCGAGGCCGCACGGCTCGCCACGGAGAAGGACCAGCGCACCCTGCGCGTCGGCTGGTCGACCAGGCCGGTGACCAAGGGCATCACGCCGGCACCCGAGCACGTCGCTGCCGTCGAGGAGACCGCCACTCTCCTGGCCGGCCTCGGCCACGAGGTCGACGAGATCGACCCGCGCTACCCGGACCCGACCGCGGCGTTCGTCCCGCAGTACCTCGGCGGTGTGCGCGTGGAGGCCGGCCTGGTCGAGCATCCGCGGCTGCTGGAGCCGGCCACCCGGCAGAACGTCGCACTCGGAGCCGTGGTCGGCAGCCGACCAGCGACGCGCTGGGCCATGCGACGCAACGAGTCGCTGGCCCACACCGTCGACGAGCACATCTTCAGCCGCTACGACGTCCTCCTCACGCCTGTCGTGGCCCATCGGCCAAACGTCGCCGGCGTCCTCGACGGTGTCAACGCGGTGACCGCCGCGTTGAAGGCTCTCCCTCAGGTCGCCTACACCGCGCTGTGGAACGTCACCGGTCACCCGGCCGCGTCGGTGCCCGCCGGCTTCGCCGCCGACCGGATGCCGCTCGCCGTGCAGATCATCGGCCGCCGAGGCGAGGAGACGACGTTGCTCGCGCTCGCGGCGCAGATGGAGTCGGTGCGTCCGTGGGCGGACCGGCGTCCGGCGCTGTGAGCGGGGAACTCGCCCGGCTGCTGCGCACCCCGGTCGCGGTGGCGCGCCGCGTCGCCGGGCGGCCGGTCTCCCTGCGGGGCAAGCGGATCATGGTCACCGGGGCGTCCTCCGGCATCGGCGAGGCGACCGCGGTCGCGCTGGGACGCGAGGGCGCGCACGTGCTGCTGGTCGCCCGTCGCGCCGAGGAGCTGGATCGGGTCGCCGAGCAGGTCCGTGCCGCCGGTGGCGACGCGACGGCGTACGCCTGCGATCTCACCGACCCGGATCAGGTCGCGGAGCTGGTCGCGCACGTCCTCGCCGAGCATGGGTCGGTCGACATGCTGGTCAACAACGCCGGTCGCTCCATCCGGCGCTCGTTGTCGCTGTCCTACGACCGGATGCACGACTTCGAGCGGACGATGCAGCTCAACTACACCGCTCCGGTCCGGCTGATGCTCGGCCTGCTGCCGGGCATGGTCGCCCAGGGCGACGGGCACGTCGTCAACGTGCTGAGCTGGGGCGTCCAGGTCAAGGCGCCGAAGTTCTCCGCGTACCTCGCCTCCAAGGCGGCGCTGGACGTGTGGAGCCGCATCGCAGGGCGAGAGCTGTACGCCGACGGCGTCACCTTCACCAACGTGCGGATGCCGCTGGTGCGCACCGCGATGATCGGACCGACCGACGTGTACAAGCGATCGCCTGCGCTCAGCCCGGAGCAAGCGGCCGCGCGCATCGTGCGGGCGCTGCAGGACAGACCGCTGACCATCGACACCGCGGTCGGTCGGATCAGCGAGGTCCTGAACCTGCTGGCACCGCGGCTCTCGGACGCGGTCAGTCACCACGCTGCCGCACGCTTCCCGGACTCTGAGGCAGCGCGCGGCTGAGGCCGGTCAGGCCGACTTGCGCGCCGCTGTCTTCTTCGCAGTGGTCTTGGTCGCCGACTTCTTCGCAGGCTTCTTGGCCGCGGTCTTCTTCGCAGGCTTCTTCGCCGCCGGCTTGTCTGCGCCCTTCTTGGCAGGCTTCTTCGCAGTGGACTTCTTCGGCGCCTTCTTCGGGGTCTTCTCCTCCGGCTCATCGTCCACTGCTGCTTCGCCGTCGCGACCGCTCTTGGCGGCGGCGACGGACTTCTGCAACGCGGCCAGCAGGTCGACGACCTGACCGGAGGACGGCTCGGCCGGCTTGGTGCGCTTGACCTCGCCGCCCTTGAGCTTGGCCTCGACGAGGGCGTGCACCGCTTCGGCGTAGTCGTCCTCGAACTCGTCGGGGTCGTAGTCGCCGGCGAGGGTCTCGAGCAGGAGCTGCGCCATCTTGAGCTCTTGGGCTTTGGGCTCCTCGATGGAGTGCAGCGACCCGAAGTCGGGGGTGCGGATCTCGTCGGGCCACATCATCGTCTGCAGCACCAGGACGTCGTCGCGCACGCGCAGCACGGCGGGGGTCATCCGGGTGCGCAGCGAGACGGTGACGACCGCGACGCGGTCGCTCTCCTTGAGGGCGTCGCGCAGCAGGCCGTAGGGCTTGAGGCCGGACTTACAG
>JBHWSH010000105.1:0-9896 GCA_043427135.1 Marmoricola sp. | reverse complement strand
CCTGTGCCTACGCCAGCCCGCGCACTCCCGGCCCGGTGCTGAGCGCTCTCGACGCGGCGATCGACGGTCTTCTCGCCGGCACCACCGCCACGGCCGTCGTCGCCGAGGTGACCCTGCCGAGCTCGGTCGACCCCAGCTGCGGCGTGGTCTGGTCGAACGCCGGTCACCCCCCTCCGCTGCTACGCAGAGCCGGCGGCGGGGTCCAGGTCCTGGCGGACGGCGACGCCGATCTGCTGCTCGGCGTCGAGGCGGATACGCCGCGACGGGAGCACCACGTGAGCGTCCAGCCGGGCGACACGCTCGTGCTCTACTCCGACGGGTTGGTCGAGCAGCGCGGAAAGGACTTCGACGAAGGCATCCGGCAGCTCACCGACTTGCTCACCGCACATGGCGAGCTGCCGCTGGGCGAGTTGTGCGACGCCGTCCTCGACGAGCTACTCGAGGAACACCACGAGGACGACGTCGTCATCGTCGCCCTCCGCCTCGACGCGTGACGGGAACTTCAGGCGAACGCAGAGTCCGCGTGGACGGAAATCGTCGTATCTCGGGCCGAGACACGACCATTCTCGTCCAGGTGGACGCGTCTCGACCGTGACGCGGCGGGCGCTACCAGCCGCGGGACTCCCACTCCTGCAGCTGCGGGCGCTCCGCGCCCAGCGTCGAGTCGTCGCCGTGGCCGGGATAGAACCAGGTCTCGTCCGGCAGTCGGTCGAAAACCTTGGTGCGAACGTCGCGCAGCAGCGTGCGGAACGCGTCGGCGTCACCGAAGGTGTTGCCGACTCCGCCGGGGAACAGCGAGTCGCCCGTGAAGAGGTGCGGCGTGCCCGCGGGGTCGTCGTACAGCAGCGCCACCGACCCCGGCGTGTGCCCGACGAGGTGGATAGCCGACAGGGAACACTCGCCGAAGGTGACGGTGTCCCCGTCGTGCAGGGGTACGTCGACCTCGACCCCGGTCTGCTCGGTGATCGCGGCGGCGTCGGGCTGCCCGGCGTACGTCGTTGCGCCGGTCGCGGCGACGACCTCGGACAGCGCGCGGTGGTGATCCCAGTGTTGGTGGGTCGTGACCACGCCGGCCAGTCCGTCGGAGCCGATCACCTCGAGCAGGGTGGTCGCGTCGTCGGCGGCGTCGATGAGCAACTGCTCGTCGGTGGCGCGACATCGCAGGACGTAGCAGTTGTTGGACATCTGCGGATCGACCGCGACCTTGGTGATCACCATGCCGGCGAGCTCCCGCACATCCGGGGAGCCGCCGGGGGTCACGCGTCCCTGGTAGGTCATGCCCATCCTCCGATCTCGGGCAGGCCGCCCGTGCTGCTCGTTACACCTTCGCCCGACCCTCGTCCGAGCAACCACCACAGCAGGTCGGCGGCTGTGCCGGTCAGGTCGGGTCCCTCGCCGCTCGACCAGGACGCGTCCCGGTCCGTCGCGCGCCAGGTGAGCCCGATCCCCGCCATGCCGAGCTCCTTGACGCGTCGGTCCATCAGGAGATCGACGAAGTCGTCCGGCCAGTCGGTCGCGGAGTAGCCGGCATCGAGGTCGGCGTGGTGGACCTCCACTTCGGTACGCCGCGCGAGCCCGATCCGGCGGACCGGGCGGACCTCAGGCGAGCCGGGCAGGCGAATCCAGCCGTTGTCGAGGTTGGCCGCATGCAGGCCATTGGCCGCCTGGTCCCACCGTCGCGCCGACGCGGCGGCGTCCTCGAGCAGCTCGGCGGCGGACCTGGCTGCACCCGCTTCGATGTCGGCGTCGCGCTGCTCCTGCGACGGGTACTGTGCCCTGACCTCACCGGCCTGAGCACCGCGCAGGACGCCGGCGAAGGCGTCGGCGTTGCGCGCGACATGCGTCACCACATGCCCCCGGGTCCAGCCCGGGAGCGTGGAAGGCTGTCGCATGTCGGCGTCGCCCAACCGGCCGACCGTCTCCAAGAATCGTGCAGTGGCGGCCACGGTCTCGTCCAGGTGAGGGAAATCGGTGTCCATCCCTCCATCAAACTCGGCCACGCGGCGTACGGCCAGACCGGATCGCGTCCTTCGCGCCACCCCGTAAAGTCGCAGGGGCGGGCCTGCGTGCCCTTCGGGTCGGCCGCCGGTAGCATCACGAACAGGTGTTCGAACGAGGGACAGGAACGTCGTTGGCCGATCAGCTCATCATCCGGGGCGCCCGGGAGCACAACCTCAAGGACGTTTCGCTCGATCTGCCGCGCGACTCCCTCATCGTCTTCACCGGCCTGTCCGGTTCGGGCAAGTCGAGTCTGGCGTTCGACACGATCTTCGCCGAGGGCCAGCGCAGGTACGTCGAGTCGCTGTCGGCGTACGCCCGGCAGTTCCTGGGGCAGATGGACAAGCCCGACGTCGACTTCATCGAGGGCCTGTCCCCGGCGGTGTCCATCGACCAGAAGTCGACGTCGAAGAACCCCCGCTCGACGGTGGGCACGATCACCGAGGTCTACGACTACCTCCGGCTGCTCTACGCCCGCGCCGGCCGCCCGCACTGCCCGACCTGCGGCGAGCCGATCTCGCGGCAGACGCCCCAGCAGATCGTCGACCGCATGATGCAGCTCGAGGAGGGCACGCGCTTCCAGGTGCTGGCTCCGGTCATCCGCGGCCGCAAGGGGGAGTACGTCGAGCTGTTCCGCCAACTGCAGACGCAGGGCTTCTCCCGTGCTCGGGTCAACGGCGAGACCCACCTGCTCACCGAGCCCCCGACGCTCGACAAGCAGAAGAAGCACACGATCGAGGTCGTGGTCGACCGGCTCGCGGTGAAGGAGAGCGCCAAGCGTCGTCTCACCGACTCCGTCGAGACCGCCCTCAACCTGGCCGGCGGCACCGTGCTGTTCGACCTGATCGACAAGGATGCGGACGACCCCGATCGCGAGCACCGCTTCTCGGAGCGGATGGCGTGTCCCAACGAGCACCCCATCGACACCGACGAGCTCGAGCCCCGCACCTTCTCGTTCAACTCGCCGTTCGGTGCGTGCCCGGAGTGCCACGGCCTCGGCACCCGCATGGAGGTCGACCCCGAGCTCGTCGTCTCCGACCCCTCGGCGACTCTCGCCGAGGGCGCCCTGATCCCGTGGACCGGCGCGCACGTCGCGGAGTACTTCCAGCGGCTGCTCAAGGCCCTCGGCGAAGAGCTCGGCTTCGACCTCGACACGCCCTGGGAGAGGATCCCGGCCAAGGCGCGCAAGGCGATCCTCGACGGACACTCCACCAAGGTCCACGTCCGGCACCGCAACCGCTACGGCCGCGAGCGCTCCTACTACACCGCGTTCGAGGGCGTGCGGCCCTACATCGAGCGGCGTCACTCCGAGGCGGAGTCCGACACCAGCCGCGAGCGCTTCGAGGGCTACATGCGCGAGGTGCCGTGCCCGGTCTGCGGCGGGGCACGGCTCAAGAGCGTGCCGCTCGCGGTGACCGTCGGCGGGCGCAACATCTCCGAGGTCTCGGCGATGTCGATCGACCAAGCCGCGGAGTTCCTGCGCTCCGTGGAGCTCTCGACACGCGAGCGCCAGATCGCGGCCAACGTCCTCAAGGAGATCCAGGAGCGCTTGCGCTTCCTGCTCGACGTCGGCCTCGACTACCTCTCTCTCGACCGTCCAGCCGGCTCGCTGTCGGGCGGCGAGGCGCAGCGCATCCGGCTCGCCACCCAGATCGGCGCCGGGCTCGTCGGCGTCCTCTACGTGCTCGACGAGCCGTCCATCGGGCTGCACCAGCGAGACAACCGCCGGCTCATCGACACGCTGATCCGCCTGCGCGACCTGGGCAACACGCTCATCGTCGTCGAGCACGACGAGGACACGATCCGCGTCGCCGACTGGGTCGTCGACATCGGTCCCGGAGCTGGCGAGCATGGCGGCCAGGTGCTGGTGTCGGGCCCGGTGCAGGACCTGCTGGATCACGGCGACTCCGAGACCGGTCTCTACCTCTCCGGTCGCAAGCAGATCCCCGTCCCCGACGTACGCCGCCCGCGCACCCCGGGGCGGCACGTCAAGGTGCTCGGCGCCAAGGAGAACAACCTCCAGAACATCGACGTCACGTTCCCCCTCGGGATGTTCGTCGCGATCACCGGCGTCAGCGGCTCCGGCAAGTCGACCCTGGTCAACGACATCCTCTACACCGCGCTGGCCAAGAACATCTACAACGCTCGCACCGTCCCTGGTCGGCACCGCCGCATCGAGGGGCTCGACCAGCTCGACAAGGTCGTCCACGTCGACCAGTCGCCGATCGGCCGCACGCCGCGGTCGAACCCTGCGACGTACACCGGCGTCTTCGACCACGTGCGCAAGCTCTTCGCGCAGACCCCCGAGGCAAAGATGCGGGGCTACCTGCAGGGGAGGTTCTCGTTCAACGTGAAGGGCGGCCGCTGTGAGGGCTGCGCCGGCGACGGCACGATCTAGCTCGAGATGAACTTCCTCCCCGACGTCTACGTCCCGTGCGAGGTCTGCCACGGGGCGCGCTACAACCGCGAGACGCTCGAGGTGCACTACAAGGGCAAGACCATCGCCGAGGTCCTCGACATGCCGATCGAGGAGGCGGTCGAGTTCTTCGAGGCCGTCCCGGTGATCTCACGGCACCTGCGCACCCTCGTCGACGTCGGGCTCGGCTACGTGCGGCTCGGGCAGCCCGCCACGACCCTCTCCGGCGGCGAGGCCCAGCGGGTCAAGCTCGCCACCGAGCTCCAGCGGCGCTCCACCGGCCGCACCATCTACGTCCTCGACGAGCCGACCACGGGCCTGCACTTCGAGGACATCCGCAAGCTGCTGCTCGTCCTTGGGCGTCTCGTCGACCAGGGCAACACGGTGCTGGTGATCGAGCACAACCTCGACGTCATCAAGACCGCCGACTGGATCATCGACATGGGTCCGGAGGGCGGACGGCGCGGCGGCACCGTGGTCGCGGAGGGCACTCCGGAGCAGGTCGCGGCCAACCCCGACAGCCACACCGGCCACTACCTACGTCCCCTTCTCGCCGGCGACCTGCGCACCCCGGCCGTGGGCAAGAGCCGCACGAGCGGCAAGGGCAGCGCGACGACGAAGACCAGGAAGAAGGCAGCCCGATGACCGACACCACTCCTAGGTTCGGGCGGCGGCAGGTGCTCGGTTGCGCGGCGCTCTTCGGAGTCGCCGGTCCGCTGCTCGTCGCCTGCGGTTCGGACGATCCGGGCCGGACGACGGGCCCCGCGCCGACTCCGGCAGCGGACGACCCGGCCACCCCCGAAGGGTCCGGCAAGGGCCAAGGATCCCAAGGGCTCATCGCCGCAGCCGAGGTGCCGGTCGGCGGCGGCGTGGTGCTCACCGCGGCCGGCCTGGTCGTGACCCAGCCAGCCGAGGGCGAGTTCAAGGCGTTCTCCTCGACCTGCACCCATCAGGGCGCGCAGCTGAGCGCGGTCTCCAACGGCAACATCCTCTGCCCGCTGCACGGCAGCCAGTTCTCGGCCGAGGACGGCAGCAACGTCGTCGGCCCCAGCGGGACGGAGGCCGGCAGCGTCGCCGATCTCGACGAGATCGCCGTCGAGCTGGTGGACGGCCAAGTCGTCCGAGCGGGTCCGTAGGCTTGAGACGTGCCTGACCCGTCGTCGTATCGCCCCGCAGCCGGGTCGATCCCGACCTCGCCGGGCGTCTATCGCTTCCGCGATCCCCAGGGCCGCGTCATCTACGTCGGCAAAGCCAAGAACCTGCGGGCGCGGCTGACGTCGTACTTCCAGGACCTCTCGGCTCTGCACCCGAGGACCGCCTCGATGGTCACGACTGCCGGCGGTGTCGAGTGGACGGTCGTCGCCACCGAGGTGGAGGCGCTGCAGCTGGAGTACTCCTGGATCAAGGAGTTCGACCCGCGCTTCAACGTCAAGTACCGCGACGACAAGTCCTACCCGTGGCTCGCGGTCACTGTCGGGGAGGAGTTCCCGCGCGTCATGGTCGGTCGCGGCGCCAAGAAGAAGGGCACGCGCTACTTCGGCCCCTACTCGCACGCCTGGGCCATCCGCGACACCGTCGACCAGCTGCTGCGGGTCTTTCCGATGCGCTCGTGCTCCAACGGCGTCTTCAAGCGCTCCGAGCAGATCGGGCGGCCCTGCCTGCTCGGCTACATCGACAAGTGCGCCGCGCCCTGCGTGGGCAGGGTGAGCGCCGAAGAGCACCGCGCCATCGTCGAGGACTTCTGCGACTTCATGGCCGGTCAGACCGCCGGGTTCGTGAAACGGCTGGAGAAGGAGATGTACGCCGCGTCCGCGGAGATGGACTTCGAGCGGGCCGCGCGTCTCCGCGACGATCTGGGCGCTCTCAACCGGGCGCTCGAGAAGCAGGCGGTGGTGCTCGGGGACGGCACCGACGCCGATGTCATCGCTCTGCAGGACGACCCGCTGGAGGTCGCGGTCCAGATCTTCCATGTGCGCGGGGGACGGGTCCGCGGGCAGCGCGGCTGGGTCGCGGAGAAGACAGAGGACACCGATGTCGCGGGCCTGGTGGAGCGCTTCCTGCAACAGCTCTACGACGGTGAGACGGGGGAGGGCGTGCCGCGAGAGATCTTGGTGCCCGAGCTGCCCGACGACGCCGAGGCGCTCGAGCAGTGGCTCTCGGGGATGCGGGGGAGCCGGGTCCGGATCCGGGTCCCGCAACGCGGCGACAAGCGTGCGCTCATGGAGACCGTCGCTCGCAACGCCAAGCACACCCTCGTGCTGCACAAGACACGCAGGGCGTCCGACCTGACCACCCGCAACCAGGCCTTGGAGGACATTCAGGAGGCGCTCGAGCTTCCCGAGGCGCCGCTGCGGATCGAGTGCTTCGACATCTCCAACCTGCAGGGCACCGAGGTCGTCGGATCGATGGTCGTCTTCGAGGACGGCCTTGCGCGCAAGTCCGAGTATCGCCGCTTCGTCGTGCGCAGCGTCGAGGGTCAGAACGACGTCGCGGCCATGCACGAGGTGATCACCCGACGGTTCCGTCGCATGCTCGACGACCGGGCGCAGGCCCCCGATCAGCTCGGCCCCCGCACGGGTGAGGTCGAGGACACCGGACCGCTGTTGGTCGACCCCGAGACGGGCCGCGCCCGGAAGTTCGCCTATGCGCCCGGCCTCGTCGTCGTCGACGGCGGGCCCCCGCAGGTCGCGGCCGCTCAACGTGCTCTCGACGAGCTCGGCATCGACGACATCCCGGTCTGCGGGCTGGCCAAGCGGCTCGAGGAGATCTGGCTGCCCGGCCAGGCCGACCCGGTCGTGCTGCCGCGCACCAGCGAGGCGCTCTTCCTCCTGCAGCGGGTCCGCGACGAGGCGCACCGCTTCGCGATCGCCCACCACCGCACGCGGAGGTCCAAGAGCATGGTGGAGAGCGTGCTCGACGACGTCCCGGGTCTCGGCGAGGTACGCCGCAAGGCGTTGCTCTCGCGGTTCGGGTCCTTGAAGAAGATCCGTGCCGCCGGCGTCGACGAGCTCGCTGGCGTGCCCGGCATCGGCCGACGGACGGCTGAAGCCATCGCGACGGCGCTGGCGGAGCGCGACGGGGCGCGTAGCGTCTCGGTGAACATGACGACCGGTGAGATCCAGGAGGACTGACGTGAGCGCACAGGGGGAGCTGGTGGTCGTCACCGGCATGAGCGGTGCCGGTCGCAGCACAGCGGCCAAGGAGCTCGAGGACCTCGGCTACTTCGTCGTGGACAACCTGCCGCCGTCGCTGGTGCCGTCCGTGGTGCGCATGATCGACGACACCCACGGCACCAGCCAGTCGATCGGTGTCGTGGTGGACATCCGGTCCGGCTCGTTCTTCGACTCCCTCCGCGAGGTGATGGCCACCGGCTTCGCCGGACGGCGTACGACGCTGCTGTTCCTCGAGGCGGACGACGACGTTCTCGTACGCCGCCAGGAGGCGGCCCGACGCCCGCACCCGCTCCAGGAGGGCGGCCGGCTGCTCGACGGACTCGTCCGCGAACGACAGGTTATCGCCGGGCTGCGAGGTGACGCCGACCTGGTGATCGACACCAGCGACCTCAATGTGCATCAGCTCACCGCGCGGATCGCCCGGCACTTCGGCACCGAGCAGACCACCGCGCTGGAGGTCACCGTCGTCAGCTTCGGCTTCAAGTACGGCATCCCGGTCGACTCCGACTACCTCGCCGACATGCGCTTCCTGCCCAACCCGCATTGGGTGCCCGAGCTCCGCCCCTTCACCGGCCAGGACCGGGCGGTGGCCGAGTACGTCCACGCCCAGGAGGGCGCAGCGGAGTTCCTGGAACGGTTCGTCCCGCTGCTCGTCGATGTGGGACAGGGCTACCTGCGCGAGGGCAAGCGCTTCATGACCGTCACGGTCGGCTGCACCGGCGGCAAGCACCGGAGCGTCGCGATGTCGGAGGAGATCGCCTCTCGTCTCCGCGAGCACGGACTGGTGGCCCGCACGAGCCACCGCGACCTCGGGCGTGAATGAGGTGCAGCGGCACGACCTACGGGTCGCGGCGCTCGGCGGCGGCCACGGCCTGGCTGCATCGCTCGCGGCGTTGCGACGGGTCACCACCGACCTGACCGCGATCGTCACCGTCGCCGACGACGGCGGCTCCTCCGGGCGCTTGCGCCGCGAGTTCGGCTGCCTGCCGCCAGGGGACCTGCGGCAGGCGTTGGCGGCCTTGTGCTCGGAAGAGGAGTGGGGCGCGACCTGGGCGCGGGTCCTGCAACACCGGTTCGACTCCGACGGAGAGATGGACCAGCACGCCCTGGGCAACCTCTTGATCGTGTCGCTGTGGCAGCTGTTGGGCGACCACGTGCGCGGTCTGGACTGGGTCGCCCGCCTGCTCGGGGCCGAGGGGCGGGTGCTCCCGATGGCGCTGACGTCGCTGGACATCACCGCCACCGTCGAGGGCGCGGATCCGGCGGCGCCCACCGAGATCTCCACGATCCGCGGGCAGTACGACGTCGCCACGACGCCCGGTCGGGTCCTGGGGATCGCGTTGGACCCACCGGACCCGCCGGGCTGCCCGGAGGCGGTCGCAGCGATCGAACGGGCCGAGTGGACCGTGCTCGGGCCCGGCTCCTGGTTCACCAGCGTCATCACACACCTGCTCGTGCCCGATCTGCGCACTGCGCTGGAGACCTCACCGGGGCGCAAGCTCGTCGTGCTCAACCTCGCCGAACAGCACGGCGAGACGGCGGGATTCGCGCCCGAGACACATCTCGAGGTCCTGGCCGACCAAGCCCCGGGCCTTCATGTCGACGTCGTCCTCGCCGACCGATCGATCGGCGACCACGAGAAGGCCGTCCGCTCCGCTGCGGAGGACCTGGGCGCGGAGCTCGTCGTCGAGGACGTGGGCGACGAGGAAGGTCTGCCTCGTCATGACCCCGTGAAGTTGGCCCGTGCCTATGCGGAGGTCCTGACCCGGACGTAGGGTGACCGGATCGCGCGTCGCGCACGCAGGACAGCCAGCGGCACGCACGCAAACGGAAAGAGGGATCGGCACCAGTGGCAGGATCGGACGCATGGCGATGACGGCCCAGGTCAAGGCGGAGCTCGCCAGCACTCCCGTCACCAAGACGTGCTGTCGCAAGGCGGAGGTCTCGTCGATGCTGCGGTTCGCCGGCGGGCTGCACATCGTCAGCGGACACATCGTCATCGAGGCTGAGCTCGACACCGGCGCAGCAGCTCGCCGTCTTCGTCGTGACATCTCCGAGGTCTTCGGTCACAGCTCCGAGATCGTGATGGTGCAGGCGCATGGCCTCCGCAAGGGCAGCCGCTATGTGGTCCGCGTCGTGCGAGACGGCGAGTCCCTCGCTCGTCAGACGGGGCTCTTGGACGGCCGCGGCCGTCCTGTCCGCGGCCTTCCTCCCCAGGTTGTCAGCGGCGGCAACTGCGACTCGGTCGCGGCGTGGCGCGGCGCCTTCCTCGCGCACGGCTCGCTGACCGAGCCCGGCCGGTCCAGACA
>JBHWSH010000104.1:0-3608 GCA_043427135.1 Marmoricola sp. | reverse complement strand
GTGTCTGGTGGGTACACCCGCTTCGGCGTGGTGGGGCCGATCCTCGCCCGAATGGATGTGGGGGTGGCACTCTTCTTCGTGCTCTCGGGTTTCCTGCTTTCCAGACAGTGGCTGGTGCGGGCACAGCACGGGAGCGGCCGTCCTGCCATCGGCACGTACGTTCTCAAACGAGTGCTCCGCATCTGGCCGGTCTACGTCGTCGCCGTCGTGCTCGCCTTGACGTTCCTGGAAGAGAACAAGGGGCGCGGCCCCACCGAGTGGCTCACGACCTTGCTCATGCTCGACATCTATGTCGGGGACCACCTGCCGGCGGGCCTCAGCCAGATGTGGAGTCTGGCGACCGAGGTCGCCTTCTACGTGGTGCTGCCGCTGCTGATGCTGTTGCTCATCCCGCGACGGGGGCCGGCGAGACCTGCCGGCACCGCGGTGCTGGTGGTGATGATGACCGTGTTGTCGGTGCTGTGGGTGACAGCGCTGGCTGAGCACCTCCCGACCGACACCCTCGCGGGCCAGTGGCTCCCGGCGTACACGAGCTGGTTCGCCGTCGGCATCGGACTCGCGCACCTGCAGGTGCGCCATGCCGCTGGGGTGAGCTCGATGCGAACCCGGACGATCCTCGCGTTCGTCTCCAGCAGCCCCGGTGCTCTCTGGGCCGTTGCGGGAGGTCTCGTCCTCGTCGCGGCAACCCCGCTGGCCGGGCCCACGCTGCTGACCGCGCCGACCAACGCCGAGGCCGTCACGAAGAACTTGCTCTACGCCGTCATCGGTGGACTTCTGGTGGCGTCCGCCGTCTTCAACGACGCCAGCTCAGGCTACATGCGCGTGATGTGCGCGAACTGGGCGCGCCACCTCGGGCACATCTCCTACGGTGTCTTCTGCATCCACCTGCCGGTGCTGCATTTCGTCATGTGGGCGACCGGCTTCGAGTTGTTCCAAGGCAACCTTCTGCCGATCCTCGCGCTCACGACGGCACTCTCATTGCTCCTTGCGGAAGTGCTCTACCGCTGTGTCGAGCTGCCGTTCATGCGTCGGGCAACGGTCAGACGTGGGCGAACGGCAAGGAGCAAGGGCGTCACGAGCGAGAAAAGCATCAGGTAGGCCACCCAAGGTTCGTTGCCTGCCCAACCCGAGTCACTCCCCCACGGTCGCAGCTGATAGACGGTTGCCGCCACCACGACACCGGCCGCGGCCATCCAACCCGCAGCTTCTCCCGCTGCATCTCCCCACCGCGCGCGAAGAAGCACCAGCATCGCGAGCACGCCGAATGTGATGCCTGCACCTGCCCAACCGGCGACCATCCCCGCGCCGGCGATGGTCGCTGCGATCACGAGCGTCGTGGGCACCCGCTCACGACCGCGGGGGGCGAGGTCGGCTCCCGGCCAACGACGAGCGGGGAGGAACAACAACAAGGCCGCTAAGAGCGCGAACAGGCCGAGACCACCGAGCAGTCCCACCCGATAGAGGCGGTCAGCAGGGAACTCGACGTGGACGGCACCAGGAGAGCCGGTGAGCCACCAGCCCTGCTGCCAGCCGTCCACGACAACCGGAGCGAGGGTGGCGCCGTCCTGGGCGGCTCGCCAGCCGGGGTTGTTGTTCTGTCGCATCGCAAGGAGCTCCTGATCGGGCTCCACCTGGTGTCGGGTCTCGGCCGGACCGAACACGGTGCTCTTCGCCGGAGCCACCGCCTCAGCGGCGTCACCGCTCGTGAGGACCACAACCTGCGGCCGTGCGAACGACGCTGCTGCGGCGACGACGAGGTTGTCGCCGGAGCGCAACCGCGCCTCGGTCGGGCTGCCACCGCAGACCTCGGCGCGAACCTCGCCCATCCGGAAGAGGTCGAGTGGGCTGGCCACGAGCCGCGTGCGGTGCTCCGAGCCGGAAATCGCCACCGTCGGTCCGCTGCCGCAGGGCCAGCGCCGGATCGCGGCGTCCGGACGCGCTAGGGCGAAGCCGACCCCCTCGACGTTGATCTCGGAGATGCCGACCGGTAGACCCGCTGCGCGCTGACGATTGTCGAGGCGGATCGCACCGTCGTCTTCGAGGATCTCGATGCTGAGGCGGTCGGTATCGATAGTCGGGAAACCGCCGCGTCCCGCCCCATCGAGCGAGACGACTCGCTCCCCTCCGGGCCATTGCAAGAGCACCTCGGTCGGGCGTCGCACCGGAGCATCGGGCGAGACGGACAGCGTGAGTTGAGTCACCGGCCGCGTCCCCACCCAGGACAGACCGAGCCGAGGGCGCGGGTCATCCGCAGCCGCGACCCAAGACGTGCCAGCATCACCGTCGAAGGCGGCGATGCCGGAAGCGCGTGGGTCATCGACTCCGGTGGACGAGGAGAACACCGAGGCGGTCAGGCCTTGCTGCAACGCCGCATCGAGCTCGGCTCCCGGCCGAGGGACCGCGCTGACTTCCAGGTCATAGGTGCGGGGGTATGCCGAAGGGATCACTCGCTCGAAGCCCGCCGGCTCCTCGGCAGAGCCGACCGCGTCCGTACGGCACGGGACGCGGTCCTCGATGCGCACGCATCCGGTCCTCGCGTCGCCCATGCGCCGCAGCAAGACGCGCTCGGGGCTACCCCATTCCTTGGGCAGGTCAGGCAGCACCAACTGCCGGCGCACGTCGGAGCCAGTCCAGAAGACCTCTCGAAGCGACAAGCGGTGCGGACGGGGGTCCGCGCTCTCCACCTCGATCCATCGGGTGGGTCCACGAGGCACCCTGACTGTGCGGCTACGGTCGGGGCCGGTCTCAATGACGTCGCTCACGCCGGCCTCGGTGCGCACGCGAAGCACCGTGCGCTCAGGAGCCTCGGGACCTACGACCACGGTGACCCGTGCCAGCGTGCGGGCACGGTCCAGGTCGATGCGCCACCACGGACGCTTCTCGGAGCCAGGATCGGTGACCCACGAGGTCGCGAGGTCGCCGTCGACGGCGGCGAAGGGCAGCTCGCCGGGCCGGGAACCACCGAAGGCCCCCGCGTCCGAGGCCGACGACGAAGCCGAGAGCCCCGTGGCTCCTCGGAGTCGCACCGAAGTCGACCAGCGACCGCTGTCGTCATCGATCTGGTAGTCGCGACGGCGGTTGGCGGTGCGCTCGACGTCGCCGGGCGTTGTTGCAGCAGCAGCCGCGTCGTGGACCCTGCCGAAGAATCGCTCCCGAGCGACGAGCCCGTCGGTCAGGAGGACGTCGCGTCCGGCCCCGTCCCCGACGGTGGCGTCGACAGCGAGCACGGCGGGGGTGTCGTCGAGGAGGCCGTGGTCGGCCAGGTCGAGCAGGTCCTCGGGTCCGCCTGCAACGAGAGGGGTCTCGCGAGCGGTGACCGCGAGCGGGGCCTTGCCGTCGACCCGGTAGATCTCCACTGCTTGCCGACGCTCCTGCCACCCGGACTCGATGACCACCCGGCGCCCGTCCTCGACCACGACGGCGTCGCCGCCGACGTACGGACCAAAGGAGGTCACCCGACGCAGTCCGGGCGAGTTCTCCAGTGCCTGGTGGACCATGACGGGGTGCGCTGCGTCGTCCGTGGGCGCGAGGTCGTTGCGGACGACGACGTGCCCGATGCCCGCGCGCCGCAGGTAGGGTGCGAGGCCGTCGGAGGGCTGTCCCACACC
>JBHWSH010000103.1:0-9498 GCA_043427135.1 Marmoricola sp. | reverse complement strand
ACGGCCGCGGACCTCGCTCCGGCGTACCCGCGATGGGCGGACTTCGCCGCCGTGCGGGAGCGGATGGACCCGGACCGCGTCTTCACCAACCCGTATCTGCGCCAGGTGCTCGGCTGACCAGTCAGGGAGGTTCGGACGGCGCGGACCCGCCCTGCGCGGCTCCTCTCCCCGGGCCGGACGCTGAAGTAGGCTCGGGCGCACGGACGACGCGGAGGAGCGATCAGGCGATGCAGCACCTCACCCCCGTGGGGCTGAGCGAGGACGGCAGTGCACTCGTCCTCACCAGCACCACCGGCACGAGGTACGAAGTCCCGATCACCACTTTGCGGGCCGCCCTGCCTGGCGGGCCGGACGGAACGCAACCGGACCTGCCGTCGGACGCCACCACGACCGCACCGCGACGCCGACCCGGGGAGAAGACCATGGACAGCGTGCTCCGTCCCCGCGACATCCAGACCCGCATCCGCGCCGGCGAGTCGGCCGAGGCGGTGGCCGAGGCCGCCAAGACCACAGTCGACAAGATCATGGGCTTCGCCGCCCCCGTCCTCGCCGAGCGCGCCTATGTGGCAGAGCAGGCGCAGAAGGCGTCCGTACGCCGCCGCTCCGGTGAGGGGGCAGCGCACCTCGGCGAGGCCGTCGAGCAGCGCCTGCGCTCCGCCAAGATCGACCCGGCCTCGGCGGAGTGGGACGCATGGCGGCGCGAGGACCGACGCTGGACGTTGGTGGTCGACTACCGCACCGACGAGGGCGACCAGCGTGCGGAGTTCGTGTACGACGCGGCGGGGCGCTACGTGACGACGGAGAACGACGTCGCCCGGTGGCTCGTGGGCGAACGCACCGCCGGTGCCTCCTCTCGCTCGGGGCGACGTTCCTCCGCCTTCCCAGAGGACGAGCAGCTGCCGCTCGGCGACGACGCGATCGAGGTCGTCACCGGGCGCCGTCCCGCAGACGCACCGCTGCCGCTGCAGTTCGACCGGTCCGACTCCGCCGCGGGTCCGGAGGAGAGCGGCTCCGACGACTCGCTGACCGAGGATCTGACCGAGGTCCGTGCCCTCGGACGGCGCGACGCCACGGCCGATGCCGACTGGATCAGCACCCAGGCCAGCGACCGCCCTGCCCGTCCGGTGGCAGCCGCGCCCGAGCCTGCTGCTCCACCCTCCTCCCCCGACGACACCGACAGCGACGCCCCGGACTCTGCGTCCGACGAGACCGAGCCGCGCTCGCGCCGCCGCAGCGGCAAGGGCAAGGGCCGCGCCTCGGTCCCCAGCTGGGACGAGATCATGTTCGGCTCCGGCCGCCAGGACTGACGCAGCGCCCCACCCTTGTGGGTCGGTTCTCAGTCACCTGATGACTGAGAACGAACCCACAAGGAGCTCGTGTCAGTGCCCCTGCTCGACGGCGCGACGGGGATCGCGGACCCACTCGCTCCACGAGCCCGGATACAGCGCAGCGTCCACGCCGAGCAGCTCGAGGGCCAGGAGGTCGTGGGTCGCGGTGATCCCCGACCCGCAGTAGGCCGCCACCGGCCCGTCGTCTCCCAGCGCCGCGGCGTACACCTCGGTGAGCTCGCGTACCGGACGCAACCGGCCGTCTTCGTCGAGGTTGGCGTCGGTGGGGACGTTGAGGGCGCCGGGGATGTGTCCGGCGACCGGGTCGACCGGCTCGACGTCGCCGCGGTAGCGCTCCGGAGCGCGAGCGTCGAGGAGTACGCCGCGCGCGGCGACGTCTGCGGCGCCCGAGGCGTCGACGACCGGCAGGGCCGGCGGCCCCGGGACGAAGTCACCTGGCTGCGGCGAGACCGAGCCCTGCTCGACGGGCAGTCCAGCCGCACACCACGCGGACCAGCCCCCGTCGAGGACGGAGACCGAGCGGTGCCCGTGGTGCCGCAGCAGCCATCGACATCGGGCGGCGCTGCGCGAACCCCAGTCGTCGTACACGACCACCTGCCGGTCATGGCGTACGCCGCAGCGGCGCATGGCGGATGCGAACACCTCGGCGTCGGGCAACGGGTGCCGACCGCCATCGCCGGCGGGCCCGGCCAGCTCCGACTCCAGGTCGACGAAGGCGGCACCCGGGATGTGGCCGGCGAGGTACTCCTCGCGACCGGTGTCGCTGCCCAGCCGCCAGCGCACGTCGAGCACGGTGACCTCGGGCAGCCGCGCGTGCAGCTCCTCGGCGCCGACCAGGACCGCCATCAGCAGAAGGCCCCGCGCTCGACCGGGAGATCCCACCGGCCGCCCTCACGGTCGGCCAGCACCAGGGCGCCGCGACCCGGCAGATAACGGACCGAGCCCGCCTCGGTCACCGTGATCGACCCGGCGCTGCTGCTGAAGGTGCGCTGCCCGGCGTACGTGCCGTCGAGGTCGGACGACAACCGGAACGCAAGGGACCCGACGGCCGATCCGCCGCCGGACAGGATGTCCCACTGCCAGCGTCCGATCGGGCCCGCGCACTTGGTGCCGCGCACGCGGACGTTCTTGAACGTGGCGGCGACACGAAGGTCCGGGCTCGGGGTGGCGATCTCGAACCTGTGCTCCACCACGCCACGTGCACTCGTCGAGGTCACCACGATCGCGCTCACACTCCCCCGCTCGGACCCTGCGGTGAAGACGAAGGCTCCTGCGCCGATCTCCTCGACGCGGCCTGGACCGTCCACCGCGACCTCGACGGGCGCGTCCACCTCCTCGCCGTCGACCAACGAGACCACGACCGGGTCCAGCTCGATCTCGCTGCCCTCCGCGACCACATCGGGCAGGTCGGCGCGCACGGCCAGGCAGCCGCCACCGGCCCATAGTTCCTCGGCGGCGGCGAGGGCGCCCGCCGCGAGAGCGCGGGCGGCGGCGAGACCGCGCTCCGCCGTACGTCGGGGCGCCGAGTCCGCGGGCAGGTCCCCGACGGCGACCACTTCACCCAGTGCGGACCCGTCGTCGAACGCGACCGTGCCGGCGGCATCGACGCCGTCCTGGCGGGTAGCCAGGTCCGCCGTAGCGCTGTGCAGCCCGCCTGCGTCGTCGACCTGGGCGCGCACGTGCGCCTCGGTCAGGGACCGGGTCGCCGTGCCCCGCGTCGCCTCCACGCCCACCTCGACGCTGACGCGGAAGTCGAGGACGCCGTCGCCGTCCGGGCACGGCACTCCCTCGAGTGACTCCACCGATCGCAACGCCGGCGCACCTTCGCGACCCGGGGACTCGACGACCGCGACCGTCCGAGCGCGATCGTCACGCTCGGTCGTGGTGCCGACCGCGACGTCGACGGTGGTGCCCGCGACCGTCGCGCGCGCCGTGCGCGACTGGGGCTCCCGCGGGCCGGAGCTCCGCACCAAAGACACAGCGGCCGGCAGATAGGCGGCAGACACGGTGTCGAGACTCTTCTTGGCGCGTTTGCGGTCCTGCTTCAGCCGGGGCGCGAGCTCGCTGCGCGCACGCGCCTCCGCCCGCGCCAGCGCGCGCTTCTCCCCGCCGCCGGGCGCGAGCACAGCTGAGACCGCACCCGCAGGCTGTCGGAGGGGTTGCGTCGCCTCGGCGGCAGGTACGACGACAACGCCGGCAGGCGCGTCCGTGGTCCCGGCAGCGGCACCAGGATCACCGAACCGCGTCTGCGGAACGACCGACCCAGGCAGCACGACATAGCTCAGCGCCAGGGCAGCCATCAGCGACCCGGTGACACCGGCTGCCACGGCTGCGCGCACAGGACCCACCTACGAGACGGAACGGGGCGGCCGGACGGCCACCGGGCCCCAGTGTCCTATACGCGACCGAAAGCGGTCTGCGGCCGCCGTCACTCGGAACGGATCACTCGAACGGCAGCGGCTCGCCGATCATCGACACCGCCCGGGCGCGCGAGGCGGTCATCCCGCGCCGGTGATGCTGGCGGCACAGGACTTCGTAGCCGACCTCGGTGTTGCCGGATTGCTCGACGTCGCCGACCACGATGACCTCGCCTTCGGTGACCATGTGACCGCCCTCCGTGCGCGCGTTGTGCGTGGCCCGTTTGCCGCACCAGCACAGCGCCTCTACCTGCAGGACGTGCATGCGGTCCGCCAGCTCGACGAGTCGCGCGGAGCCGGGGAACAACCGCGTCCGGAAGTCGGTCAGGATGCCGAAGCAGAAGACGTCGATCTGCAGCTCGTCGACGACCCGGGCGAGCTGCTCGACCTGCTGGGGGGTGTAGAACTGCGCCTCGTCGCAGATCAGGTAGTCGATCCGCGCGCCATGAGTGAGCGCGGAGACCACGTAGGCCCAGAAGTCGAGGTCCGGCGCGACCTCGATGGCGTCGTGCGCCAGCCCCAGCCGGGAGGACACGGTGGCGGCGCCGGCCCGGTCGTGACTGGTGAAGAGCCGTCCCACGCGGCCGCGAGCCGCGTGGTTGTGGTTGGTCTGCAGGGCCAGCGTGGACTTGCCCGAGTCCATCGTTCCGGTGAAGTACTGCAGTTCCGCCACGGTCCCGAATCCTGCCAGAGGGCGCTCAGCCGACCAGACTCAGCACGTCAAAACGGGCACGAGCATCTCGGCCGGTGTGAGAGACCCGTGCAGGCCCACCAGCTGCGCTTCGTAGGGGAAGTCGGCGCTGCTCAGCAGCGCCACGTCGTCGCGGCACGCGGCCACGACGTCACCGATCCGAGGCAACACCGCAGCGGTCGGAGCGCCGAACCAGCCGCGATCGAAGGCCTCGTCGCGCGTCAACACCTCGGCCTGCTCCCCGAGCCGCTCGCGCCAGGTGGAGAGCACGTCGCCGACCGCGCCGGCACGGCTGTAGACGTGCCGGAACCGCGCCTCTCCGCCCAGCAGGGTGACGCCGTCGCGCAGCTCGGGGTGGGCGTCGATGTCGATGCGGGTGGCGGCGTCGACCATGCCATGGTCGGCCACGATCACGATGCGGGTGCCGGGGTCGAGCTCCTCGCGCAGCCGCTCCGCTGCCATGTCGATCATCGCCAGCTGGGCCCTCCATTGGGGGGAGTCGACGCCGTAGCGGTGCCCGGTCCAGTCGAGGTCGCCCTCGTACATGTAGGTGACCGACGGCTCGCTGCCGCTGCTGGCCGCTTCGACCGCCACCAACCGCTCCCCCAGCCGGTCGGCGCCGACGAAGTCCGCGCCTCGTGTGCTGGCCACGGTGAGGCCGGAGCCTTCGAACTCCCGCTTGTTCACCGTCGTGGTGCGTACGCCGGCCGCAGCCAACCGAGCGAACGCGGTGTCGTGCGGCTGCCACTCGAGAGGATCGACCTTCTTGCTCCAGAACAGTGCGTTCAACAGGTCGTCGGTGCCCGGGATGCGCGAGCTGAAGCCGACCACGCCGTGCGCGCCCGGCGCGAGCGCGGTGCCGAGCGAGGTCAGGCTGGTAGCGGTGGTGGAGGGTACGCCGACCGTCGCTGGTGCGGTCTCGCCCAGGAGCCCGTGCAGGAACGGAGCCTCCGACGGGTGGTCGCGCAGCAGCTCGAAGCCGAGCCCGTCGATGAGGAAGACGACGTAGCTGCGGCTCTCGGGGAGCAGCATGCCGGTCGGGCCGCCGTCGGTCGCGAGCACCTCGCCTCGCCCGATCGCCTGCGCCACTGCCGGCAGCACATCGGCGAGCGACCGGTCGCCGTAGGCAGGAGTGACGAAGTCGCCCACCGTCATCGTGCAGCCGCGCCGACCGTGCGAGCGCTGAGGGCGTCGGCGAAGCCGAGCAGCTCCGCGACCGCCTCAGGGCCCTCGGCCGCCGCGCTCACCCGCAGGGAGAAGTCGTCGGCGCTCATCAGCCCGGTGTAGCCGTGGTCGGCCTCGCACTCGGGGTCGGCGCACCCCGCGGGCTCCAGGTCGACCCGGTTGACCGCGCCCCACCCGATCGTCAGCACCGCCTCGCTGGCCACCGGGCGTCCCTTGTGGGCGCCGGCGTACGACGCCGGGTTGGCCACCATGCGGTTGACGACGACCGAGCGCACCGAGCCGAGCGTGACCGCCTCGGTCGTGGACGAGGTGTAAGGCGCCGGGAGGATGTCGTCGGGGGCGTGCTCGTCGGTGTGGGTGAGGATCAGCCGTGAGGGCGTCAGCACCAGCACGGTGACATGCCGGCGGACCTCGTCGCGCTCGTCGATCGTGGGCTCGTGGTGGACCAGGTGCGCCTCCACGGACTCGCCGGCGACTGCGGAGAAGACGGCGTCGGCGACCACGTCGGGGTAGTAGCCGGAGGCCTCGATGTCGTGGCGGAGGTCCTGGGAGCGGTCAGTGACGTGCATGCGCTCAGTGTTTCATGCGCCTCTGCAGACGACCGTCGGGTCGCGGCTCGCCTGTGGAGAGGATCGACCCGTCGGTCAGCCCGGCATCGTCTCGCCCAGCACCGTGGGCATCCGGCGTGCGTACCAGTCCGAGCGCGCGTCCTGCGCCGGCTCGACCCGCGCGGTGCCGGTCAGCACCACGGCGCCACGCAAGCCCACCGAGACCAGGGACAGCTCGAGGTGGCGCACCTGCGGGATGTCGTGGGCGAGCTGGGCGACGCTGAGAAGCAGCCGTTCGAGAGCTGCGGTGTCGACCGGCTCGCTCCCGCGCCAGCCCAGCAACAGCGGCGCCGAGCGGATCTCCCGCACCATCTCGTGGGCGTCGAGGGCGTTCATCGGGGGGATCCGGAACGCCCGGTCGCCGAGCAGCTCGGTGGTAGCTCCGGAGATGCCAAAGGACACCACCGGCCCGAAGAGGGGGTCCTCCAGTCCCGTGACCGCCACCGGTACGCCGGGAGGAGCGTTGCGCTGCACGACGAACCCGGCATTCTCGCGAGAGTCGATGAGCGCGTTCATCGTCTGCCAGGCGTCGCGCATCTCCTCCTCGGTGTCGATGTTGCGCCACACGTGCGCGAGGTCGGGGCGCTGGCGCAGGTGCTCGGCGGTGGCCTTGAGGATCACGTCCCAGCCCATCGACCGGCCGGCCTCCACCGCCTCCTCCTCGGTGGTGACCGGGACCCGGGGCCAGTACTCGATGCCGTAGGCGGCCAGCACCTCCCCGAGCTCCTCGGCGGACAGCTCGCGCCCGTCCGGCGACTCGGCCAGGACCCTGGTCACCGTCGTGCGTGCCCGCGCCACGTCGGCCGGCTCGGGTGCCTCCTCCTCGCCCTCGGGGCGGCTCAGCCACGCGGCGTACTCCACGGCGCGGGCGAGCGCACGGACCGCGGCCTCCGGAGACTGGTAGGACGGCACCGACCCGCGACCGGCGGAGCTGCCGGCGACGTCGGGCACCCGCAGCAGCTCCGGGATGCCCTGGGCGGCGAGAAAGGTCGACAGCACCGGCTTGTCGGACTGCTCCCCCACCAGCGCCAGCACGTTGGCCACCTCTGCGCCGGTGGTGTCGATGGGCGGGATGAAGACCGCCAGCACCGCATCGACGTCGGGGTCGTCGATCGCCCGGTCTAGCGCCTTCTCGAAGTCCTCTGCAGTCGCGTCGGGGCGCAGACCTCCCGCGTCGCTCACGAAGAGTCCGGAGGCCGCAGCCGCGTCGGCGGCGAGCAGGGCGAGCGCGTCGGAGTTGCCCACGATCGCGACCCGTGGGCCGCGCGGCAGCGGCTGATGGGCGACGAGCTGGGCGACGTCGAACATCTCGTCGAGGGTGTCGACCTGGATGACGCCCGCCTGGCGGAACATCGCGTCGACCGCGGCGTGCCCCACCTCCGTGGTCCGCACGGCGTGACCCATCGGGACGCCCTGGGTCGTGCGACCCGACTTCACCGCGATCACCGGCTTGCGCCGGGAGACCCGGCGTGCGATCCGGCTGAACTTGCGCGGGTTGCCGATCGACTCGAGATAGAGCAGGACGACCTCGGTGGCGTCGTCCTCCTCCCAGTACTGCAGGAGGTCGTTGCCGGACACGTCGGCACGGTTGCCGGCCGAGACGAACGTGGACAGGCCCAGACCGCGACGGGCGACGTTCTCGAGGATCGCGATGCCCAGGGCTCCGGACTGGGCGAAGAAACCGGCGCGTCCGCGCGGCGGCATGACCGTGGAAAGAGAGGCGTTGAGCTGCAGGTCGGCTGCGGTGTTGATGATGCCCAGGGCGTTGGGCCCGATCAGGCGCAACCCGTAGCTGCGGGTGAGCTTGAGCAGCCGGCGTTGCAGGGCTCGGCCCTCCTCGCCGGTCTCGGCGAATCCGGACGAGACCACCACCATGCCGTGCACGCCCTTGTTGGCGCAGTCGAGCACGACGTCGGGCACCGCCTCGGCCGGGACGGCGACGATCGCGATGTCGACGTCGTCGGGGATGTCGGAGACGCTGGCGTACGCCGGCATGGCTGCGACCGAGTCCGCGGCGGGGTTCACGACGTACACCCGGCCCTGGAAGTCGCCGAGCACGAGGTTGCGCACCAGCATCGACCCGACGGTGTCCTGCCGCCGCGAGGCACCGACGATCGCCACGCTGCGAGCCTCGAAGAACCGCCGCACCGACGCGCGCTCGGCGCGGTGCTCCCTGCCCTGCATGACGTCCATCGAGGTGAGGGTCGGGTCGATGGAGAACTCGAGGTGCATCACGCCTTCCTCGTAGCCCCCGGTGAGCCGGTAGCCGGCGTCGCGGAAGACCTGGATCATGCCGGCGTTGTCGGGCATCACCTCGGCGACGAACTTCGCGATGCCGATCTCGCGGCCGATCTGCGCCAGGTGCTCGAGGAGCAGCTGACCGATGCCGCGGTGCTGGTGCCGGTCCTGCACCAGGAACGCCACCTCCGCCGGGTCGCCTTCGCCACCGCGCTCGTCCCGGCCGTCGGAAAGGCGCTCGAACTGCCCGACCGCGATGATCCGGTCGGCGACGGTGAGCACCAGCGCGACCCGGTTGCGGTGGTCGACGTCGGTGAAGCGGAGGATCTCGCGCTCGCTGAGCCGCGGCATCGCGGCGAAGAACCGGAAGTACTTCGACTGCGGGGAGACGTCCTCGTAGAACTCCACCAGCCGCTGGTCGTCGGCTCGTGAGATCGGCCGCAGGTGCGCCGTCCCGCCGTCGCGCAGCAGGACGTCGGCCTCCCAGTGGCGAGGGTAGGGCTCGGCCGCCTGCTCGGTGGACTGCGCTGCCTCGGTCACGGCTCGAATCTATCGCCCCGTAGGACCCGCCCGTCTCCCCCGCTGCTCCCGCGGCGCAGTCACGGCGAGCCCCTGCGCTCCCGCGGAGGCGTCGCGGGCGAGAATGCGCCGCATGGCATCTCGCACACGCCGACGCAGTGAGCCGCTCCCCGACGACTTCGAGGAGCACATCGTCGACATCGACGTCGGCGACGAGATGCGCAGCAGCTTCCTGGAGTACGCCTACTCGGTCATCTACAGTCGCGCGCTCCCCGACGCCCGGGACGGCCTCAAGCCGGTCCAGCGCCGGATCCTCTACACGATGGGCGAGATGGGCCTGCGGCCCGACCGAGGACACGTCAAGTCCGCCCGCGTGGTCGGCGAGGTCATGGGTCGGCTCCACCCCCACGGCGACGGGGCGATCTACGACGCCCTGGTGCGGATGGCCCAGCCCTTCTCGATGCGGCTGCCCATGGTCGACGGGCACAGAC
>JBHWSH010000102.1:0-6482 GCA_043427135.1 Marmoricola sp. | reverse complement strand
ACGTCCGAGATCGATTCTCCTCTGAAGGGAACAACATGATCAGCAGCGGAACTAAGCGGGGACTGGCTGCGACTGCCGTCTCCGCTCTCGCCGTGACGGGCCTCCCGTTCATGGCTGGCACGGCCTCGGCCGCGCCGTTGGCGGCCCAGGCTGGTGGCGCGGACCAGGTCATCCTGGCTACGCAGTACAGCGGTGCTGCTTCGACAAAGAACGATGGCACCAACTCCACCATCAGCCTCGTGGCTGTGGCCGGCTCTGACGTCGACGGCGTTCGCTTCGAGTACTCGCTTGACGGCACCAACTGGGAGGCCATCGAGACGGTCACCACCCGGAACGGTGATGGCGCTTTTGCGGCAGCGGAGTGGAACCCGGGTCTGCCGCCCGCCAACTTGCAGCTTCGCGCGGTGGCAATCGTGGACGGCGTGGACGGCGATGTTGACACCCGCAATGTCACGCTGCTGTCTGGCGCCGCAGCCGCTACCCAGACCGTCGAGCTCAACGACGGTCCGTTGCGCGTCTTCCAGCAGCCGTACGGCGGGGACAACAACCGCCACCTCGCTGTCGTCACGGGTACCACCTCGGCGAGCGATGGCAACGTGACTATTTCAACGCGGACAGGCGTCACCGCCTCGTCGCAGGCGCCGGTCGTCGCGGGCACCCCCAACACGTTCCGAGGCGTTCTGGACATCAGCGGTTACACCTACGGCGACTTCGGTACGGCAGGGAACAACCAGATCGTCGTCGGTGCCGAGCGTGTCACGGACGATGCTGAAGCTAAGAGCATCGTGACGCAGACCCCGACCACAGTGACAGCTGTTGCCGCCGGTGACGCTCCGGCCGGTGGAAGCACCACGGTAACCGTAACTGTGACTGACCAAGATGGCGCCGCCATCGCTGGTGCACAGGTGTACGACACGAACGGCAACCGTCTGATCGGTTACACAGATGCGAACGGTCAGGTCAAGGACACGGCAGCAGCGGGCGGCAACCACACTTACTACGCCAACCGCACCAGCAACACCGCGCTGGAGTCCATTGATCCGCGCGACGACATCGCGATCGCGAGCTACATCGGTGTGCCGGATGACATGACCGTCACCTTCCGCGACGGTAAGGCCTTCGACGACGACGAGTACGCCGCTGGAGATATCTACGTCACTGTTGTCGACCAAAACGACAACCCGGTGGCGAACCGGACGGTCCAGTACCGCTGGAATGTGCCTGGAACCGCAGATGACGCTTCGACGGCTTGGGAGTCGGCCACCACCGACGCGCAGGGTCGCGCAAACGTCGTCTTCCCCGTAGGCGCAGCGTCCGGTGACTACGAGCTGACCTACCGTGTGCCCGCCGACTCGAACGGCCAGGGTGCAATCGCTGCTCGGACTGAGACCGGCATCAAGGCCGGACAGGCGGCGATCGTACTTACCCCAGAGACCGGCTCGGCAGCTGCGGGGGGTCAGATCACTTACTCGGGGACGCTCCAGCTTGAGGACGGAACCAACCTCGAGGGCCGTCGAATCGACGCCTCGTTCGCTCGCGGCGAGGAGAAGGCGCCGGCAGACGGTGTCGCTGACGCTGGCATCCTGAAGGGCACTGCAATCGTCCTCAGCGACACCTACACCACTGACGCTAATGGTGCGTTCACCGTGATCGTGAAGGACCGGAGCGAGACACCCGCGGGGTCTGAGCTTGGTGGCGTGCTGACGGCGGCTACGGGCAACACGGCTGCGACCCAGACGAGCACCCTCGCAGGGAACGCCGGTGCTTCCGACACGTCGAAGGCGAACTTCACGTCCGCCGCTTCGATCGGGAACGTGACGCTCGGCAATGCTTCTGTCTACGCCATCGACGGCGAGAACGACGCAACTCCGGGGCGTCCGCTCGTGCAGACCATTACGGTCACGAGCGACGCTGGTGGTGTGCCGACCGGTATCGCCGGCAAGACTGTCGACATCACGCTGCCCGAGGGTGCGATCCTCTTCGAGCACGTGAACGGCGTTCCGGTAAACGAGGGAACGGTGGGGAACGGCGACTACAAGGCCGCCGCTAACCAGAACTCGGTCGCTCTCGCTGCGGACGGAACTGCCACCATCGTTTGGGGGTACGAGAAGTTTGCCGGCTTCGATGACGACGGGTGGGTTGAGGGCACCATCGCGGTGTCTTACGCCGGTGCGGCTGACGACTACACCCACATCTTCGTTTCGGGCAACGACACCGATGACTACTACAACCCGGAGACCGGTGAGTGGTTCTACCGCGACGTCGAGCCGCTCAACCCCGGCAACGTCGACATCTCTCTCGCGGCTGCGGCCGAGCAGGAGAGCAGTATCCTGCCGAAGGCGCGAGCCGACGAGCAGACTGTGTACTTCGACTTGGTGACGACCGACCAGTTCGGCAACCGGACGAAGCAGTACGTCAACCTGGTTGATGGCACTTCGCCGGCCTCGGTCTCGAGCACGGACCTGTCGCAATGGTTGGGTGAGGACCCGGCTGTGGAAGCCTGGTCCGACGTCGCGACGGAGCAGACGATTGTTGCTCGTTGGACCGCCGAGGTCAACGACGACGACGCCGCGACCGGCACTAGCACAGTCAAGGTCGACCAGGCTCCGACCATCACCTGGTACGAGGTGGACTTCGCTGCTACCGCCTCCACGTACACCCTTGACGACGACACCCAGGGCGAGGCGAAGGTCGGTCAGACCGTCACCATGAAGGTTACGGCTGTCGACCAGGAGGGTCAGCCGCTGCGCGGGCTGACTGTCGAGTTCATCCGGTCCGGGCCGAATGCTCAGAGCGGTGACATCAACTACGGCACCACAACCAACAGCAACGGCGAGGCTTTCTACAACTTCGTCGGTGACGTTGCTGGGACTGCACAGGTCTCCGCGGTGATCCGGGACTGGGACGACTCTCAGATCACGAAGCTCGACGACTCGGTAGTCTTCACGGCTGACACGGTGGAGCCGGAGCCGACCAAGCCGCTGAAGATCGTGGCTGCTCTGAAGGCGCGCAACAACGGCGACCAGAGCGACGTTCTGCGTGTTGTCACCAACCGTGAGGCGGCCGGCGCGACCGTCCGCATCTACCGTTGGAACCCGGGTCAGAAGAAGAAGACCCGGATCCGCACCGGCACGATCAACCAGGCGGGCAAGCAGCGCTTCGTTATCCCGGACCGCAACGGCAACAAGCGGACGAAGTACGTGGCCATCGTTCTGAAGACCGACGACACCACGCGCGCGAAGACGAACAAGAAGCGCGTTCGCTGATCGCGTCATGACGTGAGGCGACTGGGGCGGGCTATCCGTCCGCCCCAGGAGCCCTCGTCTAGGGGGGCGGGCTCGATCCCACCACCCGCCTCACCTGCACTTCGTAGGTAGGGACCCATGGACGCGGTCCGGACCATCCCTGACAGCCGCTGCGCGGGGATGGACCGGGCCGCTCCGTCCATGTTTGAGGTAAGCCGCAGGGCCGTTCCCGTCGAGCGCACGACGGGGGCGGCCCTGTGGTGATTCTGCGTTTGGCGTCGGTGGTTTCGAGACGGCTCGCCTAGCGGCTCGCCTCCTCAACCAACGACATGACGCCTCCTGAACCAACAACATGACGCCCGCAGTTCGCCTCCTCAACCAACGACATGACGCCAGCCAACGGGCGGCGCGGGTCTCGACGGGCTCGACCGGGAAGACCGGCGAACGCCGTTGGTGATTTCGAGACACTCGCTTCGCTCGCTCCTCAATCAACAACGGGTGTTCGCTGGGGGCGAACGGGGAGGCGGGAACAGCGGCGTACGGCGTGGGGTTGAGTCCGTGCGACCTGATTCGTGACCACCCGTGTGGGTGGGGCGCACTAGAGTTGCAGAGGTATGTACGGCTCGGCGGGCAGGGAGCCCGTGGGCGCAGCGGCGAGGAGTCTCACAATGTTCGAGCGGTTCACTGACCGAGCCCGACGAGTCGTGGTGCTCGCGCAAGAAGAAGCGCGGATGCTCAGCCACAACTACATCGGCACCGAGCACATCCTGCTCGGCCTCATCCACGAGGGTGAAGGCGTCGCCGCCAAGGCTCTCGAGAGCCTCGGCATCTCCCTGGAGGCAGTCCGCGCCCAGGTCGAGGAGATCATCGGCCAGGGCCAGCAGGCGCCCTCGGGACACATCCCCTTCACCCCGCGCGCCAAGAAGGTGCTCGAGCTGTCCCTGCGCGAGGCGCTGCAGCTCGGCCACAACTACATCGGCACCGAGCACATCCTGCTCGGCCTGATCCGTGAGGGCGAAGGCGTCGCCGCCCAGGTGCTGGTGAAGCTCGGCGCCGACCTCAACCGCGTTCGCCAGCAGGTCATCCAACTGCTGTCGGGCTTCCAGGGCAAGGAGACCCAGACCGCCGGCACCGCCCCCGAGGGTGCGCCGTCGTCGTCGTTGGTGCTCGACCAGTTCGGCCGCAACTACACGCAGGCCGCGCGCGAGGGCAAGCTCGACCCGGTCATCGGGCGCGAGAAGGAGATCGAGCGGGTCATGCAGGTGCTGTCCCGCCGCACCAAGAACAACCCTGTCCTCATCGGCGAGCCCGGCGTGGGCAAGACCGCCTGTGTCGAAGGACTCGCCCAGGCCATCGTGCGCGGCGACGTGCCCGAGACCTTGAAGGACAAGCAGATCTACAGCCTCGACCTCGGCGCGCTCGTTGCCGGGTCGCGCTACCGCGGTGACTTCGAGGAGCGGCTGAAGAAGGTCCTCAAGGAGATCAAGACCCGCGGCGACATCGTGCTGTTCATCGACGAGCTGCACACGCTCGTCGGCGCCGGCGCGGCCGAGGGCGCGATCGACGCCGCCAGCATCCTCAAGCCGATGCTGGCCCGCGGCGAGCTGCAGACCATCGGCGCGACCACGCTCGACGAATACCGCAAGTACCTCGAGAAGGACGCCGCCCTCGAGCGCCGCTTCCAGCCCATCCAGGTGCAGGATCCCTCGATCGCGCACACGATCGAGATCCTCAAGGGCCTGCGCGACCGCTACGAGGCCCACCACCGCGTCACCATCACCGACGAGGCGCTGGTCGCGGCCGCCACGCTGGCCGACCGCTACGTTTCCGACCGGTTCCTGCCTGACAAGGCGATCGACCTCATCGACGAGGCCGGGTCGCGTCTGCGGATCCGCCGGATGACCGCGCCGCCGGACCTGCGCGAGTTCGACGACAAGATCGCCGACGTACGCCGCCGCAAGGAGTCCGCGATCGACTCCCAGGACTTCGAGCTCGCCGCGTCGCTGCGCGACGAGGAGAAGAAGCTCATCCTCGCCAAGAGCGAGCGGGAGAAGCAGTGGAAGGCCGGCGACATGGACGTCGTGGCCGAGGTCGACGACGAGCTCATCGCCGAGGTCCTCGCGGTCGCCACCGGCATCCCGATCGTCAAGCTCAGCGAGGAGGAGTCCACCCGTCTGCTCAAGATGGAGGACGAGCTCCACAAGCGCGTCATCGGCCAGGAAGAGGCCGTCCGCGCGCTCAGCCGGGCCATCCGGCGTACCCGCGCTGGTCTCAAGGACCCCAAGCGCCCCGGCGGGTCGTTCATCTTCGCCGGCCCCTCCGGCGTCGGCAAGACATGGCTGTCCAAGACGCTCGCGGAGTTCCTCTTCGGTGACGAGGACGCGCTGATCCAGCTCGACATGTCGGAGTTCTCCGAGAAGCACACCGTGTCGCGACTGTTCGGCTCGCCTCCCGGCTACGTCGGCTACGAAGAGGGCGGCCAGCTCACCGAGAAGGTGCGCCGCAAGCCGTTCTCTGTGGTGCTCTTCGACGAGGTCGAGAAGGCCCACCCGGACATCTTCAACTCGCTGTTGCAGATCCTCGAGGAAGGTCGCCTGACCGACTCGCAGGGCCGGGTCGTGGACTTCAAGAACACCGTCATCATCATGACGACCAACCTCGGCACCCGCGACATCTCGAAGGGAGTGAACCTCGGCTTCCAGCAGACCGGCGACACGCAGGGTTCCTACGACCGGATGAAGGCCAAGGTGTCGGAGGAGCTCAAGCAGCACTTCCGGCCCGAGTTCCTCAACCGCGTCGACGAGATCGTGGTCTTCCCGCCGCTGTCGCAGGAGCAGATCGTCGCAATGGTCGACAACATGATCGCCGCGGTCGACCAGCGCCTCGCCGACCGCGACATGACGATCGAGCTCACCCAGGCCGCCAAGGACCTGCTCGCCCAGCGCGGCTTCGACCCCGTACTCGGCGCGCGTCCGCTACGGCGCACGGTGCAGCGCGAGATCGAGGACAGCCTCGCCGAGAAGATGCTGTACGGCGAGGTCGGCCCCGGCCAGATCGTGCTCGTCGACGTCGAGGGCGAAGGCCCGACGGCGACGTTCACGTTCAAGGGCACGTCGCGCACCCAGGTCGCGGGCATGGAGGACCTGCCTCCGATCGAGACCCTCGAGGAGATCGAGACGGTCGAGACCGACTGAGTCTCTTGATCAGCGGAGGGGCCGGGCCAGGTGGTACCCGCCC
>JBHWSH010000101.1:0-10931 GCA_043427135.1 Marmoricola sp. | reverse complement strand
CGAGCGAGTACTCGGCGCCCTGGATGCGACCGGTGGAGCCGCCCATGTGGGTGAGCTTGCCGGCATCCTCCTCCATGTGCGCGCGTTCGATCGGGATGGTGACGAGGTCGCCGCCCTCCAGCTCGATCTCGAGCTCTCCCTCGAAGGCGATCGGTTCGTCGTACTGCGAGATCTGGTAGTTCTTGCCGAGGTCCGGGTAGAAGTAGTTCTTCCGCGCGAACCGGCTCGACGCGGCGATCGAGCAGCCGAGGGCGAGGCCCAGGCTGATCGAGTAGCGGACGGCCGTCTCGTTGACGACCGGGAGCGCGCCCGGCAGACCCATGTCGACGGGCGCGACGAGGGTGTTCGGCTCGGCGTCGTGGTTCGCCGGGTGAGCGGGGTTCCCGGCGGGCGAGAACATCTTGGTCTCGGTGTGCAGCTCGACGTGCACCTCGAAGCCGAGCACGGGCTCGAACAGCTCCAGGGCCTTGTCGAAGTCCATCAGTGCGTCCTTGGCCATCAGCGGGCTCCTCCGAGGATCGGGGCGCGGTCGAGCAGCGGGGCACCCCAGCTGTCGACGAGCAGGGTCTCCAGCGCCGCACCGACGCGGTAGAGGCGGGCGTCCTCGCGTGCGGGGGCGATGAACTGGATGCCGACGGGCAGACCGTCATCGGCGGCGAGCCCGGACGGGATCGAGATGCCGGGGACGCCGGCGAGGTTCACCGGGATCGTCGTCACGTCGTTGAGGTACATCTGGAGCGGGTCGTCGAGCTGTTCACCGAGCTTGAACGCCGTGGTCGGCGCCGACGGCGTCGCGATGACGTGGACCTGCGCGAACGCCTCGTCGAAGTCGCGCTGGATGAGCGTGCGGACCTTCTGCGCGCTGCCGTAGTAGGCGTCGTAGTACCCGGCCGAGAGGGCGTACGTGCCGAGGATGACGCGGCGCTTGACCTCGTCGCCGAAGCCGGCGTCGCGGGTGGCGGCCATGACGTCCTCGACCGTGCCGCCGGGCACGTCGACCCGGAGACCGAAGCGGACGGAGTCGAACTTCGCGAGGTTGCTGGAGGCCTCCGCGGGGAGGATCAGGTAGTACGCGGCGACGCCGTACTCGAAGTGCGGCGCGCTGACCTCGACGATCTCGGCCCCGGCGGCCTCGAGCATCGCGAGCGACGCCCGGAACGAGTCGGACACGCCCTTCTGGAAGCCGGTATCGTCGAGTTCGCGGATGACGCCGACCTTGAGGCCCTTGAGCACCTCTCCCGTCGCGCCGTCACGGGCGGCGGCGGCGAACGACGGCCAGGCGTCCGTCAGCGACGTCGCGTCGTGCGGGTCGTGCCCGCCGATGACGTCGTGCAGGAGTGCTGAGTCGAGCACTGTGCGCGAGACCGGGCCGACCTGATCGAGGCTCGAGGCAAGCGCGATGGAGCCGTACCGGCTGACGCCTCCGTACGTCGGCTTCATGCCGACGGTGCCGGTGACGTGCGCGGGCTGACGGATCGAGCCGCCGGTGTCGGAGCCGAGCGCGATCGGAGCCTCGAACGCGGCGACGGCGGCAGCCGAACCACCGCCAGATCCGCCGGGGATGCGGTCCAGGTCCCAGGGGTTGCGGGTCGGGCCGTACGCGGAGTGCTCGGTGGAGGAGCCCATCGCGAACTCGTCGAGGTTGGTCCTGCCCAGGATCGGCATGCCGGCCGCACGCAGCCGCGAGACGACCGTGGCGTCGTACGGCGGGACCCAGCCTTGGAGCATGCGCGAGCCGCAGGTGGTGGGCTGGCCGATGGTGCAGAGCAGGTCCTTGACTGCGATGGGTACGCCGGCGAGCGCCGGGAGCGCGTCACCGGCGGCACGCCGTTCGTCGACCTGCCGCGCGGTGGCGAGGGCGCCTTCGGCATCGACATGGAGGAACGAGTTGAGCGCGCCGTCGTACTGCTCGATGCGGTCGAGGAAAGCGCCGGTGACCTCGGTCGAGGTCAGTTCGCCGGACGCGAGGGCTTCGGCGATCTGGGCAGCGGTCAGCTCGGTGGGGTCGGAGGTCATCGGGTCACTCCTCGCCCAGGATCTTGGGCACCAGGAACCGGTCGCCCTCGGTTTCCGGGGCGCCGGACAGTGCTTCTGCGGCAGTGAGGCTGGGGCGTACGACGTCCTCGCGGAAGACGTTGCGGATCGGGGTGGGGTGGCTCATCGGGGTGACGTCGCCGGCGCCCTGCAGCGCCTCAGTGACGGTCGCGACGGAGTCCAGGATCTTGGGCAGCTCGAGGGCGAGCCGGTCGAGCTCCTCCTCCTCGAGCTGGATCCGGGCGAGCCCGGCCAGGTGCGCGACGTCGTCGCGGGTGATCTCAGACATGGCCGTCATCCTAGGTGTCTGCGGGTTGTCCGGATCGGTGCAGGGGTAAATCTCCGACCATGACCGACCAGCACCCCGAGAGCCCCAATGCCGATGACGTCGCGACGCGCGCGGACCTGCTGCCGGAAGAGGAGACCGCCGGCAGCGAAGCGCCGCACGACCAGGCCGAGGTGATCCTTGAGGAGTCCGAGGAGCGCACGCTGGACCCTGAGGGCACGCGGCAGAGTTATACGCAGACTCCCGACGCCTGAGGCTCCGCGGTCAAGCCTGTCCCCGGCGGTCGAGCCTGTCGAGACCCAGAGCACGGAAGAGTGCACACTCGAGATGCTCACCCCTGCCCAGGCTGCGGCTCGGACCTGGATGGCGCGTAGCAGCCGGCGGATCTTCCTGGACGCCAACGTCGTCACGGCGTTCGGTGCTCTGATCGATAAAGCGGGTGAGGATCCCCGAGCGGGCGACCGCAGCCCATAGGTTGGGAGCCATGGTCAAGCCAGCACGTGAACGGATCGCGCGACTGTTGAGCGGCAGCGAACCGGCGGGCTCGTTCAGTACTGAGATGTGGATGCCGGCGGACGGCCTGTCGCTGTCGGTGAACGAGATCGGGCGGGTCCCTCTTCCGATCGGTGCTGCGCAGGAGAAGGACCTGGTCTCAGTGGCGCGCCAGGCCATGTTCGGACGCGGCGAGGAGACCTTTACCGACCCGTCGGTGCGCGACACGTGGGAGCTCACCGCCGACCAGGTGGCTCTCGGCGGCGAATGGGACCATCTGCTCGACAATGCGCTCATCGAGGTGCACGACGGGCTCGGGCTTCCACGAGGGGCACGCCTACGGGCCGAGCTGCATGCGCTGCTCGTCTACGGCAAAGGCCAGTTCTTCGCGCCGCACCAAGATTCCGAGAAGGACGACGAGATGGTCGCGACCCTGGTGGTCTCACTGCCGTCGGTGCACACCGGGGGTGAGCTCCTCGTCAGCCACAGTGGCGAGACCAGGACCTATCGTCACCTCGACCGGGACAAAGTCGGCTTCCTCGCGTTCTACGCCGATTGTGTCCACGAGGTGCGGCCGGTGCGGTCGGGCCGTCGAGTGACGATGACGTTCAACCTGCTCCTGACACGCGAACACGAACCATCTGCCATCGAGCCCGATGCCGAGTTGGCCGACTTGCTCACTGAGCACTTCACCACTCCGGTCACGCGGTCGTGGTCGGCCCGGACGCTGCCCGCGCCCGACCGGTTGGTCGTGTTGCTCGACCACCAGTACAGCCAGCGTTCACTCGCAGCGGATCGGCTCAAGGGCCGCGACGTCGAATGGGTCGCAACGTTGCGGGCCGCGGCTCAACGCGCCGACTGCGTCACCGCACTCGGTCTGGCGGAGATCAAACAGACCTGGAACGTCTTCGAGGGGCGTTCTCGGTCGTGGCGACACTACGAGTTCGACGACGAGTTCGATGAGTACGACGACGAGCACCTCCGGGCGGAGCAAACAACGGACGCGTATGAGGTCGGCGAACTGATCGAGGACGAAGTCACGCTGGCGTGGTGGAAGCGTGCCGGAGCGGACCACGGCGAGACGATCACGCTGTTCGCGGACGGGAGCGAGGTCTGCGCGATCACTGCAACGGCCACGATGACGCCGTACGAGTCCGAGTACGAGGGCTATATGGGCAACTACGGCAACACCCTCGATCGCTGGTACCGGCGCGCAACGATGGTGATCTGGCCGAACGCCCGCGACTTCGCGGTCCGCGCAGACGCGGACCTGGCCGGCGCCCTCGCCGAGCTCCGTACTCGCCTGAGGGACGGCGAGGACCTCGACAGAGTCCGCGAGGACGTCAGAAGCCTGATGGGGCGCATCGGCGCGGGCGACTCCGGCTTGCTGCCGCACGTTCTGCCGATCGCGGAGCAGATCGACGACGCCGAGTCCGCTGCCGGACTGCTCAGGCCGTTGTCCGGCGAGGGAATCACCGTCGACAGCGCAGGCGCTCTCGCCGGCGCGGCCGCGCGGTATGGGAAGCCGTGGCTGCGCCGCATCCTGGCGGCATGGTTCCCCGATCGGGGCTATTATCCCAGACCTTTGGAGGACTGGACGATCCAGACGTTGCCCGCGCTGTGCAGATCGCTCGCTCAGGCTGATGCGGAGGACGCTGCGGCGGAGCTGTGCCGCAGGATCTGGATCAGCCTTTCACCCGCGATCAGGACGAGCCTGGATCGAGGGCCCGCCGCCCGCGCATCGGCGCTCACCTCGAAGGTCCCGGTGGTGGAAGCTCTGCTCAATGCTGCCGATCCCCAGGTTGTGGACGAAATCGTGACCACCCTGGCCGCCTACGACGAGGGCATCGTCGACCTCACGATCCCGCTCCTGCGCCGCCTCGGCAAAGATGCCCCACCGGCGCTCGCAGCCGACGTGGCGGGCCGCCTCGAGGCCGTGATGAGCATTCCGCCTCGCGCTGCCGACGATTGGTCGATCGCCTGGAGCGGCTGCGGCTGCGAGCTCTGCGACCAGCTCCAGCGCTTCCTCGACGACAGCACCGAGACCAAGCTCGACTGGCCGCTCAGGACCGATGGACGCAGGCACGTTCATTCCCAGATCGACTCTGCGGAGCTCCCCGTGCGGCACCACACCATCCGGAAGGGCCGCCCCTACACGCTCCACCTGGCGAAGCTGCCGGACCTGCATCGCAGGGAAGCAGCACGACGCGCCCAGGCCGAGGCCGACCTCACATGGCTCGCCAAGACGCTCTGACGCCTTACGTCCTCAGCGTTGTCGGTGGACCCAATTAGGGGGTCGTACTGGGTCATACGCATCGCCCGCACGCCTCCGGACGTGGCCGATCGGCAACCGCGCTCCAATGCACGGCGCCTTCCGCAGAAGACCCGAGTTGCTCCGCGGTCAAGCCTGCCGGGAGCAGGTCGCTAGTCCCTGGGGGGACCCGCGACCGCAGAGTTGCTGTGCACGTTGTCGAAGCTCGTGCGCCCCTACCGAAAGTGTCGAGATCGACCGGGCGGTCGCCTTGGAGTGCGGCGGCCCGGATGAGGGAGGAGGTCACCTTGGGCCCTTCGCTCTCTGCGCGAGCGCGGAGTTGGTTGAGCTCGTCCTCTGAGAACCGGATGGAGATCGTGATGCTGCGTTTGGTCTTGATCGGGACCTCTTCACAGGTGAAAAAGGAAAGGTCTTCCGATCGGCTGTAGGACTCGGCCACATGCGCGTCGCGTATCGCTTCGCTCATTTCTCAACCTCCCAACCGGTGATCGGTCTAAGACCGTCGCGGACGACTTGGACGATGACCACCACAGCCTTGCCGCCGTCCGCAAAGCCGACAGCGCGGGCGGTTCGGTCTAAGCCGTAGACCGAACTGCCCGCGCTGTCGTGATCATGACGGCCGGGTCACCACTTGCCGCCGTAGCCGCCCTTGCCGTAGCCGTTGCCCTTGCCGTGCCCATGGCCGTGCCCACCGTTGCCATAGCCGTGGCCCTTGCCGCCCTTGTAGTCGTCGTCGTCATCATCGTCGTCGTCGTCCCAGTCGCCCTTGTTGTAGCCGCCCTTCGAGCCGCCGTTGCCGTAGCCGTTCCCGTTGCCGTTGTTGTAGCCAGGGCCCTTGCCGGGCGGCGGTCCGGGAGCCTTGGACGGCGGGGGGGCCGGCTGGCTGCTCGGCTTGGACGGCGGCGGCGGCTGGTTGCTCGGCTTGGACGGCGGCGGCGCGGGCTGGCTCGACGGCTTGGACGGCGCTGGCTGAGCCGACGGCTTGGACGGGCTCGACTGCGTGGGCGGCTTGGCGCCCGGTGCGGTCGAGGCCGGCGGGTTGGGAGCCGGGCTGCCGGGCTGTACGCCGGGCTGCGCACCCGGAAGCGAGCCGTTGGCGTTGCCGTTGACCGCGTGCGACTTGCCGCCACCCGACTGGTTCTTAGACGGGCCACTCTTGGCGCCACCCGAACTCGAGCCACTGTTGGAGTTGGAGCCCTTGGTGGCGCCGGGCACGTAGTCGGAGGATGCGTTGTCGGGGCCCGAGGTCAGCGGCGCTGCCAGGGTCTGGGCCACGGCAGCAAGCGCGGGCGCGACCACGTCGGCCGCGGACGGGCGGGCACCGGACTCCGCAAGCTCTTCCTGCTGGGCCACGGAGTACGGCTGCGCCTCGTCGAAGGTGAGCGGTGCCTGCGCGAGAGCCGGCGGCTCGCCGGTCAGGTCGCCGGGAGCGGAAGGCCCGGTCTGCGAGGCGATGACGACTGCGGTGGCGGCGAATCCGGCGGTGACGATGCCGGGCCAGACACCTCGTCGCACGGACAGGTGTGCCGAGGTGAGGAAGGCAGGAAGCAGCGCGCGGCGGCGTACGGCGGCGAACGGCTGGGCCGTCGCACGAAGCGCGGCGACGCTGTGCAGCGGAGCCATCGCATAGCCGACTCCCTGCCACAGCAGGAGAGCACCGGCGAGCATGGCACCCCACGACAACTGCGCGAAGGCGAGGACGCCGAGGGCGAGGCACGCAGCAGCAAGTGCGGTCTCGACACGGTTGTTGGTGACGGCATGCCTCCACTGGCTGCGAAGCGTGGGGTGCGAAACGGCCGGCAGCGTCGCTCCTTCGCGGGCGAACAACCCACGAGCTGCACCGAGCGCGACCGACCAAGCGAGCCCGAGGGAGATGCCGAAGGCGCCGGCGGCGTCGGTCCAGCTGATCTCACGGGTCTGCTTGACCAGCACCGCGCGGAGCACGCCGGCGACGACGAGGGCGCCGACCGAGAGGACCAGCACCGGCGTCAGAGCAGCCAGCAGCGCGCCGCCGCCGAACGTCAGATCGAGGACGCCGAGGAGCAGGAAGCCCGTGACGACGAGTGCCGTCAGGTCGCTGGCGCGACGCAGAGCACCCACGAGGTAGCCCCAGCGCTGCGGCAGCGTCAGCCTGTTGTCCTCCGAGCGGTCCCACGGCATGAGCGAGCGCCAGTGCATGCGCAGGAGCTGTACGCCGCCGAACGCCCAGGCGAATCGCTGCTGCTTGACCGCTTCGAAGGTGGCGGGCATCGCCGCGAGCCCGGCGGACTGCTCGACGTGGACACCGGTGCCTCCGTCGCGACGCAGGCGCAGCGGGAGCTCGGCTTCCTCGGCAACGGACCACTCGTCCCAACCGCCGGCCGTCTCGAGGCTCCGCTTGCGGATGAGGGTGGAGGTGGGGGGCATGGAGGCGTGCAGGCGACGGAAGTACGGCGCCTGCTGGCCTGCGCGCAGCTCGCGGGGTCCGCGGACGAAGGAGACGTCGGCGTCGGCGAAGCGTGCCGCCTGGACGGTCAAGAAGTCGGAGTCGACGACCTGGTCGGCGGTCAGCGCGATGACGATCTCGGCGCGCGGGTCGGTCTGCTCGAGGGCGAAATTCAGCGCCCAGGGGCGGGCCTCCGGCGGGTCCTGGACGTGGAAGAAGCGGATGCGGCCCTGGGTGCGGCAGAACTCCTCGACCGGACGCCAGAGCGCCTCGTCGGCGGTGTTGTCGTCGATCATGAGGATCTCGAAGTCCTCGTAGTCGAGCGCGAGGATGCCCCGCAGGGTCTGCAGAACCGTGGCGGGCTGATCGTTGTGCGAGGTCACGTGGAGCGACACGAACGGCTGGTGCGACGCGACCGGTGCTTCGGAGCCCTCGGCCGCTGCGGCGGGGACGCGCGCAAACAGGTCAACGAGCTGGTGGGAGTAGCTGATCGCGAGCAACACCACGAGCGTGGCGAGCAACAGCAGGAACTCTCCGGCGAGCCAAAGACCGAGTCCCTGGTCGGCGTTGAGCGTGCGCGTCATCACCCAGGCGAGCATCGCGGCGCCGGTCGCCGAGGCCATCGACCAGGTGACGACACCGGCCATGGTCCAGCGGGGGTTGAGCCGCCCGACGACGAAGGTCGTCCCGCCCAGGAGGATCGCGAGGGTCGCGGCGGCGGCCGGCGTACCTCCCAGGACCGCGACGGTGCCCATCGCGGTGGCTGCCACGATCGCGCTGCCGAAGAGCAGACCGTCCTCGGTCCACGCCTGGCGCGGGCGCCGGCGCAGCGAGAGGAGCAGCGTGGAGCCCGCCAGCAACAATGTCGTGGCGGTCAATGCGGCTGCGATGGCGTCCAGGACGGTCACGCAGACCCCCGTTCTCGTAGCGTGTGGTCTGGCCCAGTCGACCTATTCTCCGTGGCCCTCGCGGGCAGGGAGTAGGGCGTTTGGTCCCTTAATCGGGCAAACGCACAACTCGCCGCGGGGTTACTCGCCGGTCTGGGCCAGCGCCCGGGCGGCGTCAGGCCCCTGCTCGAGGAGTACGCCGAAACCGTCCTCGTCCAGCACCGGCACCTTGAGCTCCACGGCCTTGTCGTACTTGGATCCTGGCGAGTCGCCGACGACGACGAACGCGGTCTTCTTCGACACCGACGAGGCCGCTTTCCCGCCGCGCGACAGGATCGCCTCCTTGGCCTCGTCGCGGCTGTAGCGGGCGAGCGACCCGGTGACGACGATGGAGAGCCCTTCGAGGATCTGCGGCGCCGACGCGTCGTACTCGTCCTCCAGCGAGACCCCCGCCGCTCGCCACTTCTCGACGATGTCGAGGTGCCAGGCGACCTCTGGGTCGTCGAACCACCGCCGGATGGCTTCCGCGATGGTGCCGCCGACTCCCTCGACGGCGGCCAGCTCTTCCTGCGAGGCGTCCCGGATCGCGTCGAGGGAGTGGAAGTGACCGGCCAGGGCGCGCGCCGCGGTCGGACCGACGTGGCGGATCGACAGCGCGACGAGCACGCGCCACAGCGGGCGGTCCTTGGCCTCGGCGAGGTTGGCCAGCATGCGCTTGCCGTTGGCCGAGAGCTGCGGGCCCTCCTCCCCCTTCTTGGGCGCGCGGGTGAACAGCGGCACCTTGACCAGGTCGGTCTCGGTGAGCGCGAAGAGGTCGCCCTCGTCCTGGACGACGCCGGCCTCCAACAGCGCGGTCGCCGCTTCATAGCCGAGGGCCTCGATGTCGAAGGCTCCCCTGCCTGCGACGTGGTAGAGCCGCTCCCGCAGCTGGGCCGGACACGAGCGCGTGTTGGGACAGCGGATGTCGGCGTCGCCCTCCTTCTGCGGCCGCAGCTCGGTGCCGCACTCCGGGCAGTGCGTCGGCATGACGAACTCGCGTTCGGTGCCATCGCGCAGGTCGGTCACGGGGCCGACGATCTCGGGGATGACGTCGCCAGCCTTGCGCAGCACGACGGTGTCGCCGATGAGTACTCCCTTGCGCTTGACCTCCCAGGCGTTGTGCAGGGTCGCCAGCTCGACGGTGGAGCCCGATACGAAGACGGGCTCCATCACGCCGTACGGCGTCACGCGGCCTGTGCGTCCGACGTTGACCCTGATGTCGAGGAGCTTGGTGTTGACCTCCTCGGGCGGGTACTTGAACGCGATCGCCCAACGGGGTGCGCGCGAGGTCGAGCCGAGCCGGCGTTGCAGGGCGACCTGGTCGACCTTGACCACGACGCCGTCGATCTCGTGCTCGACGTCGTGGCGGTGCTCGCCGTAGTGGGCGATGTACTCCTCGACCTCTGCGAGGTTCTTCACGACCTTGACGCGTGGGGAGACCGGGAGCCCCCAGGCGGCCAGCGCGGCGTACGCCTCGGACTGACGGGTCGGCTCGAAACCCTCACGCAGACCGATGCCGTGGCACACCATCGACAACGCCCGCGATGCGGTGACCTTCGGGTCCTTCTGCCGCAGGGACCCGGCGGCGGAGTTGCGTGGGTTGGCAAACGGCGCCTTGCCGGCTTCGACGAGGGAGGCGTTGAGTTCCTCAAAGGCCTGCACGGGAAGGAAGATCTCGCCGCGGACCTCGACGCGCTTCGGCACCGGGAACTCGTCGGTGCCAGTGAGCCGGTGCGGGATGGTGCGGATCGTCTTGGCGTTGAGGGTGACGTCCTCGCCGGTGCGGCCGTCGCCGCGGGTGAGCGCGCGGGTGAGGCGGCCGTTCTCGTAGAGCAGGTTGATGGCGAGGCCGTCCACCTTGAGCTCGCAGAGGTACTCGGCGTCGGTGACACCGTCGCGGCGGATGCGCTGCTCCCACGAGGCGAGCTCCTCGAGGGCGAACGCGTTGTCCAGGCTCATCATCCGCTCGAGGTGGTCGACCGCGGTGAACTCCGTCGACACCGCGCCGCCGACTTTCTGCGTTGGCGAGTCGGGCGTGCGAAGGCTCGGGTGCTGTTCCTCCAGCTCTTCCAACTCGCGCATCGCAGCGTCGAAGTCGGCGTCCGCCATCGTCGGGGCATCAAGCACGTAGTAGCGCCACCGCGCCTCGTCGACCAGCTCGCTCAGCTCCTGGTGCCGCTCCCGCACATCCGCCGGCACCGGGTCGGTCTCTCTCTGCATCCCCACATCCTGCCCAACCATCGGCCGGCCACCGGTGATTGAGGAGCGAGCGAAGCGAGCGTCTCGAAATCCCGCCATCGCTGGTTGAGGAAGCGAGCCGCTAGCCTCGCGCTTTCACGTCGTCGGGGTTGTGTACGGCGTGTAACGCACGGAAGTGCCTGTCCAGCACGGGAAACTTGGGATTACGACGTCTCAAGGTCACCGAGTGGAAGGCACTCCGTAGGTGAAGCGTAACCCTGCTGCCGGTCTGGTTCTCGATCCTGTCCGCGAGTCGTT
>JBHWSH010000100.1:0-4013 GCA_043427135.1 Marmoricola sp. | reverse complement strand
CGGCCGCGGTCAGCAGCGGCCGCACGAGCGTGTCGCGCTGCCCGAGCAAGGCCGCCAGCAGGTGTAGTGCCTCGAGCTGGCTGTGGCCCTCGGTGCTCGCCGTCTGGATCGCGGCGGCGATGGCCTCCTGGGTGCGGGTGGTGAACTTCGCGACGTCCATCGCTTGTAGCTCCTTTCGTGCGCGACCGGGCGGTCGATGGTGCGGGGGGCTCTGAAGTCACAACAGCGGCAGAGTTGAGTCCATTCCACTCAACCCCTGTTGTCTTCACGGTTTTTCCGGCGCCGGGATGCTCGGTGGACATAGCGTGGGACGCGCGACGCCCCGGGCGGCGCCTTCCCCCTCGAGAGCGCGAGACAGGACCCATGACGTCGGCGGCAACGGACCACGCCCCGTTAGGGGTGTCGACGACGCGGTGGCGCGCGCTCCTCGTGATCGGGCTGCTGCTGGGCGACGTCCTCCTGGCGCGATCGGCGATCCTGCTGTCGCCGCAGGGCAGCTCGGTCGCGGCGTTCTGGCCGATGTCGGGTGTCTCGGTCGTGGCGTTGATCGTCGCGATGCCACGGTGGCGGCCCGTCATCGTGCTCGCCATCGGCCTGATCGCGTTCGGAGTCAACCTCGATGCGGAGCGTCCGACATCGGTGTCGGCCTCGTTCGGGCTCATCAACGTCGTCGAGTCCTCGCTGATGATCTGGCTGCTGACCCGTCGCGGCGACCGGCCGAGTCTGCTCAGCCTCGGGGACTTCGCTCGCCTCGCGTTCGCAGTCCTGGTGACCGCGTCGGTCGTAGCCGCGCTCGGCGGTATCACCAACGCCCTGCTGACCGACGAGTCGCCGCTGCGGGCGGCCCGGACGCTCTTCACCACCCACGGCGCCGCTCTGCTGCTCATCCCGCCGCTCGCGATGCGGCTGCCGCACCATCGGCGACCGGCGAAGCTCGCCGAAGCCTTGGCGCAGTGCGCCCTTCTCATCGTGATGGTCGGGTACATCTACGCCCCCAGCCAGTCGCTGCCGCTGGCTTTCCTGCCGTTCGTGGTGCTGGTGTGGGGTGCCACCCGGTTGCGACCGCACGAGGTGGTCGTCGAGCTGGTCCTGTTCGCCACCGTGATCACCCTGCTCACCGTCCACGGCAACGGACCACTTGCCTTGGTCGCCGAGAGGTTCGGTCACGATCCCAGCCTCGTGGGCACTCTGCTGCAGCTCAACGTGCTGGCAGCGACGCTGGTGACCTTGCCGCTCACCTTGGCGGCGAGCGCGCAGCTCCGGGCCATCGAGCGGTTGGATCGCGCCAGCCAGATGATGGACAACATCGTCGAGGGCACCACCACGACCGCGATCCTCGGCGCCGACCGGGCGGGCCGGATCGAGTTCTTCAACGTCGGCGCGGAGAACCTCTCCGGGTACGACGCGGCCGCCGTGGTCGGCCGCGGCGTGGTCACCCTGGAGTGGGATCGCGGGCTCAACGACGGCGTCCTCGCCATCCACCCCGACCGTGAGCCTGACCCGCAGTCGCTGGCCGAGGTGGTCGACCCGTTCCTGAAGGACATCACGGGCAACGTCACCCGGGACAGCTATCTACGGCGCATCGACGGCGAGATCCGCACGATCTCCGTGGCGCTGAGCAAGCACTTCGGACCGGACGGCGAGTCCGCCGGCTACGTCGCGGTGGCCAACGACGTCACCGAGCGGCGCCGGCACGAACAGATGGTGGAGGAAGCGCTGGCTGCCGAGAAGGAGCTCAACGACCGGCTCGCTCAGCTTGACGAGACCAAGAACGACTTCCTCTCCACGGTCAGCCACGAGCTGCGCACGCCGATCACCAGCATCATCGGGTACTCCCAGCTCCTGCTCGCGGACCGTACGAGCCTGCCCGACTCCCAAGGCAGCGTGATCGAGCGCATCGAGCGCAACGGCCGCCGGCTGATGGGCCTCATCGAGGACATGATGGCGATGTCGCAGTTCGAGATGGCCGACGTGCGCTTCCGTACGGCACGGTTCGACCTGCGCGAGGTCGCTCAACGCGCCCTGGACGCGGTGGACGAGAACCTCGAGGTGCGCAAGCTCGTCTTGGAGCGAGAGCTGCCGGAGAACCCGGTCACGCTCAAGGGCGACGCCGACAAGCTCGAGCGGGCCTTCACCAACCTGCTGAGCAACGCGGTCAAGTTCTCCCGCGAAGGTGACCGGGTGTCGGTCTCGCTGTGCGCCACCGATACCGAGGCGGTGTTCACCGTCGCAGACACCGGCATGGGCATCAACGACGCCGACCTGGTCCACCTGTTCGACCGGTTCTTCCGCGGGACCGACGCCCGCGAGATGGCCATCCAGGGGGCCGGGCTCGGGTTGGCGATCACCCACTCGATCGTGGAGGCCCACCACGGCCGGATCGAGGTCGAGTCCACGCTCGGGCAAGGAACCCGTTTCTCGATCCACCTGCCCGTCGGGGACCCGACGGCGTAGCGGGTCGCCTCAGAGGTCGGGAAGCGGCTGGCCGCGCTTGGCCAGCGTCTCCTCGATCTGCTCGCGCAGCTCGATCGGGCCGAACGGCTTGATGATGTAGGTGTCGGCGCCCGCCTCCATGCCGGCAGCGACATCGGCGGCCTGAGCCCGAGCTGTCATGAAGATGATCGGCAGGTCATCGAGCTCCGGATCGGCCCGCACGGCGCGACAGACCTCGAGCCCGTTCATGCCCGGCATGGTGATGTCGAGGAGCATGAACCGCGGCTTCTTCGCGTGCGCTGCGGCGAGCGCCTCTGCACCGTTGCCGACGGCGGTGACGCTCAGTCCGAGCCCCTCCAGCACGATCTGGACCAAGTCACGGATATCGACGTCGTCTTCGGCCAGCACGACGGTCACGGTGTTCTCCCCACATGTGGAGCAGCAACTCGCTGCAGCGGCCCACCCCTGAACCGTGGGGCCACCCTAGCCGTGGGACCGCACCGAAGGCAGTGGTCCGCGAAGGATTTCACCTTCCGCGCCGCCAGACCACCACCGATTGGGTGGTGAGGCCGGCCGGGACCGGAAGGTTGCGGCCGGCCCGACCGTGGTCGAGGGCGGCCCGCACGGCGTACTCGGCGGCATCGAGCTGCCGCTCGAGCTCCTCCACGCGCTCCTGGAGCGCAGTCACGTGGTCCTCGAGCTCGAGGATGCGCCGCACTCCCTCGAGGCCGATGCCGGCCGCGGTCAGCTCGGCGATCTCGCGGAGCTGCTCGATGTCGCGCCAGGAGTAGCGCCGGCCGCCTCCGCCGGTGCGTCCTGGAGAGACCAGGCCGAGCCGGTCGTAGGTGCGCAGCGTCTGAGGGTGCAGGCCGGTCAGCTCCGCGGCCACGGAGATGACGTAGACCGGCGCGTCGGGGCTCGGGGGCGCCTGACCGAACGAGTGCCTGCTCACGAGGTGGCTCCGCTGTCGAACAGCCTGCTGCGCAGGTCGGCCCCGCCGGTGGCGTCGCGGTAGGCCTCGACCGCCCGCCGGGCATCCTCGCTGAGCTGAGCGGGCACCTGGATGTCGACAGTGACGAGCAGGTCGCCCTTGGTGCCGTCACGACGAGGTACGCCGCGGCCGCGGACCCGGAACGTGCGTCCGTTGGGCGTGCCCGGGGGAATGCGGACGGTCACCGGCCCGCCGAGGAGGGTCGGCACCTTGATCTCGGCGCCCAGGACGGCCTCATCGAAGGAGATCGGCACCTTGAGCGTGAGGTTGTCGCCCGTGCGGCCGAAGAGCGGATGTTTGGCGACCTTGACGACGACGAACAGGTCACCGCGCGGGCCGCCGTGCTCGCCCTCGGCTCCCTTGCCGCGCAGCCGGATGCGCTGGCCGTCCTTGACACCGGCCGGGATGCGGGCCTGGATGGTCTTGTCGGACCGGGCCCGGCCCGAGCCGTGGCAGCCCGGACACGGGTCGTCCACGACGAGGCCGCGGCCGCGGCACGCCGGGCAGGTCTCGTTGAGGGTGAACGCACCCGCCGACGAAGCGGCCGCCCGCATGCCGACGCCGTCGCACTCCGGGCAGACACGCGGCG
>JBHWSH010000099.1:0-5027 GCA_043427135.1 Marmoricola sp. | reverse complement strand
GAGGCGTCTCGAAACCACCCAACTCAGGAGTACATCCATGGACTTCACCCCCACCCCAGGCCAGCAGGACGCCGGCCCGCTGGCGCGGCAGATCCTCGGCGACCGCTGCACGCCGGCTCGCCTGACCGAGGTCGAGAAGGGCGGTGACCGCTTCGACCGCGAGCTGTGGCGCGAGCTGGGTGCTGCCGGGCTGATCGGGCTGCCGCTGCCGGAGGAGTACGGCGGGGCGGGGCTCGGCACCCTCGAGCTGGCGACCCTCGTGGAGGAGGCAGGCCGCGTGGTGGCGCCGGTGCCGCTGGCCGCGCATGCGGTCACCGCGATGGCTGTTGCTCACTTCGGCGACGCGGGCCAGCGGCACCTCCTCCTGCCCGGTGCCGCGTCGGGCGAGCTCGTGCTGACCGCGGCGGTCTCCGAGGATGCGAGCGACTCCCCTGTCGTGCCCGCCACCACGGCCCGTCGCGACGGTGACACGTGGGTGCTGTCCGGCGCCAAGACCACGGTGCCCGCCGGGACGGCCGCGGACTGGGTCCTCGTCCCGGCCTCGGCCGACGACGGGGTGGAGCTGTTCCTGGTGCAGCCCGGCGACGAGGGCGTCGCGGTGCAGTCGCAGCGTCTCAGCGACGGGGATCTTGCCGCGCGCGTCGAGCTCGACGAGGTGCGTCTCGGCGACGACCGGCACCTTCCCGGCAGCAGCGCGGCGTACGAGTGGCTGGTCCAGCACCTCACCGTGGCGGCCTGCGCCCAGCAGTTGGGCATCTGCGCCGGGGCGCTCGAGCTGACCGCGGCGTACGCCCGCACTCGCGAGCAGTTCGGCCGGCCGATCGGCTCTTTCCAGGCGGTCTCCCAGCGGCTGGCCGACGGCTACATCGACGTGCAGGGTCTGCGGCTCACCGTCACCAATGCGGCGTGGAGGCTCGCCGAGGGACTGCCCGCCGCCGCGGAAGTGGCGACCGCGAAGCTGTGGGCGGCCGACACCGGCCACAAGCTCGCGCACACGACCGTCCACGTCCACGGCGGGGTCGGCATCGACCTCGACGGCGAAGCGCACCGCTACTTCACCGCCGCCAAGCGCGCCGAGTTCGCGCTCGGCGGGGCGACGTTGCAGGCGCGGGCGGTCGGTCGTCTCCTCGCCGCAGAGCCCGCCTGAGCGTGTCGATCACCCTTCGACAGCAGCTGTTGCGCCTGCGCGAGGTCGACCGGCCCGGCCTGCTGTTCGAGGACCGGTCATGGACTTGGGCTCAGGTCGTCGCGGAGGCCGGCGCAACGGCACATGCCCTGACCTCGTTGCTCGATCCGGCATCGCCGCCGCACGTAGGCGTGCTGCTCGACAACGTTCCCGAGATGGTGTTCGCGCTGTCGGGCGCCGGCCTGGGCGGATTCACCCTCGTCGGGCTCAACCCGACTCGTCGCGGTGAGGCGCTTGCCGGAGACGCCGCACGAGCCGACTGTCAGGTGGTGCTCACCGAGCCGACGCACGCCGGGCTGCTCCACGAGATCGACCTCGGCGACGTGCGCGTCCTCGACGTCACCGCGACAGATTGGCGCGACCTGGTCGCGGCCCACCGTGGAACCCCACTGCCGGAGGTCGAGCCCGGTCCGGACGACCTGGCGATGCTCATCTTCACCTCCGGCACCAGCGGCGACCCCAAGGCCGTCCGTGTCACCCACGAGAAGGTCACTCACCCCGGAAAGCTGCTCGCGGGACGTTTCGGGCTCGGGCGCGAGGACGTCTGCTACCTGTCGATGCCGTTGTTCCACTCCAACGCCGTCATGGCGGGGTACGCCCCGGCGCTAGCGGCGGGTTCGACGATCGCCTTGGCTCGACGGTTCTCCGCGTCCCGGTTCCTCCCTGACGTACGCCGTTTCGGCGCGACCTATGCGAACTACGTCGGCAAACCGCTGACCTATGTCCTGGCCACACCGGAGCAGCCGGACGACGCGGACAACCCGCTGCGTCTCGTGTTCGGCAACGAGGCCGCCGAGGGCGACATCGTGGAGTTCGCCCGCCGGTTCGGCTGCTCGGTGGTCGACTCCTACTCCTCGAGCGAGAACGCCATCGTCGTCCAGCGCGTCCCCGACATGCCAGCAGGAGCTCTCGGCAGACCGCTCGAGGGCGTGAAGGTGCTCGCCCCCGACACCTGCGCAGAGGTGCCGGTCGCGGAGTTCGACGAGAGCGGCCGGATGGTCAACGCAGACGAAGCGATCGGCGAGCTGGTCAACACCGCAGGGGCCGGGTTCTTCGCCGGCTACTACAACGACCCGGACGCCGACACGGAGCGGATGCGGCACGGCATGTACTGGTCGGGTGACCTCGCCTATCGCGACGCCGCCGGCTTCGTCTACTTCGCCGGACGCTCCTCGGACTGGCTCCGCGTCGACGGCGAGAACCTCGCCGCCGCGCCGATCGAACGGATCCTGCTCCGGCACCCCGACATCCAGCAAGCAGCCGTGTACGCCGTGCCCGACGAGTCCGGCGTGGGCGACCAAGTCATGGCGGCGCTGGTCCTGTGGCCTGGCACCGACCTGGCTCCGGAGCAGTTCGAGGCGTTCCTGCATGCGCAGGCCGACCTCGGCACCAAGTCCTGGCCGCGACACGTCCGGATCGCGACCGAGCTCCCGCAGACTCCGACCAACAAGGTGCTCAAGCGGGTGCTCCGAGACGATGGTCCACGCGACCACGGTGATCTCGGCTGGGTGCGCGAAGCCCGCGGCACGGCGTACACCCGCGTCTGCTGAGACCGCGCTGCGGATACGGTGCGGGACATGCCGCTGTACTCCTTCGAGGGCAAGAGCCCCACCGTCCACCCGACCGCCTTCATCGCCCCGACCGCCGTCCTGGTCGGCGACGTGACCGTCGAGGAAGGGGCGTCGGTCTGGTACAACGCGGTCATCCGCGCCGACTACTCCCCCGTCGTGCTGCGCAAGGGGGCCAACGTGCAGGACGGCGCCGTCCTCCATGCGCCTCCGGACATGCCGTGCGAGATCGGCGCCGGCGCCACGATCGCCCACCAGTGCGTCGTCCACGGCGCGACCATCGGCGAAGAGGCACTGGTCGGCAACGGAGCGACCGTGCTCGACAGCGCCCGCATCGGCCGCCGCAGCATGGTCGCCGCCGGGGCACTCGTCGTCCCCGGGACCGAGGTGCCCGACGAGGTGCTCGTGGTCGGCTCGCCGGCGAAGGTCAAGGGTCCGATCGCCGGGACCGCCGCTGAGTTCTGGGTCGCCGTCAACCCGTCGGCGTACCAAGAGCTCGCTCAGCGTCACCGCAACGGCGTCGAGCCCGCCTGATCACCGCGCGAGCCGGCGCCACTTCGGTCGATCCGCAGCCGAACTGGCGCCGACTCGGCGGAGTCAGGCGGAGCGGATCTTGTCGAGCCGGGCGACGGCGTCCTCGAAGCCTGAGACGAGGTCGGCCATCACCTCGGAGACCGGTCTGACGGCGTTCATCGACCCGACGATCTGGCCGACGGGCATGGAGATGACCTCGGGGTCGCCGTGGGCGCTCATCCGGCTGTGCGCTTCGGAGACCAACAGGTTCTGCAACGGCATCGGCAACGGCTGCGGTGCACCTTCTTCGGCCCAGGCGTCGGTCCACTTGGTCTTGAGCAGACGCGCCGGCTTCCCGGTGTAGACCCGCGCGCGGACGGTGTCCGAGCTCGTGGCGCGTAGGAACGCCTCGGTCATGCCCTGGTTGGTGTTGAGGTTCTGGTACTCCTCGGTGGTCAGCCACACCGAGCCGGTCCACACACCCTGTGCCCCCAGCGCGAGCGACGCAGCGACCTGGCGGCCTGTGCCGATGCCTCCTGCACCGAGCACGGGCACGTCCGGTCCGACCGCGTCGACGATCTCGGGAGTCAGCACCATGCTCGCGACCTCGCCCGTGTGCCCGCCGGCCTCGTAGCCCTGCGCGATGATGATGTCGACGCCGTTGGCGACATGAGATGCGGCGTGCTTGGCGGCGCCCGCCAGCGCGGCGACCTTCACGCCGGCGGCATGCGACTGCTCGATGATGTCGACCGGCGGGGACCCAAGCGCGTTGGCGATCAGCACCGGTCGATGCTTGCCGCTCAATGCGACGTCGACATGACTGCGCGCGACCGAGTGCAGCCAGCCGAGCACGCCGTCACGGCCCGCGCCCTCAGGCAGCGGGGGTACGCCGAGCTTGCGCAACGTGTCCTCGACGAACTTCTTGTGCTCCTCGGGGATCATCGCCTGCAGGTCGACGGCCTTGCCCTCGGTCGGCACCTTCATCGGCATCACGACGTCGACGCCGTACGGCTTGCCGTCGGTGTTCTCGTCCATCCACGTCAGCGTGGCGTCGAGCTCGTCGGCGTCGTTGAACCGCACGCAGCCCAGAACGCCGAGGCCTCCGGCGCGCGAGACGGCCGCGGCCACGTGCTCCGACGGGGTGAAGGCGAAGATCGGGTAGTCGATGCCGAAGGCGTCGCACAGATCGGTGCGCATGTCAGTTCGCTCCTCCCGTGATGAGCTCGCGAGCCTTGGGGTAGTTGGCCTTGCCGGTGGCGCTGCGCGGAATCTCGTCGACGTACGTCACGTGGCGAGGCATCTTGTAGCCCGACAGCAGCGGGCGCAGGTAGTCCTTCAGCTCGTCGAGCGAGGGCCGGTTGTCGCCCCGGGGCTGGATGACCGCGCTGACCGCCTGGCCGTAGCTCTCGTCGGCGACGCCGACCACGAGGACGTCGTACACGTCGGGGTGCCCCTTGAGGGTCATCTCGACCTCCTCGGGGTAGACCTTCTCGCCGCCGGTGTTGATGCAGTTGGAGCCGCGGCCGAGCAGCGTGACCTTGCCGCCCTCCTCGATGCGGGCGAAGTCGCCCGGCACCGAGTAGCGCTGGCCGTCTATCTCGATGAAGGTCTTGGCCGACTTCTCGGGGTCCTTGTAGTAGCCGACCGGGACGTGACCGGTGCGGGCGAGCCTGCCGATCGCACCGACGTTGGTGGTCAGGTCGAGCACGCGGTTGTCCTCATCGAGGACGACCGAGTCCCCGGCCAGGCTGACCATAGAG
>JBHWSH010000098.1:0-37782 GCA_043427135.1 Marmoricola sp. | reverse complement strand
GCCTGATCGGCACGACCGCGCCGTCCGCAGAGCCGTCGCGCACGGCGTCGAGGGCGACCGTCACCGTCGCGCATGCCACCAGCTCCGCGGCGGCCGCGTCGGGCAGACCGCGCAGCGCCTGCTCGGTGAAGGTGCCGGCGGGACCGAGGTAGGCCAGACGAGGCGCTGTCCGGTCGGAGGTGTGATGGGCGTGGGACACGTCGGCAAGGTTAGTCGCGCGCCACACGGTCTCGGAGTGCCGGTTCACGCGGCATGTGCTGGAGTGGTCCGCATGGAGAGCGTCGTGATCCGCGTGCGCACGGGCGAGCGCGAGGTCGTTGAGGACATCACCCAGACCTGCAAGCAGTACGCCGATGGGCGGGGTGACGGGTTGCTGCATGTGTTCGTGCCGCACGCGACGGCGGGCATCGCGATCCTGGAGACGGGCTCGGGCAGCGACGACGACCTGCTCGCGGCGCTTGCCGACCTCTTGCCGGCCGACGACCGCTGGCGGCACCGCCACGGCAGCCCAGGGCACGGGCGGTCGCACGTCATGCCTGCCCTGGTGCCGCCGTACGCGACGGTGCCCGTGCTGGACGGAACGCTCGCCCTGGGCAGCTGGCAGTCCATCTGCCTGGTCGACCTCAACGTCGACAACCCCGACCGCGAGGTCCGGCTGAGCTTCCTCGCCGGCTGATCAGGAGATCAGGGGAGCTTGGCGTCCTCGTCGTTGACCGGGTAGGCGCTGGTCTCCATCGGCACCTCGGTGGTGCCGCCTGCCGGCGCGCTGCTGGTGCTCATGCTGTCGTCACCGGTGCTGCCGCTGTCGCCGGTGACCTTCGCGGCGGTCTCGGCGACCTTCTCCTTGACGACGGGAGCGGCCGTCGCCGCGGCCTCGGCGGCGCGCTGGGCGGCACTCTGCACCGTCGGGTTGGCCTTCACCTTCTCGGTGGCCTGGCGCAACTGCTCGTAACGCTCGCGTCCGGCGCGGGCGCCGAGCACGTAGCCGATGCCTCCTGCGACGAGGATGAGGAGCTTCTTCATGTGATGTCCCTTCCTGGAGTTTTCTGGGCGCCGCGGCTGATGCCTGCGGCTATCCGTCGGAGTCGTCGCCGTTGTCGCGCGCGGCCGCCTCACGGATCTGCCGGCCACGCTCGATGTCCTTCTCGTCCTTTTCCTGGGCCTTCTCGATATTGCGGGTGTCCCGGGCGGGGAGCTGCAACTCCTCCTCCGCCGGGAGACCCGCCTGCAGCTCGCGGCCGCGCTCGAGCTCGGCATCGACCTCGGCACCGAACAGCAACGCGAGGTTGGTGATCCACAGCCACAAGAGCGCCACGATGACGCCGGCCAGCGACCCGTAGGTCTTGTCGTAGCTGCCGAAGTTCGCGACGTAGAAGGCGAAGCCGACCGAGGCCAGCACCCAGATGAGGATGGCGATGGCGGCGCCAACCGAGATCCAGCGGAACTTCGGCTGCTTGACGTTGGGAGTGGCGTAGTAGAGGAGTGCCACCACGAGCATCACGATGATCGCGAGGACCGGCCACTTGGCGATGCTCCACACCTGGACGGCGGTGTCGCCGAGGCCGATGGTGTCCCCGATGGACTGCGCGACCGGGCCGGAGACAGCGAGCATGACCAGGACCAGCGCCGACAGGAGCACCGCGACGAGAGTGATCAGCAGCATGACCGGGCGCAGCTTCCAGAACGGCCGCCCCTCGTCGATCTCGTAGACCCGGTTCATCGCGCGACCGAAGGCACCGACATAACCGGACGCCGACCACAGAGCACCGACGAGACCGGTGACGAGCGCGAAGCCGGCGGCCTGGCTCTGGGTCAGCTCCGTGAGCGGCCCCTTGATGGTTTCCAGCGTCGAGGGAGCGACCAGCGGACCGAGTACGTCGAGGATGGTGTCGACCGCCTGCTGGGACTGCCCCACCACGCCCAGCAGTGAGATCAGCGCGAGCAGTGCGGGGAAGATCGCGAGCACCGCGTAATAGGTGAGGGCCGCAGCCTGGTCGGTCAGCTGGTCCTTGCTGAACTCGCGCATGACCTTGCGGCCGACGTAGATCCAGGACCTCTTGTGGAGGTCCGTGGGGCCTTCGGGCTTGCCGGCGGCATCCGGGTCCGGCGTCGAATCCGGGTGCCGCTGGGCGCCTTGCGCGTCGCCGGGGGAAGAGCTGGTCACCGGCGCCGCCGCCTCATGATGAGCACGACGAGGACGAGGACGGCGACGCCCGCGGCGATGACCTCCGGGCGCGGCTTGCCGTCGTCGGTGGTCGCGCGGTCCTTGACATCCGCGACCTTGTGCTGTGCCTGCTGCTTGACGTCCTCGACCTTGTGCTGTGCCTGCTGCTTCACGTCGAGCTTCGCAGTGAGCGCGTCCACCGTCTCGGCGAGCTGCTCACGCTGCCGCTCGATGTCGGCCTCGATCTCCTCGGGACTGGGGTTGTCGCCAGTGGTGCTCATCGGTGGTCTCCCTTCACTGCCGCGACGTCGTCCTTGATGCTCTCGATTGCGCGCTCGGGCTTGGGCGGGGTGGCTTCGGCGACCTTGGACTTGCCGACCAGACCCAGCGCCGCAGCGGCCGCGAGCAGCACGACGGCCACGATGAGCGCGGCGGCCCAAGCGGGTAGGACGAGGTCGAGGGCGAGCACGGCGGTGGCGATGAGCACCGCGAGGCCGAAGAACCCGAGCAGTCCAGCAGCGCTGAACATGCCCAGGCCGATGCCTGCACGCTTGCCCTTCTCGGTCATCTCGACCTGAGCCAGGCGGAGCTCGGACCGCACGAGATCAGGGATCTGCTGGCTCAGGTCGGACAGCAGGGTGCCTACGGAGGGTTCACCGGACCCGGCCGGCTGCTGAACCGGGGGGGCCGCAGTGGCGCCTGTCGACGGGGGAAGGTGTGGCTCGCTCATGTGCTGGAGCGTTGCCGCCGGGACCGGCGGCCAAACCAGCCGCCGAGCGGGTCAGCTCTCGGCGTCGGACTTGATCCGCTCGAGGGTCCGAAGCAGGTCGCCCTCGAGCTCGGCGCCGAAGGCCTCTACCCCGCCGAACGCGACCTTCGTCAGCCGGACCGACAGGTCGGAGATGCCCTCAGGAGCCTCCCGGCGCGCGATGAGGCGCGTGCCCGCCGCGGTCGGCTCCAGGGTGTAGCTCCAGACCGTCCAGTTCTCCTTGACGCGCCAGGCGATCTCGCGTCCGGGCACGAACCGGACCACCTGTGACTGGGTGGGCCAGACCAAGGGCCCGCGCCGGTTGACGTTCAGCAGCCTGGTGCCGAATCCCACCTGGCCGTCGACCTTGCCGCCGCGGACGAAGCTGCGCCATGTCTGCGGGCTCCATCGCGCCATGTTGCGCAGGTCGGCGACCAGCTCCCACACCCGCTCGGGCGGAGCGGCGATCTCCAGCGACGACTCGATGACAGGGACGTGCGTCGACGGCATGCTGCCTCCTCGTTGCGGGTCGCCCGATCATGCCAACCCGGGCCGCGTCCTGGCAGCCGGGGGGCATGTGACCTGCGCGACAGTGGTTCCATGCCGATCGCGGGCCATCCGCGGCGTGCCCGGTGACGAACGCGGGTACGAAGGCGACGCCGAGGCGTAGGGAGGACCGCCGTGGGTCTGCTGTTGCGAGCGATGATGCGCCGACGACGCGCCTGGGCGGTTTCGGTGACCCTGCTCCTCGCCGGATTGCTCGCGATCGGGGTGGTGGGCCAGGCCGAGCGCGACCCGGGTGCCGCCGACTCGCTCCCAGCCGGCATGCAGAGCACGCGTGTGGTCGAGCTGCAGGAGGAGTTCCCCTCCGGCGACGACACCACCGCGATCGTGCTGTTCTCCGCGGACGACGCGCTCGACGAGCGAACTCTCGGCGCGCTCCAGGAGCGGTTCGCCGGGCTCGTGGCCCAAGGAGGTGGCGACGGGCCGCCGGCGGAGCTGCTGCCCAGCGAGGACGGCACCGCCGCGTTCGGCGTGCTCACGGTGCCCGGGGAGAGCGCCACCGTCATCGCCGAGCGCGTCGCCGAGCTGCGCGACGCCGTACGCGAGGATCTTCCCGACGGCGTCGAGGCCCAGGTGACCGGCCCGGCCGCGATCCGCGCCGATCTCGCGGCCGTCTTCGACGGTGCCAACTTCCGTTTGCTGGGCGCGACCGCGACGGTCGTGGCCGTCCTGCTGATCGTGACCTACCGCAGCCCGTGGCTGTGGCTGGTGCCGCTCATCGTGGTCGGGGTCGGGGACCAGGCTGCGGCGGTCGCCGCCACCCACGTGCTCGACCGCACCGGCACCGCCTGGGACGAGTCGACGGTCGGCATCCTGTCCGTGCTCGTGTTCGGCGCCGGGACCGACTACGCGCTCCTCCTCATCTCGCGCTACCGCGACGAGCTCAGACGCGAGGAGAACCGGTACGCCGCGATGGCGCGCGCCACGCGGCGTACGGTCGAACCGGTCGTCGCGAGCTCCACCACGGTGGTCCTCGGCCTGCTGACCCTGCTGCTCTCCCTGTTCCCCACCACGCGCGGACTCGGCCTGGCGTGCGCGGTCGGCATCGTGGTCGCGGCGTTCTCGGCGCTGGTCGTGCTGCCGTTCACGCTGGTCCTCTTCGGGCGCTGGATCTTCTGGCCCAAGGTCCCCCGGGTCGGAGAGACCGCGCTCGCCGACACCCGCTCCCTGTGGACGCGTGTCGGATCGCTGGTGTCGGCGCGGCCCGGCATGCTCATCGCGCTCACGCTCCTCCTCATCGGCGGCCTGGCCGCAGGCGCCACCCAGGTGCGCTCGGGGCTGGCGGCCGACGATCAGTTCCTCGACACCCCCGAGGCCATCACCGCCGCCACCCGTCTCGCGGAGTCGTTCCCCGCCGGGAGCGCCGACCCGACCGTCGTCATCACCGAGCAGGGCGGGCAGACCGTCGAGGAACTCGAGCAGGTCGACGGCGTGGACCAGGTCCGGGTCGTCCAGGAGTCCGGCGAGCTGACCCGGGTCGACGCCGTGCTCGGCGCGGAGCCGGGCAGCGCCGAGGCCCAGGCCACGATCGAACGGATGCGGGATGCGGTCGCGGACCTCGACGCGACCTACGTCGGCGGCACCGAGGCGCAGTCCGTCGACGAGCGGTCCGCGGCCGAGCGCGACCGTCTCCTGCTCATCCCGTTGATCCTCGTCCTGGTCGTCGTCGGCCTGGTGATCCTGCTGCGATCCGTCGTGGCGCCGCTCATCCTGGTCGCCACCGTCGTGGCGACGTACTTCGCCGCCCTGGGCAGCTCGTGGTGGCTTTTCACCGGAGTGTTCGGCTTCGACCGGCTCGACGCGAGCGTGCCGCTGCTGGCGTTCCTGTTCCTCGTCGCCCTCGGCGTCGACTACAACATCTTCCTCGTCACGCGGGCCGCCGAGGAGTCGGAGATCCACGGCACCCGACGCGGGATGCTGCGGGCCCTGAACGCCACGGGTGGCGTGATCACCAGCGCGGGCATCCTGCTGGCGGCGGTCTTCGCCGTGCTCGGCGTACTGCCTCTGGTCGTCCTTGCCCAGTTGGGCGTCGTCATCTGCATCGGCGTCCTGCTCGACACCCTCGTCGTGCGCACCGTGCTGGTGCCGTCGATCGCGGTGAAGATGGGCGACGCATTCTGGTGGCCGAGGCGGGTGGGTCCCGCCACGGATTGAGCGAGGTACCCCGGGGGGGTATGGTGTGGCTATGCACGAACACGAGCATGGGTACATCCGCAGTCACGCCAAGGACGACTACCTCAAACGGCTACGCCGGATCGAGGGCCAGGCGCGCGGTCTGCAGCGGATGGTCGAGGAAGAGAAGTACTGCATCGACATCCTCACGCAGGTCTCGGCCATGACCAAGGCGCTGCAGTCGGTGGCGCTCGGCCTGCTCGACGACCACATCGCGCACTGCGTCGTCGACGCCGTCCGCGAAGGCGGCGCGGCCGAGGAGCAGAAGCTCACCGAGGTGTCGCAGGCCGTCGCCCGGCTCGTCCGTTCCTGATCGTCAACCCCATCCGAGGAGAACCACATGTCCGAGACCCACACCTTCACCGGCACCGTCAGCGGCATGACGTGCGGGCACTGCGTCGCCTCCGTCACCGAAGAGGTGCAGGAGGTTTCAGGCGTCGACACCGTCGACGTCGCGCTCGACTCCGGCACCCTCACCGTCACCAGCAGCCAGCCTCTCGACGACGCCGCCATCCGCGCCGCGGTCGAGGAAGCCGGCTACCAGCTGGCATGAGCGACACCCTCCGCGTGACCCTCTACATGGGCGCGCTCGTGCTGACCTTCGCCGCGGCGTACTGGCTGGGGGGCGTCTTTCCGCTCCTCGGCGAGATCGCCGACCCCGCCCCGCACAGCGGCGGCACCCACAGCATGGAGTTGATCCGGTGAACACCACCACCGACCTCGAGCTGAACATCTCGGGGATGACCTGCGCGTCGTGCGCCAACCGCATCGAGCGCAAGCTCAACAAGCTCGACGGCGTGACCGCCTCGGTGAACTACGCCACCGAGAAGGCCAAGGTCACCTTCCCCGACACGATGGACCCGGCGGACCTGGTCAGCACGGTCGAGGCGGCGGGCTACGCCGCACGACTGCCTGCGCCTGCCGACGCCGAGCCGCAGGAGTCCATCTCGGCCGACGATCCGATGCGCAGCCTGCGCGAGCGACTGTGGATCTCGACCGCGCTCTCGGTGCCGGTGATCGCGATGGCCATGGTGCCGGCGTTGCAGTTCACCTACTGGCAGTGGTTGTCGTTGACCCTGGCCGCGCCCGTCGTGGTCTGGGGCGCCTGGCCCTTCCACCGCGCTGCCTGGACGAATCACAGGCACGGTGCCGCCACGATGGACACGCTCATCTCGATGGGCACCCTGGCCGCGCTCGGCTGGTCGGTCTACGCGCTGTTCTGGGGCACGGCGGGTACGCCGGGCCTGACGCATGCTTTCGAGCTGACCATCCAGCGCGGTGACGGCGCGGCCAACATCTACCTCGAAGCAGCCGCCGGCGTGACGACGTTCCTGCTGGCCGGGCGCTATCTCGAGGCGCGCGCCAAGCGGCAGTCCGGCGCCGCCCTGCGGGCGCTCATGGAGATGGGTGCTCGCGACGTGGCCGTCCTGCGCGCCGGTCCCGACGGAGCGGTCGAGACCCGCATCCCCGTCGAGCAACTGCAGACGGGCGACCGCTTCGTCGTACGTCCTGGGGAGAAGGTCGCCACGGACGGAGTCGTCGAGGAGGGCAGCTCGGCGGTCGACGAAGCGATGCTGACCGGGGAGTCCGTGCCGGTCGAGGTCGGCGTCGGGTCCGAGGTGGTCGGCGCCACGGTGAACGTCGGCGGCCGGATCGTCGTTCGAGCGACGCGGGTCGGGGCCGACACCCAGCTCGCCCAGATGGCGAAGCTGGTCGAGGAGGCGCAGAACGGCAAGGCCGAGGTGCAGCGCCTCGCCGACCGCATCTCCGGGGTCTTCGTGCCGATCGTGATCGCATTGGCCGCGGGCACCTTGGGGTTCTGGCTCGGCAACGGCGCCGGCGCCTCTGCCGCCTTCACTGCCGCGGTCGCCGTCCTGATCATCGCCTGTCCGTGTGCCCTGGGGCTGGCCACGCCCACCGCTCTCATGGTCGGCACCGGCCGCGGAGCCCAGCTGGGCATCCTCATCAAGGGTCCTGAGGTCCTGGAGTCGACCCGACGGGCCGACACCGTCGTGCTCGACAAGACCGGCACCGTCACCACCGGCGAGATGAGCCTGACCCGGGTCGTGGCCGCCGACGGGGAGTCGGAGGAGGAGGTCCTCCGCCTGGCCGGCGCCCTCGAGGACGCTTCAGAGCACCCGATCGCACGCGCGATCGCCGACGCCGCGCGCCGGCGCTTCGGCACCCTCCCCGAGGTCACGGACTTCGACAACCTCGCCGGACTCGGCGTCCAGGGAGTCGTCACCGGTGCCGGCGACACCACCCACGCCGTCCTGGTCGGCCGACCGCGCCTCCTCGCCGAATGGTCGCAGCCGCTCGGCGCCGAGCTCGAGACGGCGATGACGGAAGCCCAGTCCGAGGGCGGGACAGCCGTGGCGGTCGGCTGGGACGGCCGCGCGCGCGGCGTACTCGGCGTCTCCGACACCGTGAAGCCGACCTCTGCCGAAGCCGTACGCCGGTTGCGGGACCTCGGCCTGCGACCCGTCCTGCTGACCGGCGACAACTCCAGCGCGGCGGCCGCGGTCGCCACCGAGGTCGGCATCGACGCCTCCGACGTCATCGCCGACGTGCTGCCTGCCGACAAGGTGGCAGTCGTGCGGAGGTTGCAGGACGAGGGCAAGGTCGTCGCCATGGTCGTCGACGGCGTCAACGACGCGCCCGCCCTCGCGCAGGCCGATCTGGGCTTGGCGATGGGCACCGGGACCGACGTGGCGATCGAGGCCAGCGACCTGACGCTCGTGCGGGGCGACCTGCTCGTCGCGGTCGACGCGATCCGGCTCGCGCGGCGCACGCTCGCGACGATCAAGGGCAACCTGTTCTGGGCGTTCGCCTACAACGTTGCCGCCCTCCCCCTGGCGGCCGCGGGCCTGCTCAACCCGATGCTCGCGGGCGCTGCGATGGCGTTCAGCTCGGTATTTGTAGTCACCAACAGTCTGCGGCTGCGGAGGTTCGCGCCGCTCGCTTAGGATGCGAGGGCCTGCAACCGCAGATTCGGCACAGAGGGGGATGAGCATGAGCCCGTCCCCCATGGCATGGTCGGGAGCCTGGCTGGAGGCGCTGGTCTCCCCTGCGCTCGCGCTCGACCCAGACGGGCACGTCCTCGACCTGAACGGGTCCGCCCGACGGCTGCTCCAGGCCGCGGTGCCCGGCGGTGAGCTCGGCTCCCAGTCGTTCGAGGCCGCGCTCGCTCCCGCTTCCCGGCCGGTCTTCGGCCGAGTCCTGGCACGAGCCGCCGAGGGCGAGCGGTGGGGTGGTTCGTTGCGACTGCGCCGCGGCTCCGGGGAGCACCTGGTGCGTGCTCGAGTCAGTCCGGTGCGGGCCGACGGGGTGTTCGTGGGGACACTGCTGACGCTCGACAACAGCACGGACGCCGACCCGAGCCACCTCGTCGAGCGCATGACACGCCTGGCCCGTGCGGGCGCCGAACTCCAGTCCACCGACGACCTCGAGCGACTGACCGAGATCATCGTGACGCAGCTGGCCGACGCGGCCGGAGCGACCAGCGCGTCGGTCTCCTTGCGTGTCGACGACGACCGGCTGGCGATGGTCGGCCTGCGGGGCGGCTCGTCGGAGACCAGCCACCGTTGGGCGGCCTTCCCCTCGGCCGGCACGCCCGCCGGTGACGCGTTGGAGGCACGCGAGCCGTTGTTCTTCGCCGACCGCCAAGCGTTCCTCGCGCGCTACCCCGCACTCACCCAGGACGTCCGAGACGCCGGATCGGTGCTCATCCTGCCGCTGCTGCTCGGCAGGCGCGGGGTCGGTGTGGTCAGCCTGTCGTTCCCGGCGTTCCGCCGCATCGACACCACCGAGCTCGACTTCTACAAGGTGCTGGCCGACAGCTGCGCCCAGGCGTTGGAGCGGATCCGTGCGCTGGACAAGGTCGCCGAGCAGAACGCGAAGCTTCGGTTCCTCGCCGAGGCGAGCGCCGAGCTGGCCCGCAGCCTGGACTACGAGCAGACGCTGGCCCAGGTGGCTCAGCTCGCGGTGCCCGGTTTCGCCGACTGGTGCGCCATCTCACTGGAGCAGGACGGTGTCCTGCGCACCCTGGCCGTCGCCCATCGCGACCCCGCCAAGGTCGATCTCGCGTTGCAGTTGCAGCAGCGCTACCCCGCGGACCCCGACGCACCAGGCGGCGCCTACGAGGTCCTACGCACCGGCGAGCCGCTGCTGGTGCCCGAGATCTCCGACGAGCTCCTCGCCGCAAGCGCGGTGGATGAGGAGCACCTCGCTCTGATCCGCCGGCTCGAGCTGCGCAGCGGTCTCACCGTCGCCCTCAAGGCGCGCGGACGGACCTTCGGCACCCTCACCTGGGTCAACGGCCACGCGGGACGGCGCTTCGACAGCAGCGACATCGCCTTCGGCGAGGACCTCGCGCGCCGCGCCGCCGTCGCGATCGACAACGCCTATCTGCACAGCGAGCTGCGCACGATCGCCGGCCGGCTGCAGTCCGCCGTCGCGCCCGAAGCGCTGCCCAAGCTCGAAGGCTGGGAGCTCGCGGCGGCGTACACCTCGGCGGGGCGAGTCGACGTCGGCGGCGACTTCTACGACTTCACCGAGCTGCCGGACGGGCGGCTGGCTGTGGTGATCGGGGACGTGATGGGCCGCGGCGTCGATGCGGCGGCGGCGATGTCGCAAGTCAGGGCAGCGCTGCGGGCGCTGGTGGCGGTCGATCCCGACCCGGCGGTGCTGCTCAGCAGGCTCGACCTGCTCTTCGAGCGCCACCCGACCGAGCAGCTGGTCACGCTCGCCTATGCGGTCGCCGACCCCGAGCGCGACGAGCTCGTCGTGTCCAGTGCGGGTCATCCCGCCCCTCTGCTCCGTGCGGCCGACGGGCGGCTCGAGTACGTCGAGGGCGGGCGCGGCACGATCCTCGGTGTCGGCCGGACGGACCGGGAGGTGCAGCGGATCCGGTTCTCCATCGGGGACACCCTGTTCCTCTTCACCGACGGCTTGCTCGAGCGTCGCGACGAGGACTACGAAGAGGGCCGGGAGCGGCTGCGTCGGGCAGCTCGCGCGCTGCCGTCCTCGATCTCCTCGCCTGATCTCGAGACACTCGTGGAGGAGATGCGCGACCCCACTCGCGACGACGACGTCGCCGTGGTCACGCTGCGCCGGGTCTGAGGACTCGGCTTCCCCTTCCCAGGACGGCTACCGGCCGTCCTCCAGCGTCCTGATGCGCCGGCGGAGCCGCCGGGTCTCCTCCTCCAGCTCGAGCACGCGGCGTACGCCGGCGAGGTTGAGCCCGGCGTCGAGGAGATCGCTGATGCGCCCGATGCGGTCGACGTCGTAGTCGCTGTAGCGCCGTGTCCCGCCATCGGTGCGCGCCGGGCTGATGAGGCCCTTGCCTTCGTAGGCCCGCAGGTTCTGCGGGTTCACGCCGGTCAGCTCAGCAGCGACCGAGATGCCGTAGAGCCCACGGCGATCGGGGGTGATGGGGCCGCCCGACGATCCCGCCATTGGCCACCTCCTCGCTGGTGGACGCCTGAGCCTCGGCGGCTTGATTTCGAGGCTCGGTTGGATAAAATCTATATCAGACAGTGTAGATCACCGGATCTACCCGAACCGCGTGAGGAGGCGGAGACGATGCTGATGAGGACCGACCCATTCCGTGAGCTCGACCGGCTCACCGATGCCGTGATGAACGGCGTCAACCGCCCCACATCCCTCCCGATGGACGCCTACCGCGAAGACGGCTCGTTCGTCGTGGAGATCGAGATCCCGGGCGTCGACGCGTCGACCATCGACCTGACGATCGAACGCAACGTGCTGACCGTGCACGCCGAGCGCAAGCCGTCGTACGCCGGCGCCGAACGCGTCGTAGGCGAGCGCGCCTATGGCGCCTTCAGCCGACAGCTGTTCCTCGGCGACACCCTCGACACCGAGCGCCTGACGGCCGACTACAGCAATGGCGTGCTGACACTGCGGATCCCGGTCGCGGAGCAGGCCAAGCCGCGCCGCATCGAGGTCAACTCCGGCAACGAGCGGACCCAGATCGCCAGCTGACCCCGGCGTCGCGTCGGCAACGGCGCACAGTGCGGTGTCTGTGATGCACCTGATGCGTCACCGACACCGCACTGTCATGGTGACCGTCGGGTCTGCCTAGGCTGCGCGCGTGCCCGCCAGTCGAACCTCCGCGACCCCCCGGGGGCCCGAGGGCACGGGCCGTCGGACTGGTCCTGCTGTCGATCGGGTCCGTGCAGGTCGGGGCGTCCTTTGCCAAGCAGCTGTTCGACATCACCACCCCGAGCGGGATGGTGTGGATCCGGCTGACCCTGTCCGCGCTGGTGCTCGTCGCGATCGCTCGGCCGCGGCTGCGTGGTCGCGACCGACGCGACCTCGGGGTCGTGCTCGGGTTCGGGCTCTGCCTGGCGATCATGAACTGGGCCTTCTACGAGTCGTTCGCCCGGCTGCCGCTCGGGGTCGCGGTCACCATCGAGTTCCTGGGCCCACTCGGCGTCGCGCTGGCCACCTCACGGCGACGCGTGGACCTCGTCTGGGTCGGGCTCGCTGCGCTGGGGGTGGTGCTCCTGGGTTTCCAACGCGACGAGGTGAACCTGCCCGGCGTCCTCCTGGCACTGCTGGCGGGCGCTGCCTGGGCGGCGTACATCCTGCTCAGCCAGGCGACCGGCCGGCGTTGGAGCGGTGTGTCGGGCCTGTCCGTGGCCAGCGTCGTCGGCGCGATGCTGCTGGCGATCCCGGCGTTGCTGTCAGCCGGCACGACGCTGCTCGACCCGCGCGTCCTGCTCGTCGGCGCGGTCGTGGCGATGTTGTCGTCGGTGATCCCTTACAGCTTCGAGCTCGCAGCGCTCAGGATCCTGCCGACGCGGGTGTTCGGCATCCTGATGAGCCTCGAGCCGGCGGCCGCGTCGCTGATCGCCCTGGTCGTGCTCGGCGAGCTCCTCGCTCCGACCCAGTGGGTGGCGGTCGGCTGCGTCGTGCTGGCCAGCGTGGGCGTGACCCGCACCGCCCGCGCGCCGGCCATCCACGACTGAGGCGCGGTCAGGCGCCGTGTTCGGCGTACGCCGCGTGGATGGCTTCGCGATCGGCGCCCGCACCGAGGAGAAGCGCGAGCAGAACCCGTGACTTCAGCGGGGTCAGGCGCCCGGCGTTGACGAGTCCTCGGCCGAGCAGGTCGACCTCGGACCCGGACCCTCCGTAGGTGCTCGTGTGCACCGAGCCGGCGCCGGTACGCGATGCCAGGACGACCGGCATCCGGGCGGCGAGCTCACCGGCGGCCTCTGCCACGTCGGCCTTGACGTGCCCCGCCCCGAACCCGGCGAGCACGATGCCGTCCGCGATCGGGGCCAGGGCTGCCAGCACCGCCGGATCCTCGCCGAGCGCCGCGACATGGATCGGCACGCGCGCGGGGATCGACTCCGGCAGGGGCAGGTGCCGCCGCCGGGTGACACGGGCAAGCACGCCGGGCTGCCCCTCCGTCATCCGCCCTAGCGGACCGGCGCCGGGCGAGGCGAACGCGGACGGTGAGGACGTGTGCGTCTTGGCGACGTGGCGCGCGGCGTGGATCTCGTCGTTGAGCAGCACCAGCACCCCTTGGTCGGACCAGGCCTGGTCGCCGGCGGTGACCAGCGCAGCGAGGAGGTTCGCGTCACCGTCGGCTCCGGGCAGCGACGGACTGCGCATCGCGCCGGTGCAGACGATGGGGGCAGCGTGCGCCCACACCAGGTCGAGGAACCAGCTGGACTCCTCCAACGAGTCGGTGCCCTGCACCACGACGACCCCGTCCACGCCTTCGGCGATCGCCTCCTCCGCTGCCCGGGCGACCTCGCGGAGATGGTCGAAGGTCAGGTGCGCGCTGCCGACGCGGGCCAGGTCGCGGCTGTCGACGCGCAACCCGGGCGGGATCCGCGCTGCCACCCCCGACAGCAGCGCGTCGCCTCCCAGACGCGGTGTCGCGCCCGCGTCGCTCGACGGCTCCGCCGTCATCGAGATGGTGCCGCCGAGGAAGAGCACACGCACGTGGGGCATCAGGTGAACCTATCGAAGCGATGGGCGGCACTCACCCGCGTGGAAAAGCGCCCACGTGGACTCGAATCCACGCGACATGCGACCGAACGAGGTCGATTCCCGTCCAGGTGGACGGATCTTCACGCCGGCCGATCATCGAGTCAGTCGCGTGCTCGGCGCGTCTCGGACGGCAGGACGACGTGCAGCGCGATGGACGAGTCGAGATACCAGGCGCTCAACGATCGCCGCGCAGGTCGTCGAGGATCTCATCGATCTGTTCGGGGGTGTAGTGCCGTGCCTCGCCCTCTTCGTAGTCATCCGGCCAAGGCGCTGGGTTCTTCTTGGCCGGTCGGATCTTGCCTTGTGCGCGCAGCCGTGCAATCGGATCGTCCTCGGTCGCCGATGGGCTCACAAGTGGTCGCGGCCGTGCGGCGTCGCCCATCCGGCGAGGTCCGGTCCCAGCGGCACGACGCCGGACGGGTTCACGTCGGTGTGGACGACGTAGTAGTGCGTCTTGATCTGGTCGAAGTCGATCGTCTCGCCGAACCCGGGTGTCTGGAACAGGTCGCGCGCATAGCCCCACAGCGCCGGCATCTCGCTCAGCTTGTTGCGGTTGCACTTGAAGTGTCCGTGGTAGACGGCGTCGAAGCGGACCAGGGTCGTGAAGAGCCGCACGTCGGCCTCGGTGATGGTTTCGCCCATCAGGAACCGCTGACCGGTGAGTCGCTCCTCGAGCCAGTCCATGGCGGTCCACAGTCGTTCGTAAGCCTCGTCGTACGCCTCCTGCGAGCCGGCGAAGCCGCAGCGGTACACCCCGTTGTTGACCTCGGTGAAGACCCGCCGCATCACCTGCTCCATCTCCTCGCGGACGTCGTCGGGCCACAGGTCCGGAGCGTCCGGGCCGTGGTGCTCGCGCCACTCGAAGAACAGGTCGTGGGTGATCCACGGGAAGTCGTTGGTGACGACCTGCCGGGTTTCCACCTCGACGATGGCCGGCACGGTGATGCCGCGCGGGTAGTCGGGGAAGCGGTTGAAGTACGCCTCCTGCAGGCGCTCGATGCCCAGCACCGGGTCTCGGCCGCCCTCGTCGAGATCGAACGTCCACGAGCGGGCGTCGTGCACCGGCCCGGGCATGCCGAGCGAGATGACGTCGTGCAGGCCGAGCAGGTTGCGCACGATGATGGCGCGGTTCGCCCAGGGGCATGCCTTGGCCGCCACCAGCCGGTAGCGGCCGGGCTCGACAGGCCAGGTCGGAACCTCAAGCTCCCCGCCGCCGTACTCGCTCCACGAGTCCCGGCTGCGCCCGGGCTCGGCAGTGATCCGGTCCGGGATGTAGGTCATGTCCCGGTCGAACGCCGTGCCCTCGGCGACGTACGCCGCCTCCTTGGGTGCCTTCGCGGTCATGCGGTCACAGTACGGCGCGAGGCCAGGCCGCGCCCTCGACCGGTCGCGTGACCCGCACGGATCTCTGCTGGGATCTCTACTGGGCTCTCTACTGGGCCCCCGGGCTGGGGCCCTTGGCCCCTCGCTCGCGACGGCTCCGGGCGTTTACCTTCACCTCACACCGACCGAGGAGAGCGATGCCCGCAGCCATGTTGGCCTGCCCTCAGTGCAGCAGCCAGGACGTGCTCGACCGACGCGAGGGCCGCGCGGTGCCGTGGGTGCTGCGGCAGGAGCCGGGCACCCGCAAGGCCATCGGCATCCTGGGCATCCTCGGCGGGGTCGTGCTCGCCGTGGACGGACTGCTGATCGCGTGGTTCGCGGCCGCGACCGACCTGCACCTCTTCTACTCGGCGTTGACTCTGGCCGGCGGTCTGGCGCTGTTCCTCCTCGGGGCGGCCGTCGTCGCTCGCAGCCTGCGCGCCTTCCGCGGCGCCGCAGGCGACTACGTCTGCGGACTCTGCGGCGTCACGTGGACGACGCGCGGCGCCCCCGTTGGGGGGCCCGAGCCGACCGCGACCGTCCCTCGCCAGCGCCGCGCCGGTGACGACGGGGCGGTCCGCGAGACGCCTCAGCTCCAGGCCTGGCAAGAGCTCATCACCGGCACGATCGGCAGCCAGACCCCACCCGACGCCATCTCGCACGTGCTCGACGAACAGCGCATCGAGACCGTGCGGCTCATCGCGGGAGCAGGGCTCAAGGACCAGATCGCAGGCGGCGACGGAAGGGCCGCGGTGCGGACGCTCGTCGACCTCCTCGACCTGGACACCCACCACCTGCCTCCGCCGGTGGCGGGCAAGGCACAGCACACCATGACGCACGAGGTGATCCGCCAGCTCGGCGCGCTGGCGGTGCCCTCGGCGATCGGCCCGCTCACGGCCTTCCGGGACCGCATGCGCGAGGGGCTGCAGAAGGCGCTCGAAGACGGCCCCGACCCTCTCGCCGTACGCCGCGCCGTGCTGGCCGAGGATCTCGCCGCCCTCGCCGAGCGGGTCATCGCACAGCTCACCGCAGGTGTCGACGAACCGACCCTGCCGCAGCAGCGCCAACGGCAGTACCGCTGACCCGCCGTCCGCCCCTGGAGCCGGCTCAGGCGAGTGGTCGCAGCACCGCGCCGGCGTACGCCGGCAGCCTGACCTGCCCGCGGTCGACCGCTGCGCCCGCGGGCGTGGCCCATTCCACGGCGTACTCGCTCCCGAGGTCGACTGCGACGTCCGCCGGCCCGAAGTTCGCTACGACGACGACCGGACCGCGCCGCATCAGGGACCACCGCCGGTCCTCGTCGACCTCGCACGAGACGGTGCGGAGATCGGGGTCGGTCAGCTCCGGCAGGCGTCGGCGCAGGCCGGTGAGCTCGCGGTAGACCTGCAGCAGCTGTGCGTGCCGCGCGACGTGGCGCTCGTTCCAGTCCAGCTTGGAGCGCTGGAACGTCTGCGGGTCCTGCGGGTCGGGTACGTCGTCGAGGTCCCAGGCCATCCGCTCGAACTCGCGCTTGCGGCCCTCGCTGACGGCGCGGCCGAGCTCCTCCTCCGGGTGGGAGGTGAAGAACTGGAACGGCGCGGAGGCGGCCCACTCCTCACCTTGGAAGAGCATCGGCGTGAACGGGCTGGTGAGAGTGACGAGTGCTGCGAGCGCCAGTCGGTCGTCGTCCAGGTGCCCCGGCGACGGGTCGGAGAACCTGTCGCCGCGGGCACGGTTGCCGACCTGGTCGTGGTTCTGGTTGCAGACCACCAGCCGCCAGGCCGGCATCCGCGGGTCGACGGGTCGCCCGTGCTCGGCGTCCCGGAAGGACGACCAGGTGCCGTCGTGGAAGAAGCCCTTCTCCACCACCTTCGCCAGCGCCGACAGCGGCTCGAAGTCGGCGTAGTAGCCGTCGGTTTCGCCGGTGAGTGCGACGTGCAGGGCGTGGTGGAAGTCGTCACTCCACTGGGCGTCGAGGCCCATCCCGTCGCCCTCGCGTGGAGTGACCAGCCGGGTGTCGTTGAGGTCGGACTCGGCGATCACCGTGATCGGGATGCGCCGGTGCGCGGAGATCCGTTGCGCCAGCACAGCGATCTCCTCCAGCAGGTGCGGGTCCGAGGAGTCCTCGAGGGCATGCACGGCATCCAGCCGCAGACCGTCGACGTGGTAGTCCTCCAGCCACATCCGCACGTTGTCGAGGATGTAGGCGCGGACCTCTCCGCTGCCCTCGCCGTCGAGGTTCACGTGGGCGCCCCACGGGTTCTCGCCTTCGGTGGACAGATAGGGACCGAACTGAGGCAGGTAGTTCCCCGAGGGACCGAGGTGGTTGTAGACCACGTCCTGGATGACGCCGAGGCCGTGAGCGTGGCAGGCGTCGACAAAACGCTGGTACGCCGCGGGCCCGCCGTACGGCTCGTGGACCGCGAACCACGCCACGCCGTCGTACCCCCAGCCGTGGTCGCCGTTGAAGGCGTTGACCGGCATCAACTCGACGAGGTCGACGCCGATCTCCACCAGGTGGGGCAGCCGGTCGATCGCGGCGTCGAGGGTGCCCTCGGGGGTGAAGGTGCCGACGTGCAGCTCGTAGATCACCGATCCGGCGAGCTGCCTGCCGGTCCAGTCCTGGTCGCTCCAGGAGTACGCCGCGGGGTCGAAGATGCGCGACCGGCCGTGCACCCCGTGGGGCTGGCGTCGTGACCGCGGGTCGGGCAGCACCGGACTGTCGTCGGCATCGGGACGGCCGTCGATCACGTAGCCGTAGTCGACCTCGCCCAGCGGCTCGGGTCCGGTCGGAGTCCACCATCCGTCCTCAGCAGCGTCAGAGGGCTTCATCGGAACGAGCCGGTCGCCGACGCTGAGCGAGACCGTCCGGGCAAGCGGAGCCCAGACGTCGAAGCGACCTCGGCCCTCGCGGACCATCCGGGCGTCACGGACGAGGAGGGCGACCGGGTATTGGTCGAGCAACTCGGACACTCGCACGCACCCGTCCTCGCCGGTCTCGATCCGGCGACCGGTCAACCGGTCCTGCCAGGTGCCAGGCGGGAGAGCCAGGGTGGTGTCGCGCCAGCCGCCACCGGCTTCGAGCCCGACAGGCAGTCGCGTCGCCACCGCGACGACGCCTCCGCGGTCATAGGCGATCACGTGGTCGGCCGCCTCGCCGTCGGCGAGGAGTGGCTCGTAGCCGTCGAAGAGGTCGGGGCATTCGCGCCGTAGTCGCAGGGCGACGTGGGTGAGCAGGAGCTTCGCCGCGCCGTCGTCGTCGGGGTCTCCGGACAGCGGCGGTCGCTCGCCGGCGCGGAGCTGCGTGAGCATCTCGGCGCGCCGGTCGAAGTCGACCGGGCGGCGGTTGTCGGGGTCGACCAGGCTCTGCTCCCACAGCTCGCTGCCCTGGTAGACGTCGGGCACGCCCGGGATCGTGAGGGTCAACAGCTTGGCGGCCAGGGCGTTGCTCCAGCCCGGCTTGGCGGTGCGAGCGACGAGGTCGTCGAGGATCGCGCGGACGCGCTCGTCGTCGTACGCCGCGTCGACCGCCGCGTGGACGGCCGCCTCGTAGTCGGTGTCGGGGGCGGTCCAGGTGGTACGGTCGCCGGCCTCGCGCATGGCCTTCTCGGCGTACGCGTGCAGCCGCTCACGGCTCGCCGGCCAGGCGCCGAGCACGGCTTGCCACAGCAAGTTGGCGAAGCCGGCGTCCGGGACGGGGACGAGGTCGAGCAGCTCGCCCAGGGCCTCGGCCCAGACGTCTGGCTGCTCGGCGAGCACCGCGATGCGGGCGCGGACGTCTTCGCCGCGTTTGGTGTCGTGGGTGGAACCGGCGGTCATCGCGGTGGGCCAGTCGGCCTGGCGGCGCTGCATCGCCTCGTGGAAGTCCTGGGGTGCGAGCGCGAAGACGCTGGGGTCTCCGCCGACCTCGTTGAGCGAGGTCAACCGGCTCGACCGGTAGAACGCGCAGTCCTCGACGCCCTTGGCCATGACCATGCCGCTGGTCTGCTGGAACCGCTGCGTGGCCGCGGCGGCACCGTCGGCCAGGACGGGCGCGACCAGGTCGAGGACTTCGGCCAGGTCGGGACGGTGCCGGCGAGCCTCCGCGAACGCGTGGTCCAGGTGCTCGCGGCCTTCGGGCAGGTAGGAGCGGTAGACGGGAAAGCAGGCGAGGAGCTCGGCGACCACGTCGTAGAGCCGCTCGAGCTCGAGGTCGCCGTCGTGGGCACCCGCCAGGTCGTCGCGCAGCTCGCGGCTGATCCGGCGTACCTCCGACTGCAGGATGGTGTCGGCGACCTCCCGCTTGGTGCCGTGGATCATCTCTGCCCAGTCGACGGGCTCGCCACGAAGGCGCGACTCCAGCTGGTCGAGTGGCTCCTCGCCGGTGGGGTCGGTGAGCACCCGGTCGATCAAGGCCAGCGCGTCGTAACCGGTCGTGCCGGCGGTCGCCCAGCTCGTCGGCAGCTCTTCGACGAGGGTGGTTCCTGAGGAGCGAACGGAGTGAGCGTCTCGAAGGGCCAGGATCTTCTCCACCAGGACGTAGGCGTCTCCGGTGAGCGTGGCGAGGTCGTCGAGGTACTTCTTCGGGTCGCGCAGGCCGTCGGGATGGTCGATCCGCAGCCCGTCGACGTGGCCCTCGTCGAACCAGCGCTTGATCTCCTCGTGCGACTTGGCGAACCACTCGGCTTCCTCCACGCGCACGGCCGCCAGAGTGTTGATCGCGAAGAAGCGCCGGTAGTTGAGGTCGTGGTCGGCACGCCGCCAGCCGATCAGCTCATAGTGCTGCCGCGAGTGCACCAGATCCGGGTCGGCGTCCGGCCCTAGGTCGGCGGTGCCAGGAGCCAGCGGGAAGCGCTGGTCGTGGTAGTGCAGCTCACCGGCCAGCACCCGCAGGTTGGCGATCTTGGTCGCCCCGGTGGTGGGATCCTCGATCAGGTCGTCGTCGCCGACCACCGGGATCAGCAGCTTGCCTCCGCCGGCCTCCCAGTCGATGTCGAAGGCCGCGGCGTACGGCGAGTCCTGGCCGTGGGTGAGCACGTGCCACCACCACGGGTTCTCCCACGGCCGGGCGACGCCGACGTGGTTGGGGACGATGTCGACCAGCACGCCCATGCCGAGCCGCCGTGCCTCGCTGGCCAGTGCGGACAAACCCGAGGAGCGGCCGCGCGAGGGGTCGATCGAGGAGTGGTCGGACACGTCGTACCCGTGGCTGCTGCCGGACTCCGAGGCCAGCAGCGGAGACAGGTAAACCCAGTCGACGCCCAGCTCGTGGAGATAAGCCAGGCGTCGCGCGGCCTCGAGCAGGTCGAAGTCCTCGGTGATCTGCAGCCGGTAGGTGCTGGCCGGTGTGCGCAACGCTCTCCCCATCCCCTCCGCCTGCCGTCCGTCACGGCAGCCCCCACGTCCTACCCACTTGTCGGGTGCGGGACGCCGAGCGTCCGGTCACGAACCGATACGGCGGCAGGCGAACCTTGCCGGAACGCGTCCCGCCGCGGACCGCCGGGCCCACCGAACCTAGATCACACGTCCCCATAGGCGGATCTCGCTGCGGTGACGTGAGCCCTTCGGATCAGGACAAGAGGTTCCAGTACTGCCTGCGAGCAGGCATGGCGTGGATGACCATCTCGCCGCCGCTCGCGAAAATGAGGACGACGGTCTCAAGCAAGCGCGCCTGGGTGTCGAAGCCGAGTCGCAATTCGCGATGCGGCGAGTCTTCCTCGTAGAGAGGTTCGACCCACAGCGGCCAGTCGGCCGCTTGAACAGCGTCCTGCGGGAGCACTCCGTGTTTGAGTGCGCTGTCGTGCACCTTCACGCGGCGAAGCCGGCCAGAGCCCTGCGGATCGCTTCAGATCGCGAGATCTGCTCGCGCTCGGCGACAGCATCGACCGCAGCAAGCTCGTCCGCCGTAAGCCGTACCGCGACTACCTGCATCGGCTCGGCGCCACGGCCGGGGCGACCGCGTCTGCGGCGCTTCATCTCCTCGGCGTCGTAGCCGGCTTCGGCCTCGTCGGCCCACTGCCGGATCTGCTCTTCACTGACCATACCTAAAATCGTATGACGAAAAAGTGCGACAGGGGAAGCTCGTTGCCGGACACGAGGCACTGTCGAGTCGAGGGGTGCCTAGGGACCAGACGGCGCGACCTGGCGCCGCGCGCGGCGGGCGGCTCCGAGAGCCAGCGTGAGCAGCACGATCACGGCGGAGAGCTCGATGAGGCTGCGTACGGCGACGCCGTCGGTCGCGGGCACCGGCACGACGTCGTCGAGGAAACCGAGGCCGGCATCGACACTCGTGGGACCGGCGTACGCCCCGACCCCGAGCACGATCGGTTCGTCGGGTCCGCCGTTCTGTCCGCCGCCGGCGGCCGTCTCCTCCTCACCGAGCACATCGGGGGGAGGCAGCACCTGCTGGCGGGCGAGGTGGATCGCGAACGTGACCCGGTCGGTCATCACCGTGTTGTCGGCCTCGACCGGAAGCGTGACCGTCACGTGCACCGGCGTACTCCCGCGGGCGGGGAGAACCAACGGCAGGCGCAGGTAGTCGCCGAGATCCGCGAGTCCGCCGATGCAGGTCTCCTCGCCCACCTTCAACTCCAGGCGGAGCCAGTCGCTGAGCTCGCCGCCGTCGGCTCGCAGAGCTCGGTGGCGACGTGCTGCTCGGGTTCGACGCAGCCGTTCTCGTCGTCGATCACGTCGCTGACCCGCAGGTGCACGGCCATCGGCACGTCGTCGTCGTTGTCCAGCGTCACGACCTGGGTGACGCGAGCCCCGGGGTAGAGGTCGTCGACGTCGAACCACGGTCGCTCTGAAGCCGTCGCGGCGTACCCCGCGGAGGGCAGCAGAACGGCGCCTGCGGTCGCGGCGACGAGCAGGCGTGCCCAGCCAGGGGAGCGTCGAGAGGGGTCACGCACCCTCGCATTGTCGTGCGTGGGCCAGATGCCCGCATCGTCACGATTGACGATGCGGGCTCGGGTCTCGACAAGCTCGACCGGCGTAGACGGGCTCGACCGGCGAAAGCTCAGCGGCGGAGTGGCTGGGCCATCGCGACCAGGGACGCCGCCACCGACAGGTCGGGCTCCTCCTCGCGTTCGGTGAACTCGCGCAGCACCAGGATGCTCCGCGCCGGCAGCTCGAGCTCGGCGCCGGCCAGGTGCGGTTCGGAGTCGACCTTGGCGGCCGCGGTGTCGATCACGACCTCCCACGCGGCGGCGTACTCGTCGGGCGGCAGGACCAACGAGACGTCCTCGTGACCAGCGTTGAAGTACAGCAGGAAGTGGTCGTCCACGATCCGGTTGCCGGTGGCGTCGGTGCCGGCGATGCCGTGGCCGTTGAGGTACATCCCGATCGCCTTGGCGTTCTCGGTCGCCCAGTCGCCCTCCTCCATCGGACGCCCCTCCGGGTGCAGCCAGACGATGTCGTTGAGCCGCTGACCGTCGCCGGTGCGCACGGTGTTGCCGGTGAAGAACCGCTTGCGGCGGAACGTCGGATGCTGGTGACGCAGCCGCATGACCGCGCGGGTGAACTCCATCAGCGGGGTGTCGGCCTGGTCCCAGTGCACCCAGGCGATCTCGGAGTCCTGGGCGTAGGTGTTGTTGTTGCCGTCCTGGGTGCGGCCCAGCTCGTCCCCGTGGAGCAGCATCGGAACGCCCTGGCTGAGCAACAGGGTGGTGATGAAGTTGCGCTGCGCGCGACTGCGCAGTGCGAGGACCTCGACGTCGTCGGTCGGCCCTTCGACGCCGTGGTTCCAGGAGCGGTTGTGGCTCTCGCCGTCGCGGTTGTCCTCGCCGTTGGCCTCGTTGTGCTTGTCGTTGTAGGACACCAGGTCGCGCAGGGTGAAGCCGTCGTGGGCGGTGACGAAGTTGATGCTCGCGAACGGACGTCGACCGGAGTGCTCGTAGAGGTCCGAAGAACCCGCCAGTCGGCTGGCGAACTCGCCCAGGGAAGGCTCGCCGCGCCAGAAGTCGCGGACGGTATCGCGGTACTTCCCGTTCCACTCGGTCCACTGCGGGGGGAACCCACCCACCTGGTAGCCGCCCGGGCCGATATCCCAGGGCTCGGCGATGAGCTTGACCTGACTGACCACCGGGTCCTGCTGGACGAGCTCGAAGAAGGTCGCCAGCCGGTCGACGTCGTAGAACTCGCGCGCCAGCGCGGAGGCGAGGTCGAAGCGGAAGCCGTCCACATGCATCTCCGTGACCCAGTAGCGCAGCGAATCCATAATCAGCTGCAGCGAGTGCGGATGCCGAACGTTAAGGGAATTACCGGTGCCGGTGTAGTCCATGTAGAGGCTCTTATCCTCATCAACCAGGCGATAGTAGGCGTGGTTATCGATGCCGCGGAAGGCGAAGGTGGGGCCTAGATGGTTGCCCTCCGCAGTGTGGTTATAGACCACGTCGAGGATGACCTCGATGCCTGCGGCGTGCAGGTCCTTGACCATCGCCTTGAACTCCTGCACCACCATGCCGGGCTTGTCTGCGGCGGCGTAGGACTGGTGGGGCGCGAAGAACCCGATCGTGTTGTAGCCCCAGTAGTTGCGCAGGCCCTTCTCGAGCAGCGTGGAGTCCTGGACGAACTGGTGGACCGGCATGAGCTCGATCGCGGTGATGCCGAGCTTCTTGAGATGGTCGATGACCGCCGGATGCGCCAGCCCGGCGTACGTGCCGCGCATGTTCTCCGGGACGTCGGGATGGAGCTGGGTCAGGCCCTTGACGTGGGCCTCGTAGATGATCGACTCGTTGTAGGGGATGCCGAGCGGCCGGTCGCCCTCCCAGTCGAAGAACGGGTTGATGACGACCCCGAGCATCATGTGCGGGGCGGAGTCGTCGTCGTTCCTGCTGTCTTCGTCACCGAAGTTGTAGCCGAACAGCGACTGGTCCCAGTCGATCTCGCCGTCGGTGGCCTTGGCGTAGGGGTCGAGCAGCAGCTTGTTGGGGTTGCAGCGGGACCCCTGGGCGGGGTCGTAGGGCCCGTGGACGCGGTAGCCGTAGCGCTGCCCCGGGCCCACCTCCGGCAGGTAGCAGTGCCACACGTGGGCGTCGACCTCGGTGAGCTCGACCCGTGTCTCCTCACGGTCCCGGTCGAAGAGGCAGAGCTCGACGCGTTCGGCGACCTCGCTGAAGAGGGCGAAGTTGGTGCCCTTGCCGTCGTAGGTCGCACCGAGCGGATAGGCGGATCCGGGCCAGACTTGCACTGCTCTCCTCAACGATGGGCAGCATCACCGACGGTGATGTGAACGTTCCAACGCTACCCGCGGCGTGTGCGGCCCAACCAGATCACGCCCAGGACCGGCAGGACGAGCGGAAGGTAGGCGTACCCGCTACCGAACTCCGACCACACGGTCGCGTCGGCGAACCACTCGGGGCGTACGACGCTGACGGTGCCGACGACGAGAACGCCGACGAGCTCCACCAGGACCGCCACCCACGCGACTGTCGTCGCCTTGGGCACGAGTCGCGCGAGCCCGAGCGTCGCGGCCACGTAGACCAGGGCGGCCAGCGCGGACAGGGCGTAGGGGATGGGTGCCTCTTCGGCCTTGGTCAGCAGTTGCGCCGAGGACCTGCCGGTCGCAGAGAGTGCGAACACGGCGTACACGGCTACGAGGAGGCGTCCCGGGCCCTTGTCCGTACGGCGCTCGGCCGGCTCAGGCACCGGTGGCCCAGATCTGCTGCAGGCGCAGGATCAACACGGGTACGACGCCGGTCGCGACGAGCAGGACAGCAGTGCCGCTGCGGCTCTTCTCGCCCAGGGACCACACCACACCGATCGGCAGGACCACCAAGACCCCGAGCAGATAGCCGACGAAGGTGAACGCCGGCACGTCACGGTCCGCGGTGAACAGCTGGGCGATCCCGACGACCAGCTGCACCAGCAACCCGATCTCCACCAACGCGAGGGCCGCCAGCAGCCGGTCGTCGAGCAGCCGACCGGCGACGACGTACCCCAGCGTGAGGACGAAGGCGAGGCCGGAGAGGACGTAGAGGGCGATCGGCAGGGGTTCCCACATGGTGCCCCGATGCTAGGCGGGGCCCTCGCCGTCGACGTCGCTCAGGGACCGTCGGGACGGAGCTCGTCCTCCTCGAGGGGTAGCGGCTCCTCGGCCTGCAGCTCGGCGTCGCGGAGCTCGGGGTCGACGGGCTCGACCGTGTCGTCCACGGTCGGGTCGACCTCGACGGGGCGTTCGTCGTCTGGCCAGTGCGTCGTCATGTCGCCAGTCTTACCCGTTCAGTCGGGCTTACCCGCCCGGGCATCGGCGACCTCTTCAGTTGAGTCGATCCAGAAAGCGTGATTGACTGCGGAGGTGTCGAAAGACCACGGTGGATGCCTCGGCGATGTTGCGGTCTACGACGTGCTGCTTGCCTTGACGGGTGCCGGTCTCGTGCGCCGGATCGACCTCGGCGGGCTGACCCCCTAGTCCTCGACCCACCCCACCTACCTACAGGAGCAGCACGGTGCCCATAGACGTCCCTGACAACACCCAGCCCGCGACCACCGTGGCCGGCGCGCCTGTCGTCGACAACCAGAACAGCCTCACCGCCGGCCCGCGCGGCCCGATGCTGCTCCAGGACGTGTGGTTCCTGGAGAAGTTGGCGCACTTCGACCGCGAGGTGATCCCGGAGCGCCGGATGCACGCCAAGGGCTCGGGAGCCTTCGGCACCTTCACGGTGACCAACGACATCACCCGGTACACCAGCGCGAAGATCTTCTCCGAGGTCGGCAAGCAGACCGAGCTGTTCGCCCGGTTCTCGACCGTGGCTGGCGAGCGCGGAGCGGCAGACGCCGAACGCGACATCCGTGGCTTCTCGGTGAAGTTCTACACCGAGCAGGGCAACTGGGACCTCGTCGGCAACAACACCCCGGTGTTCTTCTTCCGCGACCCGCTGCTGTTCCCCGACCTCAACCGCGCGGTCAAGCGCGACCCGCAGACCAACCTGCGTTCGCCCGAGAACAACTGGGACTTCTGGACGAACCTCCCCGAGGCGCTCCACCAGGTCACCTACATCATGGGAGACCGGGGCATCCCTGCGTCGTACCGCCACATGCACGGCTTCGGTTCGCACACCTACTCGTTCTACAACGAGGCGGGCGAGCGTTTCTGGGTGAAGTTCCACCATGTCAACCAGCAAGGCCTCGAGCACCTCACCGACGCGGAGGCCGCGAAGATCGTCGGCGAGGACCGTGAGTCCCACCAGCGCGACCTGTTCGACGCCATCGAGCGCGGCGACTTCCCGAAGTGGAAGCTCTGCATCCAGATCATGCCCGAGGAGGAGGCGGCCACCTACCGCTTCCACCCGTTCGACCTCACCAAGGTCTGGTCGCACAAGGACTACCCGCTGATCGAGGTCGGCGAGTGGGAGCTGAACCGCAACCCGCTGAACTACTTCGCCGACGTGGAGCAGGCCGCGTTCACCCCGGCCAACGTGGTGCCCGGCATCTCCTTCAGCCCCGACAAGATGCTGCAGGGTCGGCTGTTCTCCTACGGTGACGCCCAGCGCTACCGACTCGGCGTCAACCACCACCAGATTCCGGTCAACCAGCCCAAGGCCGCGCCGCACGCCAACCCGCCTCACCGTGACGGCCAGATGCGCGTGGACGGCAACACCGGCCGGGTGCCGGCGATCGTGCCGAACTCCTACGGCCACTACGACGACCAGCCGCAGTTCCGCGAGCCGCCGCTGCGAGTGGGCGACGTCGCCGACCGGTGGAACTACCGGGAGGACGACGACAACTACTACGAGCAGCCCGGCGACCTGTTCCGTCTGATGGACAGCGCCGCCCAGCAGCGGCTGTTCGAGAACACCGCGCGTGCGATCGACGGAGCCAACAAGGCCACCATCGAACGACACATCTTCAACTGCACCCAGGCCGACCCCGCCTACGGCGAGGGTGTCCGCCGGGCGATCGACGCCCTTCAGGCGGGCCGGATCGACGACACGGAGGTCAACTCCGGGAGCGTCTGATCTCGGAGTCGCACCTGCAGCGCCGCGGCGCTCGATCGTCCGGACGGGCGGTCGAGCGCCGTTCGCATTTCCCCAGACGCGCTCACCAGACGAAGCCGAAGAGCTCCGCGGCCTGACGAGCCGTCGGCGTTCCGGCGTCGAGGTCCGCGCCGGCGCGGCGCAGCAGCAGCACCACGTCCCGCTCACCCTTGAACATCCCACCGGTGATCGGGGCCTGGTCCCTGCCGTTGCGCAGGTCGGGGTCGGCCCCGGCCTCGAGCAGCATCGCGACCGTCTCGGCGTGCCCGTGGTACGCGGCCAGCATCAGCAGCGAGTTGCCGTCGGTGTCCTGGACGTCGACCGGCACGCCATGGTCCAGGAAGCCGCGTAGCTCGGCGGTCTCGCCCTGGCGGGCCAGGTCGCGTGCAAGGGTCAGCACCTTCTCGGTCTGCTCCGGGGTCAGGCTCATGCAGCCATGATCCCGCTCGCCCTACCTGCCCCTCGACTCCGCCCGTGCTGCCTCGTCGGCCAGCAGCTCCAGCGTCCGTTCGCGGGCCGGCGTGCGGTCGGGCGGAGTGCCGGCGGTGGCGCCCGCGACCGGATGCACCATGACCTCGTCGACGTCGTACGTCGCGGCGAGCTCTTGCAGCCGAGTCCAGGACTCTTCCGGGGTGCCGATCACCCAGCGGGCGGCCATCGCGTCGTACAGGCTCTGGTGCTGGGCGGGCAGCTCGACGGCTTCGGCGTCCTCCACGCTCAGCTGCGGCCGGAGGTCGCCGCCGGTGCGCAGCCAGAGCATGGCAAGCAGCTGCGGACGGGCGAGTCGCTCGGCCTCCTCGACGGTGTCCGCCACGCAGGCGTTGACGGTGAGGAAGGTGCGCGGCTCGGCGAGGTGCTCACTGGGTTGGAAGCCCGTCCGGTAGAGCTCCAGCGCCTCGGCCGTGCCGGAGCCGGAGAAGTGATGGGCGAAGACGTAGGGCAGGCCGAGCTGTGCGGCCAGTCGGGCTGAATAGTCCGAGGACCCCAGCAACCAGACGTCGGGGGCGGAGACTGCTCGCGGGGTGGCGTGCAGTGCATAGGTGCGGCCGCCGAGGTCGAGGGCGACGCCGCCGGTGTCCATCATCGCCACGACGTTGGCCACGTGCTCGGGGAACCGGTTGACCGCGTCGGCCTCGACCCCGCCGGCACCGTGCCGCAGCGCCCAGCTGGTCACCGGGTCGCTGCCGGGCGCGCGTCCGATGCCGAGGTCGATGCGACCGGGATGGGCAGCTTCGAGCAGGGCGAACTGCTCGGCCACCACCAGGGGCGCGTGGTTTGGCAGCATCACACCGCCCGATCCCACGCGGATCCGGTCGGTCGCCGCGGCCAGCATCGCGATCAGGATCGCGGGATTCGTGGCGGCCACAGCCGGCATGTTGTGGTGCTCGGCGACCCAGTAGCGCTCGTACCCGGATCGCTCGGCCTGCTGCACCAGAGCGATCGAGGCGCGGAGCGCTTCCCCCGTCGTCTGATCGCTGCGGACAGGGACGAGGTCGAGCACGGAAAGGCGCAGTTCGGTCACGTCGAGACAACCCGGACCGGGTGCCAGACATTCCCCCGACGCAACTCGAGGCGAGGCCTCGCGTAGCCCCGCGGCGTACGCCATCGTTGGGACTGCAACCGACCTGGAGGACCACCGTGCGTCGTACCGCTGCTCTGCTCACCGCTCTCACCCTTGCCTTGCCCCTCGCCCCGCTGGGAGCCCAGGCGGTCGAGCCCGCCCCACTCGACGCCCGCGTGGCCACGGCGAAGCCCCAGCCCGGCAAGCCGGCAAAGCCGTCCAAGGCGAAGAAGCCGCTGAAGTTCAGTGTGCTGTCCAACCGGGCCGACTTGGTCTCGGGTGGCGACGTCCTGGTCGCGATGAAGCTCCCCAAGCGTCTCGACCGCTCGACGCTGAAGATCCGGCTCAACGGCAAGGACGTGACCAAGAGGTTCCGCGTGCGACCCAACGGCGAGTTCCAGGCGCTGCTGAAGGGACTGCGGGAGGGCGACAACGTCCTGCGCGGCAAGGCGCGGGGGTACGCCGGCCGCGCCGTCATCACCAATCACCCCAACGGCGGTCCGATCTTCTCCGGGCCGCAGCACGGTCCGTACCAATGCCAGGAGACCGCGGTCGACGATCAGTGCAACGAGCCGCCGACCTACTCCTACCTCTACAAGAGCACCGACCCGATGCAGAAGGGGCTGCTGGAGTACGACCCGCAGAGCCCGCCGGACGACGTGGCGACGACCACGACCGATGAAGGCGTCGAGGTGCCGTTCGTCGTACGCCGCGAGGACGGTTTCCAGGCACGCGACCGCTACTCGATCCTCACCCTCTTCACCCCCGGCGCCACGTGGAAGCCGTGGAAGCCGCAGGAGCAGTGGAACCGCAAGCTCCTCGTCACCCATGGCGGGAACTGCGGCGCGTCGTACGCCCCGGGCACCCCGAAGTTCGCCGACTACTCCGGCACGTTCGGCGACTTCCCGATGATCGAGGACAGCTACATCGCAGCCCTCGGCAGCGGTTTCGCGGTCGCGTCGACGGCGTTGAACAACACCGGCCACAACTGCAACGTCGTGGTCGAGGCCGAGTCGATGATGATGGTCAAGGAGCGTCTGGTCGAGCAGTACGGTCCCCTCCGCTACACGATCGGCACCGGCTGCTCGGGCGGGTCGATCGCCCAGCACACGATCGCCAACGCCTACCCCGGCATCTACCAGGGGCTGATCACGAGCTGCTCCTACCCCGACACCCTGTCGGCCGGTGCGCAGTTCGCCGACTACCACCTGATGCGCAAGTACTTCGAGGACCCGTCGCGCTGGAAGCAGGGTGTGGTGTGGCTGCCGACGCAGATGGCCGACGTCGAGGGCCACCTCACCCACATCAACGCGGTCGTGGCCGACGAGGGACTGTTCAAGGCGGCGTTGAACCCGGAGAACGACTGCAGCGGCACCAAGGAGCCCGTCGCCGGGGATCCGACGACGCGCTTCGACTCCGACATCAACCCCGGCGGCGTGCGTTGCTCGGTGCTGGACATCATGGCCAACCCCCTCGGCATCCGCGCCGAAGCGGACTGGAGCGAGTGGGAGAAGGCGGCCGGGCGCGGCTTCGCCGGGATCCCCTTCAGCAACACCGGCGTGCAGTACGGGCTCAACGCTCTGAAGAGCGGCCGCATCACCGCCGAGCAGTTCCTCGACCTCAACGAGCAGATCGGCGGACTGGACATCAACTCCGATCCGATCCCGGAACGGATCGCCGGAGACGAGCAGGCGATCGCCAACGCCTACCGCACCGGCCTGCTCAACCAGGCGAACAACCTCTCCGACGTCGCGATGATCAACCACGGCGGACCGGACCCCGGGGTCGCGCACGACTACTCGCACGCCTGGTGGACCGAGCACCGGTTGCTCCGCGAGCAGGGGCACACCGACAACCGCGTGATGTGGTTCGGCACCGTCCCGCTGATCGGTGACGTCCGGTGGGCCACCGAGGCGCTCTACGCGATGGACCGTTGGCTGGCCGCGGTCGAGGCCGACACCCGGAGGGTGCCGCTGGCACAGAAGATCGTCGAAGACCGTCCGGCCGACGTCACCGACCGGTGCGAGAACGTGCCCGGCCTCAACATGAAGCTGCTGCCTGGCGGAGATGCGGTCTGCGAGCAGCCGCTGCTGCAGACCAACCTCAGCACCCCGCGGCAGGAGGCCGGCGGACCGGTCACCAACGATGTGCTCGCCTGCACGCTGAAGCCCCTCGACCGCGCGGACTACAGCTTCCTGCTGATCCCGTTCACCGACGCCCAGTGGGCACGCATGGAGGCGGTGTTCCCCGACGGCGTGTGCGACTACGACAAGCCGGGGCAGGGCCAGGGGCCGACGCTGACCTGGCTGAAGTACGCCGACGAGCGCAGTCAGGTGGTGTACGGCGGCCGCGAGCTCCCGGCGTCTCCGGCCCGGTCGGCGACCGGCTGGTCCGCGCCCGCATTCGCGGAGCTGCTCAGGCGCTGACGGACGCGAGCTCGTCCTCGACGGGAGCGGCCGGCTCGCGGCGCTCACGCAACCACGCGGCGTACGCCACCCGAGAGGTCACCCCGACGACGATCGTCAGCAGCGCGGCGTCGGCCCAGCCGGGCAGACCGCCGAGGGCTGCGACGACGGTGATGCCGTTGACGAGGATCACCAGTCCGCCGACGAGCGTGCCCATCAGTCCGTGCGGCAGGCGCCCGGCCAGACGGGCGGCGATGGGCGCGACGAGGACGCCCCCGAGGGTGAGGCCGAGCACCGGGAGCCACGGGATGCCGTGCTGGGCGGCACCGGCGAGGAAGCCGGTGGAGACCGAGACCGCGACGACGAACTCCGCGAGGCTGACGGTGCCGACGACCTTGGCCGGCTCGTGTCGCGTGACGGTGAGCAGGCTCGGCGTCACCACGGGACCCCAGCCGCCGCCACCAGTGGCGTCGACGAATCCGCCCAGCAGGCCGATCGGGGAGAGCCAGCGTCCGGTCTCACCATTGCGCGGCGGGGTGATGACGCGTCGGCCCAGGCCGTAGCGGGCGAAGATCACGAAGCCGAAGAAAAGCAGGAGTGCCGACATCCAGCCTTTGGCCGAAGCGAGGCTGATGTTGCTCAGCACGACGGCGCCGAGGAAGCCGCCGATCGCGCCCGGGACGGCGACCCGGAGGAGGACGCCCCGATCCACGTTGCCCGCGCGCCAGTGAGAGAGACCGCTGACCAGCGTCGTGGGGAGCTTGGCCGCGTGGGTGGCGGCGCTTGCGGTCGCTGGCGCGGTGCCGAGGAAAAGCAGCACGGTCGCCGAGGTGACGCCGAAGCCCATGCCCAGCGTGCCGTCGACGAGCTGGGCGAGCCCGCCGGCGAGGGCGAAGGCGGCGATGATCCACACAGGACTGGGTCCTTCTCACTAAGTTGAGTATCTCGCTTAAGATTAGCGGGTCGCTACGGTCTGAGCAATTCGGCTCGCTGCTACCGTCGCGCTCATGCAGAACGACCGGCTCACCGTGGAACGCGTCATCCCCGCTCCTCCCGAAGCGATCTTCGAATTGCTCGCGCACCCGGAGCGGCATACAGAGTTCGATGGCTCCGGGACGGTAGTGAAGGCGCGCAGCAGTGGCCGACGAGTCGGCCTGGGTGACTCCTTCGGGATGGACATGAAGTGGGGAGTGCCCTACGCCACTCGCAACGTGGTTCGGGAGTTCCGCGAGGGTCGGCTCATCGCGTGGCAGACACTCGCACCTGCGCCGCTGGACAAGCTCTTCACCGGGCGCACCTGGCGTTATGAGCTCGAACCGGTCGAGGGTGGCACCCGGGTGCGTGAGACCTGGGACATCAGCACCGAGCGGCCCCTCTCTCGCGCGGTCATCCGTACGCGTCTGGCTGGGATGACCAAGCGCAACATGGAGAAGTCGCTCCAGCGCATCGAGAGCGCGGTCAGCTCGGCCTGAGGGTCTGCGCGCTGGGGTCGCGGCTGGGGTTGCGTGCTGATCCGGCCTATGGCCGGTAGGTCGTCGGGTCGGTCCAGGGGTTCGCGGTCCCTTCGTTGGGCATCAAGATCCACAGGATCGGATAGATCAGGATCTGACTGCCGGGCAACACCATCAGGACCAGCACGAACAGCAGTCGCGCTGCCCACGGCCCCATACCGAAGCGTCGACCGAGACCGGCGCAGACGCCGGCGATCACTCGGTCGCGTCGCGGACGCACCAGCCCTCGCCGCGCCATCCCCTGCTGGACGTCGTTCATCGTGTTGACTCCTCCACGGCCGGGGCAGTCCGGGCCATACCTCCACTGTGCCTTGAGTCCGCGCGCGTGCACATCGGGGAGACCCCTGATCGAGCCCCGGGCACACCGGCCGGCTTGCGGCGAGCCGGTCAGCCGATGTTGGGCGACATGTACCTGACAGTGGTCACGTCAACTGATGTCAGTGCTGACACGCTTATGTCGTTCCTCCACAGGCATCGGCCGGTGCTGCCATGACTGAGGTACCGGCGAACCTGGGGATTCAGGGCGCGGCCGACTGCTACGCCGGTGTTGCGCATTCGGGAGGTCAGTGAACAGCAGCCCTGTTTCAAGTTCGGCGTCGGGGGCCCGCCGACCGGTTCGGTCTCACACACCTTGCCGGTGCGATTAGCGCAGGCGTCGCATGATTGCCCAGCCGGTCTCGACGCTCGCGGCTACGGCGAGGCCGAACACTAGGAGCGCGATGAACCCGCGAACGTTGGTGCTGAGTGGGTACTCCAGGTTGGGCGCGGAGAACCCGAACGCGCTAGCGCTGTGATGCCACCAAGTCCGACCGCTAGCAGCACTGCATGCCCGGCGCAGCAACAACCATCGCGAGGGCTCCGAGAGCGGCGGGCCGGGCCGGGTCAGGCACAGCAGGAGGTGGGTAGTTCGTTACAGAACAGTCCGGCGGCGATCCGCAGGCTCTCGGCCATGGTCAGGTACGGAGCCCAGGTCTCGGCGAGGTCGTCGACGGTCATCTGCGCCTTGATCGCGTAGGTAGCGGCGAGCATGATCTCTCCTGCTCCGTCGGCGACTGCGTGGACGCCCAGGACCTTGCCGGTGCTAGCGTCGGCGACGAGTTTCAACGCGCCACGGGTGTCGCGGTTCACCAGCGCCCTGGGGACGTCTTCCAAGGCCAGGATGCGGCAGGCGCATTCGTGGCCTTGCTTGAGTGCTTCTTCCTCGGTGAGTCCGGCGGAGGCCAACTGTGGCCGGGTGAACATCACCGATGGCAGACCGGTGTAGTCAACGGTCTGGGGGGCGTTGTGTCCGAGCGCGTTGGCTGCGGCGACTCGTCCGGAGTCGGCGGCGACGTACACGTACTGCGGGGTGCCCGCTACGTCGCCTGCCGCGTACACACGCGGGTTTGACGTGGCCTGGTGTTCATCGATCACGACGAAGCCCCGCTCGTCGGTGTCGACTCCGGCTGCCGCCAGGTCCAAGGCGGACGTGTCGGAGTGTCTGCCGGTCGCCACCAGCAGCCGCTCGGCGCTGACTTCCTCCCCGGACGCGGTCATCACCCTGACGCCGCCGTCCTCGGCGGCCTCGACACCGGTTGCGTGTTCGGCGAGCACGGTGATGCCGTCATCGGCGAACACCCCGGCCATCACCTGCCGCAACTCCGGCTCCGCATGCGGGGCCAATCGTCCGACCACGGTTACGCGAGCACCGAGGTGGGCGAACAGTTGCGCCTGCTCCATCCCGACGTAGCCGCCGCCAATGACCGCGAGCGACTCGGGCACCTCGGATAGTTCCATCGCCGTGGTCGACGTCAGGTAGTCCACATCCTCGATCCCGGCGATGCCACGGACCGTGGGCTGCGAGCCGGTCGCAATCACGTAGGCACGTGCCCTCAGCGGCTTCCCGTCGACCTCCAACGTGTCCTTGTCGGTGAACCGAGCCTCACCGGAGATCACCGGGAACCCCCACGCGTCGGCGACCTCGGCGTACTTGTGCTGCTTGAGCCGGTCGATCAACTCAGCCTTCTGCGCCACAAGCGCTCCGAGGTCAACCGCAGCGGCGGAGGTGGGGACGCCGTCGAACGGGTTCGCCAGTGCACCGTGCCGGGTCCCGGCAGCAGCCAGCAGGGTCTTCGACGGAACGCAGCCGACGTTCACACATGTCCCGCCCAGAGCGCCGCGTTCGACGAGCACCACCTTGGCGTCTGCCTTGCGGGCTGCGATCCCTGCCGCCATCGCGGCTCCTCCCGACCCGATGACGGCCAAGTCAACGTCGTACTCCGCGCTCATCTGCATCTCCTTCGGTTGGTGTTCGCCTGTTCGTTCATCCACCATGGACGTTCCAGCGCACTAGAAGGTCAAGTCGTCAGAGCGGAGATCGGCATGCGCATCGGAGAACTGGCATCCCTCGCCGGGACCACGACGAAGACGCTGCGCTTCTACGAGGACAGCGGCCTGCTGCCGCCCGCTGAACGCACCGCCAGCGGATACAGGGATTACGGCGACGACGCCATCGCCCGGCTCGACTTCATCCGGCGTGGCCGCGCGGCCGGGCTCACACTGGCGGAGATTCGCAAGGTGCTCGACATCCGGGACGCCGGGACCGCTCCCTGTCGTCACGTCGCCGAACTCCTCGACGACCGCCTCACCACCCTCGACCAGCAGATCGCCGACCTGCACGCGCTCCGCGCAAACGTCGCCCAACTACGAGCCGACGCCACGCATGCCAATCCGGCCGAGTGTCAACCCGAAGATGTATGCCGCTACCTGTGAACCGGTTGACCGGCATGTTCACGGGTAGCCCGAACCTCCGCGACACGCCGCGTAGCCGGTGCCGTTGGTCCCATCGTCGGTCATGACTGGCGTGCTTTGACGGCGGCGTGGGCGACGGCGAGCGGAATGCGTTCTTGTTCGATGCGGCGGTGTCCGGTGTGGGCAGCGTCGAGGACCCGTTCGTAGACGGCTCGCTCGTCCGGGGTGAGGCACGGCAGCGCCTTCGGCACACCGGGTCGGAGGGGCTGGTTGTTCTTGTCGGTGTTGGTGCCGAACGGTTCGTAGGTCTCGTAGGTGTCGGGGTCCATGAGGATGCTGGTGACGGGTACTCCGTCGGCGCGCCACCCGTTGAGGATTTCGTAGCCGTGGGCGTCGATGTCGCCCCAATAGTAGAGGTGCGGTGCGCTGGTGAGCCAGGGGAACGCGGCGGCGGTCTTGCCTCCGAACCCGTCGCCTTCGACGGCGATGCCGCCGGGGATGGGCGGGAAATGGATGGCAGTGTCCTTGTTCTCGGAGATCACCACGACCTGCGGTGGGTAGGCCGGGGCGAATGCGTCGTCGACGGTGGCGGAGTCGTGGACCCGTCCGCCTGCGGCCCGGTGGTCGGGGTCGAGGTAGGTGAAGTGGATGCGTGGCGGGTGTTCGGGGAGGAGTCCGAGGGTCTCTCGTCCGGTGAGGGTGAGGAGGAGTGAGCGGTGGCTCTTGAGCCATTTGGCGTGGACGCCGGGGATGGGGACCTGTCGTGGGGTGAGGCCCGTGGCGTCGTTGCGGCTAAACCAGTCGGCGACGGTGAGAAGTAGCCCGAAGTCGGTCTCGGTGTACCGGTCGACGGCTCGGAGCACTTTGCTGGGATTGACCAGGTCAGGGTGACGTTGGCGGAGTGTTGTGAGGCGGTGGGTGGCACGTTCCAGTCGGGTGGGCCAGTCTTCTCCGGCGAGGCGGGCAGCCGCGTCGATGGTGGTGATGGTTAGGCCGACGGGGAGGTCCTGGGTGGTGGAGTAGACGCGTTTTGGTTCGGTGTGGAGTGTGGTGGCGGGGTGTTTCCGCGCCCAGTCAGCCCAGGTGCGGCGCAGCGGCTGGTAGGTGTCTTGCCATTCTGCTTCGAGGACGCTTTTGGAGTCCGTGCCGAGGGGGAACCGGTGTGGCCACGCGGGTTGGCCTGCGAGGTGGTCGGCCCAGGTGTTGTCCAACCGCCGCCTGATGTCGGCGAGGACCGCCTCTGGGGTCTTCATCCGGTGACCTCGGAGCCCGCAGCCCTGGTGGCGGCGGGCTTGCTGGTGGGTTGGACCGGCTTAACGTAGGAGATGCCCTTGTCGCTCTTGGACATGTAGAGAATCTGCTCGGCGTGGGGTTCGAGGGCGGTGAACTGTCCGTACGGGGCACCGATGATGAGTTGGAACCCGAGCCCCTTCCACGCGTCGACGGCTCGCCCGGCGAACTCGCTGTCGGCCTTCACGAATCCTTCATCGAGGAAGACGGGAGCGAACCGGGGCCGGGTGTTGGTGTCGTCGCCCAACTGGAACCGCAGCGCTGCTCCAACGATGAACGCGACGAGTTCCTGGGTTTCGCCGCCGGACTTGCCGCCGAGGGCGGCGTAGGTGGACCGGTCGACCTTGGTGATGGGGTCGTAGGCGACGGCGGTGATTTCGATGTGGCGGTTTACGTCGAGGAAGTAGTCGCGGTCGCGAGTGGACTTCCCGGTGGTGTCCTTGCGGATGGCGGACATGAACTTGCGGAGTCGTTTGAACCAGTTCTGAATCTGCTCGTCGGTGAAGTCGTCGGCGTTGACGCGGGACAGGATGCGCAGTTCCTTCTTGAACTTCACGATGTCGTCGCGGTGCAGTTCGCGCAGGTCGATGCGGAGCCGGTCGCGGTGGGCACCGAAGGGAAGTCGTTCGAGGATGGTGTTGACCGGGTCGAGCCGTTGGCGGATTTCTTCGATGGCCATGCTGAATGCGCCAGCGAGCGGCACGAGGTCTTGCCCGGACCAGTCGGTGAGGCGCTTGGACCATTCGGCGCGGCGGTCGGCGAGACCTCGGGCCATGATGTCGTCATAGATGCGGCGGAACGTGTCGTAGTTCTCCACCGACTCGGACAGGTTGGGTTCTTCCCACCGGTCCAGGTAGCGACGGAAGGTGGCTTCGAGGGCGCGGGTCTTGTCGTTGACCTTGTCGTTTGCGCCCTTGAGTTGGTCACCGAGGCGGGTCTTGAGCCTGGCCCAGCCGCCGTGGCGGAACTCGTGAAGGTCGCCTTCGTTGGCGACTTGGCGGTATTCGGTGTCGAGGTAGTCGACTTGATGGTCGGTGAGCACGACTTGCTGGGCGCGGTCGATGCGTTCGATTTCGCGGCCGACCTGGTCCTTGCGGGCCATGACCTCGCTGGTGGTGTCCGCAATGGCGGTGAGTTTCTCCTCCGCCATCCGCATGTCGCCGGTGACCTCCTTGAGCGCGGAGACGATGCGCCCCTGCTCTTCCTTGAGGGCGCGCAGGTCATCGTCGCCACTCCGGGCCGCCTGGTCGACCACCTGAGTCGCAACAGCGAGCTGCTGTCGACCATCCGCTTCCTGGTCCTCGACGAAGCCGACCAGAT